>JAABRV010000005.1 GCA_011390735.1 Trueperaceae bacterium | reverse complement strand
ACCGGCGATCGGCCGCGGCGGGCGAGGCTGAACGTCGGCGGCGGGCGCGTCGGCGCGCCCGCCGCCTTGCGACGTTGACAGCCGACGCCCGTCTGCGTACGCTCTGCCCCATGCAGTCTCGCCCCCGAACGCGCCGACGGCTGCGGGTCATCCAGCGGCGCCACACCCTGCCCCTACGCCGGCCGGGTGCGAACGTCGTCGTGCCGCCTCGCTGAGGCGTCCCGCCCACCCCGTCGCGCCCCCGGTCGAACCCCATCGGCCGGGGGCGTGTCCGAGCTACGACCGTCATGCGCCGGCGCCCCGAGCGCGCGACCCGAGGAGTCTTCCTTGAACGAGCCCCGCCACCTCTTCGACAAGGTCTGGGACGCCCACGCCGTGGGCACCCTGGCCAACGGCCAGACCCAACTCCTGATCGGCACGCACCTCATCCACGAGGTCACCAGCCCACAGGCCTTCGGCATGCTCGACGACCTCGGCCTCCCCGTGCGGATGCCACACCGCACGTTCGCCACCGTCGACCACATCGTTCCGACCGACCAGCGCCAGGAACCGTTCGCCGACCCCCTGGCCGACGCGATGATCAAGGCGCTCAGGGCGAACTGCGAGCGTCACGGCATCACCTATTTCGACCTCGGCTCGGGCCGCCAGGGCATCGTGCACATGGTCGGCCCGGAGCAGGGCATCACCCAGCCGGGCACCACGATCGCCTGCGGCGACTCCCACACGAGCACCCACGGCGCCTTCGGGGCCGTCGCCTTCGGCATCGGCACGAGCCAGGTGCGCGACGTGCTGGCGACCCAGACGATCGCGATGACCAAACCCAAGGTGCGTCGCATCGAGGTGAACGGCCAGCTCGGGCCCGGCGTCTACGCCAAGGACGTCATCCTCCACATCATCCGCACCCTCGGCGTCAACGGCGGCATCGGCTACGCCTACGAGTACGCCGGGGACGTCTTCGACCGCATGAGCATGGAGGAGCGGATGACGGTGTGCAACATGTCGATCGAGGGCGGCGCCCGCTGCGGCTACGTCAACCCCGACGACACGACCTTCGCCTACCTCGAGGGGCGGCCGTACGCGCCCCAGGGCGCCGCGTGGGACGAGGCGGTGGCCCGCTGGCGGGCGACCGCCAGCGACCCCGGCTGCGCCTACGACGACGTCGTCGTCATCGATGCCGCGGACATCGCCCCGACGGTCACCTGGGGCATCAACCCCGGCCAGGCGGTCTTCATCGACGAGCGCGTGCCGCACCCGGACGAGGTCCCCGCCGGCGAGCGGGCGTCGATCGTCGAGGCCCTGGCGCACATGCAGCTGCAAGGCGGCCAGGCCATCGCCGGCACGCCGGTGAACGTCGCCTTCCTGGGCTCGTGCACGAACGCCCGCCTCAGCGACTTCCGCGAGGTGGCCGCCGTGCTGCGCGGCCGCAGGGTCGCGCCCGGCGTGCGCGCCATCGCCGTGCCGGGCTCGACGCTGGTCAAGGAGGCCTGCGAACGCGAGGGCATCGACCGGGTGCTGATCGATGCCGGCTTCGAGTGGCGGGCCGCGGGGTGCTCGATGTGCCTGGCGATGAACCCCGACAAGCTCCGGGGCGACGAGCTCTGCGCCAGCTCCAGCAACCGCAACTTCAAGGGGCGCCAGGGCTCGGCCACGGGCCGCACCGTCCTCATGAGCCCCGTCATGGTCGCCGCCGCCGCGGTGACGGGGGCCGTCGCCGATGCCCGCGCCGTCTTCGGCGCCCGGGAGGCCTGACATGGCGCTCGAACCGATCCTGCAGCTGGCCGGTCGCGGCGTGGTCGTCCCCGGCGACGACATCGACACCGACCGCATCATCCCGGCGCGCTACCTCCGGGCGATCACCTTCGACGGCCTGGGCGACGCACTCTTCCGCGACGTCCGCTTCGACGAGGAGGGGCGCCCGCTCGACCACCCGCTCGACCAACCCGAGCGGCAGGGCGCGACGGTCCTCCTGTCGGGCCGCAACTTCGGCTGCGGGAGCTCCCGCGAGCACGCCCCCCAGTCGATCGTGCGGGCCGGCTTCCGGGCGGTGATCGCCGGCTCGTTCGCGGAGATCTTCTTCCAGAACGCCACCACCCTCGGCATGGTGTGCCTGGCGCTGGGCGACGACGACCTCGCCGCGGTCTGCGCGGCGGTCGAGGCCGACCCGGCGGCCGAGGTCGCGATCGACGTGACCGCCGCGACCGTGACCGTCGCCGGGCACGGCTACGCCGGCGCGCTGCCCGCCACCGCCCGCGACGCCCTGACCCGCGGTCGCTACGACCCGCTGGCGGAACTGCTCGAGCACGACGCCGACGTCGCGGCCACCGCCGAGCGCCTCCCCTACGTCGCGGGGGGGACCGCGTGACGCGCCACCGCATCGCGGTCCTCGCCGGCGACTTCATCGGGCCCGAGGTGATCGACGCCACCCTCGAGGTGCTCGAGGCGCTGGCGCCGCGCGCCGGGCTGGGCTTCGACTTCACGCCGCTGCCCTTCGGCGGCCACGCGATCGATCACCACGGCGCGCCGCTGCCGGAGGTCACCAAGGCCGCGGTGCTCGAGGCGGACGCGGTGCTCATGGGCTCGGCCGGGGGTCCCGTGGGCGACCACCCGTGGAACCGGCTGCCGCGCGAGCTGCGGGTCGAGAGCGGCATCCTGGGTCTGCGGCGGCATCTCGGCGTCTACGCCAACCTGCGGCCGGTGACGGTCTTCGAGGGCCTCGAGCACCTGTCGCCGCTCAAGCCCGAGATCGCGCGCGGCACCGATCTGCTGATCGTGCGCGAGCTGACCGGCGGCATCTACTTCGGCAAGCCCTCCCAGAACGGCCCCGACCGCGGCGTCTCCACCGACGTCTACGAGCGGCACGAGGTCGAGCGCATCGCCCGCAGCGCCTTCGAGGCCGCGCGGCTGCGGCGCGGCCGCGTCACCAGCGTCGACAAGGCCAACGTGCTCGACGTCTCGCAGTTCTGGCGCGACGTCGTCGTCGCGGTGCACGAGAGCGAGTTCCCGGACGTCGCGCTGGACCACCTGTACGTCGACAACGCCGCGATGCAGCTCGTCCGCGACCCTGCGGCCTTCGACGTGGTGGTCACCGCCAACCTGTTCGGTGACATCCTCTCCGACCTCGCCGCCGTGCTGCCCGGCTCGCTGGGCGTCCTGCCGTCGGCCAGCCTCGGGGGGCGCGTCGGGCTCTACGAGCCCGTGCACGGCAGCGCCCCGGACATCGCCGGCCGCGACCTCGCCAACCCGACCGGCACGCTGCTGTCGGCCGCGATGATGCTGCGCTTCGGACTGGGGGCACCGGCGGCGGCCGACGCGCTCGAGGGCGCGGTCCGCACGGCGCTCGCCGACGACCCCACGCGCGACCTCGGAGGGACGCGGGGCACGGCGGCCTTCACCGCCGCCGTCGTGGCGGCGCTACCCACCCGCGTCGGGATCGGCGCCGCGGGCGAGGCCACCACCGCCGGGTAGCCGCACGGCGCGACGACGTCCGCCTCGCCGCGCCTCGCGCCCGAAAGGCCCCGGCCCGATCCCCCCGCGCGCGCCGCCCGGCGCGGGTACGATGCCCCCCTCGGAGGACCCCGATGCCCGAACGCACCGCCCCCAACCGCCGCTCCGCCATCGTCACCCAAGGCGACCACCGCGCGCCCAACCGCGCGATGATGCGCGCCGTCGGCTTCACCGACGACGACTTCCACAAGCCGATCGTGGCGATCGCCAACGGCCACAGCACGATCACCCCGTGCAACGCCGGCCTGGGCGACCTGACCGCCGCCGCCGAGGTCGCGCTGCGCCGCGCCGGCGGCATGCCGCAGACCTTCGGCACGATCACGATCAGCGACGGCATCTCGATGGGCACGGAGGGCATGAAGTGCTCGCTGGTTTCGCGCGAGGTCATCGCCGACAGCATCGAGACGGTCGTGCGGGGCCAGTCGATGGACGGCTTGCTGGCGATCGGCGGCTGCGACAAGAACATGCCGGGCGCCATGATCGCGATCGCGCGCCTGAACGTCCCCGCCGTGTTCGTCTACGGCGGCACGATCAAGCCCGGCCACCACGACGGCCAGGACCTGACGATCGTGTCGGTCTTCGAGGCGGTCGGGGAGTACGCCGCCGGGCGCATCCCGCTCGAGACGTTCCGCGCCATCGAGCAGCACGCCTGCCCGGGCAACGGTTCGTGCGGCGGCATGTACACGGCCAACACGATGTCGTCGGCCATCGAGGCGCTCGGCCTGTCGCTCCCCTACTCGAGCACCGAGGCCGCCGAAGATGACGAGAAGACCCGCTCGACCGAGCGGGCCGCCGAGGTCCTGCTGCGGCTGATCGCCGACGACGTGCGGCCGCGTGACCTGCTGACCCGCGAGGCCTTCGAGAACGCCATCACCGTCGTCATGGCGGTCGGCGGCAGCACCAACGCCGTGCTGCACCTGCTCGCGATCGCCCGGGCGGCCGAGGTGCCGCTCGACCTCGACGACTTCGAGGCGATCCGGCGGCGAACGCCCCACCTGTGCGACCTCAAGCCCTCCGGGCGCTACGTCGCCACCGACCTCCACCGCGCCGGCGGCATCCCCCAGGTGATGCGCCTGCTGCTCGACGCCGGGCTGCTGCACGGCGAGTGCATGACGATCACCGGCCAGACGGTCGCCGAGAACCTCGCCGACCTGCCGTCGACGCCACCCGCCGGCCAGGACGTCATCCTGCCGTTCGACCGCCCGAAGTACGCCGAGGGGCACTTGGCGATCCTGCGCGGCAACCTCGCGCCCGAGGGCGCCGTGGCCAAGACGTCGGGCCTGAAGCAGACGCGCATCACGGGCCCGGCGCGCGTCTTCGAGTCGGAGGAGGACGCGATGGCGGCCATCCTCGAGGACCGCATCGCGGCGGGCGACGTCCTCGTCATCCGCTACGAGGGACCGGTCGGCGGCCCCGGCATGCGCGAGATGCTCTCCCCCACCAGCGCGATCATCGGCAAGGGCCTCGGCGACGCGGTCGGCCTGATCACCGACGGGCGCTTCTCGGGCGGCACCTACGGCCTCGTCGTCGGGCACGTGGCGCCGGAGGCGGCCGTGGGCGGGCCGATCGGCCTGCTGCGGGAGGGCGACACGATCACGATCGACGCCGAGCGCAACCTGCTGGCGGTGGCGCTCGACGACGCCGAGCTCGCCACGCGCCGCGCGGCGTGGACCCCGCCCGAGCCGCGCTACACCGTCGGCGTGCTCGCGAAGTACGCCAAGCTCGTCGGCAGCGCGTCCGAGGGGGCCGTCACGGGATGAGGATGTTCGTCGGGGCGTGCGCCCCGACGCACCAGCGGGGGCCCAGCGCCCCCTCGCCGCGGCGGTAGACTTCCGCCATGGCGCCGCTCAAGGTCACCATCTGGAACGAGTACCTCCACGAGCTCGAGCACGAGGTCGTCGGGCGCATCTACCCCGACGGCATCCACGGCGCACTCAAGGACGCCGTCCTCGAGCGACACCCGGACGCGCAGGTGCGCACGGCGACCCTGCGGCAGCCCGAGCACGGGCTCTCCGACGAGCTGCTCTCCGACACCGACGTGCTCTTCTGGTGGGGCCACAAGGCCCACGCCGAGGTGAGCGACGGCTGGGCCGCCAAGGTCCACGAGGCCGTCCTGCAGGGGATGGGGCTCGTGGTGCTGCACTCGGGGCACTTCTCCAAGCCGTTCAAGCGCGTGCTCGGCAGCCACGCCTCGCTGCTGTGGCGCGAGGCGGACGAGAAGGAGCGGCTGTGGAACCTGCAGCCCTCGCACCCGATCCTGGAGGGCATCCCCGCCTACTTCGAACTCGAGCAGGAGGAGATGTACGGCGAGCGCTTCGACGTCCCCACGCCCGACGAGCTGCTGATGATCAGCTGGTTCCAGGGCGGCGAGGTGTTCCGCAGCCTCTGCACCTGGCGCCGCGGGCACGGCCAGGTCGTGTACTTCCGTCCCGGCCACGAGACGTTCCCGACCTACCACCACCCGCTCGTCCGCCGCATCGTCGCCAACGCCGCTCGGTGGGCGCGCCGGCGGGTGACCCTGGACGCCTCGAAGTGCTTCCAGAGCCGCGAGCTCGAACCGGTCCCCAACCCCACGAAGGAGCACATCTGACCCCCATGGAGCCTTCCGAGGGGCGGGCGTGAACCGTCCGCCGCGCATCGGCATCATCGGCGTCGGCGGCATCGCCGGCCTGCACCGCGAGGGCTACCTCGCCGCCGGCGCCGACGTCGTCGCCCTGGCCGACGTGCACGCGCCCACGCTGGCGGCCCGCGCCGGCGCCTGGGGCGTGATCCGCACCTATGCCGACTACCACGACATGCTGGCCGCCGAGGACCTCGACGCCGTGTCGATCTGCGCGCCCACCGCCGTCCACCACCCAGCGACCCTGGCGGCCGCTGCGGCGGGCGTCCACGTGCTGTGCGAGAAGCCCATCGCCCTCGACCTGCAGCAGGCGGACGAGATGATCGCCGCCTGCCGCCGCGCGGGGGTCGTCCTCGTGGTCAACCACCAGCTGCGCTCCCACGCGGCGGGCGGTCTCGCGAAGCGCATGTTGGCGGCGGGCGACCTCGGCACGCTGACGCACGTGCGCCTGCGACAGGCCCACGACTGGGCCGGGGCGCGCGAGGTGAAGCCGTCGTTCGCCACCCGCGCGCTCGCCGGCGGCGGGACCCTGCTGGACAACGGTTGCCACCTGATGGACCTGGCGCGCTACCTCGGCGGCGACGTCGCCGAGGTCTTCGCGCGCGTGGCCCACCGCAAGTTCGAGGTGGAGGTCGAGGACACCGGCCACGTCTCGCTGGCGTTCGAGAGCGGCGCCATCGGCACCGTCGAGGTCGCCTGGACCGCCACCGGCTGGGAGGAGGGCTGGTGGCTCTACGGCAGCGAGGGCACCTTCGAGTTCACCAACCGCACGGGCGTGCCCGTGGTGCGTCACGCGCACCGCACCTCGCCGGGCACGACCTGGGGCGACACCGACGTCAGCGAGCACCGCTTCGCCGGCGCCTCCGCCCACGCGCGCCACGTGCTGGCCTTCCTCGCGGCCGTGCGTGGCGAGCGCGAGGTCGCGTGCAGCGGCGAGGACGGCCGCGAGGCCGTGCGGCTCGTGTTGGCCAGCTACGCCAGCGCCGAGAGCGGCCGGCCGGTGTCGGCCAGGCAGGACTTCGCCCCGCTGTGACGCGGCCCCCGCGGCCGGGCTAGCCGCCGCTCGCGCCGCCCACCGGGCCCCCGGCAGCCGCGCTGCGGACGGCCCGCACCCACCAGTCGGGCCGGCGCCGGGCGAGGTCGCTCGCCGCCAGCGTCGCGGCGGCGGCGTCCGCCGCCCAGGCGAAGCAGGTCGAACCCGAGCCGCTCATGCCGACCGGCCCCAGCCCCAGGGCCCGGAGCTCCGCGAGGGCGTCCCGGACCGCGGGCACCCGCGCCGCCACGGCCGGCTCCAACGCGTTGTGCAGTGGGACGCGCCGGCCGGCGCGGAGGGCCTCCTCGTCCGGCGCCGGGACGTCGACGCGGTCGCTCGCCCACCAACCGAAGGCGGCGCCGGCCGACACCTCGGCGCCCGGGTAGACGAGCAGCAGGTCCAGCGACGGCACCTCGGTCGCCACGACACGCTCGCCGCGCCCACCCACGCGGGCCGCGGCGGCGCCCGACAGGCAGAAGGGCACGTCCGACCCGAGCGTCTCGCCGAGGGCGAACAGGTCGACGGCCGCGGGCCAAGCCGCGGCGAGCGCACGCAGCGTCGCCGCCGCGTCCGCCGATCCGCCGGCGAGGCCCGCCCCCCACGGGATGCGCTTGACCAGCTCGAGCTCCGCCGGCGGCACCTCGACGCCCACCATGGCGGCGGCGCGGCGGTAGGCGGCGGCCGCTCGGAGGACGAGGTTGTCGCCTCCGAGGGTCAGCGGACGGTCGTCCAGCCACGCGTCGCCGGCGGGGACCCGAACCAGCCGGTCGCCGCTCGACGCGGCCTCGGGCGATCGGTGCCGGACGGCCGCCGCGGGCGCGCCAACGCGGTCGGGCGCGGCCCGCACGACCAGCGTGTCGGCGAGATCGAGACGGACGAAGAGCGAGTCGAGGTCGTGGAAGCCATCGCCGCGACGACCCAGGATGCGGAGCCCGAGGTTCAGCTTGGCGGGCGCCGCCTCCGCCACCCGGACGGGTGCCGCAGCGGCCCCGCGCGCGCCTTCCCCGCGGTGGCTCACGCGCCGCCGACGTGGGGCGCGGACACCCCGAAGGCGCCGGCCGCGACGACCGCCTCGGCCACCGCCAGGTCGCTCGCCGTCGTCACCTTGAACAGGTGACCGCCGCCGTCGACCCAGGCCACGGGGTGGCCCATCCGCCAGACGAGGCCGGCGTCGTCGGTCGCGGTGGCCTCGTCGCGCGCGGCCTCGGCGTGCGCCAGGGCCAGCACGCCGCGTCGGAAGGCCTGCGGCGTCTGCACCGCCCGCAGGGTGGCGCGGTCGACCGGACCGCCATCGGCGACCCGCACCAGGCTGTCGGCGAGCGGCTGGCCGACCGAGCAGGCGCCGTGAGCCATGGCGGCGGCGATCACGGCGCGAACGGTCCCGCCATCGAGGAACGGACGGGCCGCATCGTGGACCACGACGACCTCGGCCTCGACCGCCTCCAGGAGGTGGCGCACGGTCGCCTGCCGGGTCGCTCCCCCGGCGATCAGGCGCAGGTCGACGTCTGTCGTCCAGGGGGCGAGCAGCGCACGCGCCCGCGGCAAGTCGGGCTCGGCGACGGCGACCGCGAGCTCGCCGACCCACGGCGCCAGCGCCGCCACCGTCCACACCAGCATCGGCGTGCCCGCGAGCTCGACGAACGCCTTGGGCCCCCGTCCGAGACGGTCGCCGCTGCCCGCGGCCGGAACCAGGCCGGCGACGCGGTCAGCCGTCATCGCGCCAGCGGGGGGCATGGCGGTGCTCGAGCCCGAGCAGGTCGAGCGTGCGCGCGGTGATGCCGGCGATGAGCTCGGCGACGGAGCCGGGCCGGTGGTAGAAACCCGGCGATGCGGGCAGCACGGTGGCGCCCGCGTCGTGCGCCGCCAGCATGTTGACGAGCATCGGCCTCGGATACGGCGCCTCGCGGACGGTCAGGACGAGCGGCCGGCGCTCCTTGAGGCACACGTGGGCCGCGCGCGCCACGAGGTTGTCGGTGAACCCCTGCGCCACCTTCGCCAGCGTGCCGGCGGAGCAGGGCACGACCACCATGCCGTGCGCGCGGAAGCTGCCGGATGCGATCGGCGCGCCGAGGTCGCCGTCCTTGTGGACGACGTCGGCCAGCGCCAGCAGGTCGGGCAGGGCGAGGTCGATCTCCGTCGGCAGCACCAGCTTGGCGCCCGCCGTGACGACCAGGTGCGTCTCGACGCCCTCGACCCGCGCCAGCGCCGCGAGCAGGTCCACGGCGTAGGGCATGCCGGAGCCGCCGCTGACGGCGACGACGATGCGTTGCGGAACGTGGGCCATCTCGGACGCAATCTACCGTGCCCGGACGGGCGCCGCACACCGGTCCATCGCACGGTCTCCCAGCCCGCACCGCGCTAACCTGGCGGACATGTCCGAGATCGCGCGCGATCCCGCCTGGAGCACGACCATCGGGCTCTTCGAGGCCGGTCGCTTCTGGGACGCCCACGAGGCGCTCGAGCCCTGGTGGCTCGCCGCCGAGGGCACCGCACGCGCCTGGGCCGCCGGGGTGATCCTCCTGTGCGCCGCGCTGCACAAGGCCCGCGCGATGGGTTCGGCACGCGGCGGTCGCAGGAACTACGCCAAGGCGCTTCGCCACCTCGCGATCGTGCCCGATCACTACGCTGGCACGAACGTCCGCACGCTCGAGGCGACCGTGCACGCCGCCCTCGGGGACGCCGCCATCACCCCGCGCTGGCCCTGGTTGCCGCAGGAGGCGCCATGACCCCGCGCGATCCGACGCCCTCGACGGCCGGCGATCCCCTACCGCACGAGCAGCGCCGCGCGCGGCGGCCGTTCGGCGCCGACAGGCCCCTGCGACGGAGCCGGCGCCGCGTCGTCGGCGGCGTCTGCGGCGGCATCGCCGACTTCGTCGGCGCGCGACCCAACGTCGTGCGCGGGATCTGGCTCTTCAGCCTGCTGCCGTCCCTCGGGATCACCGCCCTGGCGTATCCCGCGATGTGGCTCCTGCTCCCGCTCGAACCGGCGTCAGAGGAGCAAGCGGACCGGTGACGCGAGGAACTCGGCGATCCGCGCCAGGCCGGAGGCCGCGCCGCCGTCGAGGTCGTCGCCCGACAGGCTGAGCCAAGCGCCGTCGGCGGACGAACGTCCCAGCGCCAAGACCGGCGCCTCGAGGTGGAGGACGGCCTCGTCCACGTCCAGGCCGGTGAGATCGGCCACGACCAGGCTGGCCGCCGGGGCACCGGCGCCATCCGCGCGGGTCTCGATCCGCCGGGCGGCATCGTGCACCGTCGCCTCCGGATCGATGGCGAGCCTGTCGGCGCCCTCGCGCCGCCAGCGCCACGCGCCGATCGAACCGTCGGCCACGCCGGCACGACGGGCCGCCCGCGCCATGAGCAGCACCACCACCGTGGCGGACGACACGTCGAGGGCGGCGGCGGCATCCGAGGCCACCTGCCGCAGGGTGCGATCGTCGATCCGCCGGCGCCACAACTGACCGTGACGCACGAGCGAGACGGCCAGCGCCGGGGGCGACGAGGCGGACGCCGCGGGCACGCTCTCCTCGGACCGCACAGCGGCCGGTGGCGCGGCCTCCGCCACGACCTCGTCCGCCTGGCTCGCGTCGATCGGGAACCCCGGCGAGGCTTCGGGCTCGGCCCCGGTGCCCCACATGTCGGCGCCGTCGTCGGTCTCGAGCGAGATGTCGGCGTGCGCGGCGTCCTCGTCGTCCTGCGCTCGGTCCTCGCCCGCGAAGAGGTCGGGGAGCTCGAGCGCATCGCGCCCGCCGGGCAGCCGCGCGCGCTCGTCCTCGCCAGCGAAGGTGTCGCCGTCGTCGTCGGTCAGGTCGGGCAGCTCGTCGAGCCGCATCTCGCCACCCGCGTCGGGACCCCCCAGATCGGTGGCCTCCATGGGACGCGTCGCGCCGGTCTCTGGCGCCTCGCCCGCTCCGTCGTCCTCCTCGTCGGCGTCGTCGCCGACGAGCCAGACGCCGTCGTCGCCGTCGTTCTCGCCACCGCCCGGCGCCTCGATGACGTGGCCGTCGTCGTCGGGAACGGCGGCTTCGCGCGCGACCGCCTCTCGCCGCGGCTCGCCCTCGTCCCCAGCGACGAACAGCGCATCGTCCGCCTCGACCGCATCAGGGGGCAGAGGGTCCTCGAACAGGAACAGGTCGTCGTCGAGCGTCGGGGGCGAGGTGGGCTCGTCGTCGTCCGCGTCGCTCGCCGCGTGGCGACCGACGTCGGCGGCCGGCCACGCCTCCATCCCCTCCGGCACCGGCTCGGGCGTCGGATCGACGGCCTCCTCGCCGGCCATGACGCGTGCGAGGTAACCCAGGACGTCACGCTCGACCACCCGACCCTGCTCGCCCGTGCCCGCAAGCCGGCGCCAGTCGACGTTGTTCTCCTCGGCGAGCCGCCGCGCGAGCGGCGAGATATCGGGTTCGTGCACGTCTCCTCCTTCGGCCGGGTCGCGGGTCGCGACACCTCGGGTGGAACCTGTCGCAGTCTACGCGGCACCGCGGCCGCGACGACGCGAACTGACTCACGCGGCAGCCGCCGCGTCCGCGACGCGGCTAGGGGCGCCAGGCCTGGAAGAACGACCCGTTGATGAAGGTCTGCAACATCGCCTCGTCGCCGACCACGCGCACCGAGATCTCCACCCGCTCGCCGGCCGCCAACTGACGATCGAAGGCCACCCGCTCGCCCTCGTCGTCGACGATGACCAGCCGCAAGGCGTACGCCTCCCGCGCCAGGCTCGCGATGCCCACGGACGCCGGGTCGAAGCGGAAGGGGATGCTGCGGCTGCCGTCGGATTCGGTCCTGGCCGTGCCGGGCGGCGGGACGTCCGGGGTCGCGACCTCGGGCGGGGGCCCGCCCGACAGCGGCGCGCCCCCGTCGGCCGAGCCGCCGGCGAAGCCGCCCTCGGTCGCACCGGCCGGCGCGTCGGCGTCCGGCAGACGCCGCGTCTCGCTCGACCAGTCGAGGTCGCCCGGCCACAGCAGGTCATCGTAGCCACCGAGCTCGAGTTGCCCGCCGGAACCGTTGACGACGACGGCGATCGGGCTGCCGACGACCGTGTAGCCTCCCGGCAGCGCCTCGACCACGCCCTCGGGCAGGGTCGCGTCCTCGATGCGCCGGACCGCACCGAGCTCCAGCCGCGCCGCCCGCAGCGCCAGCTGCGCGCGCCACAGCGGCAGACCGACCAGCTCCGGAACCGGCACCACGCGCGTGCCCTCGACCGCGAACACCAGGGTGACCGGCGTGGCCGCCAGCACCTCGCTGCCCGCGGCCGGGCGCTGATCGGTGACGGCGCCGGCGCGGTCGAAGCTCACGGCGGCGGCCACCCGCTCGACGTGCCGAACGCCAAGGTTGGCCAACGTCGCCTCGGCGACCTCGATCGGCTGGCCGCGGAGGTCGGGCAGCACGAAGGGCGCGTCGACGTCGCCGCGACTCACCGACAGGACGACGTCCTGACCGGTCGCCAACGCGACGCCGGCGGCCGGTTCCTGCCGGACCACGGTGCCTGCCGGTCGTTCGCCGTACACGTAGACGACGCGGCCCACGACGACGCCGATGGCAGCCGCGCGCGCGATCGCGTCGGCCTCGCGCAGACCCACCAGGTCGGGCGTGATGCGCAGCTCGGGCAGCGTGTTGACGCCGAGCGCCACGACCCGGCCGGGCCGCACCGGTTGGCCGGCGGCCGGCGATTGGGACAACACCTCGTTGGGCCGGGCCCGGGCGTCGAGTTCGGCGTACGGGGTGGGCGCGAGGCCGGCGTCGCGCAGGCGCGTGACCGCCTCTTCGTAGTCGAGCCCGGCGACGGCCGGTACGCGGACCTCCTCGCCGACGAGCAGACCCGCGGTCTGCCAGCCGCCGAGGCCGACGAGCGCCGCCAGCGCCAGGGCCAGGACCCAGACGCGGCCGGCGCCATGCTGCCGGCCGGCGGGCGCACGCGCGCCGACGCGCGTGCTGGAGCTTCTCACGACCCGATCCGCCATCGCCGCGAGGCTATCACGCCGGGCTGAGTGCGCCATGGGACGCGCTTTCGCACCCCGCCGGCTACACTGGCCCGATGCCGCCAGGCCGCCGCCCCACCGAACCCGCCGCCGCCCCGGACGCGCCGGCCGGGTTCGCCGGCGAGGTCCCGGAGCTCGCCTGGCTGCGGCGTGCGGAGGCGCACGGCGTGCCCGTGGCGCCGATGGCCGTCGTCCCACCGCAGGTCGAGGCCGACTTCTACCGCTGGAACAACCTGCCGGAGCGCATCGAGGCGTTGCTCGCGGAGCTCGACCCGCGCGACCCGGACGAGGACGACGTCGAGGACCTGCTGCCGACCGTGGCCGCCTGGGTGCGCGATCACGCCCTGCTCGACGCCGTGGTCGACACGTTCTACGACGCCCTGGGGGGCCTGCCGTCGCGTCTGACCGTGCGCAGGCCCGGCGCCCCCGGCAGCCCGGCCGTCCGCGGACGGCCGGCGCTCATCGCGGTGAAGCGTGTCTGGGCCGATGACTGGCTCCTCGCGCCCAGCCTGGCCCGAGCCCACGACGGCCGCGGCTGGCTGCCGGCGCCGCGGCCGGTCCTCATCCACGCGGCGGACCTGCGGGCCGATCCGGCCGTCGCCGCCGCCGCGGCCCGCGCCCTGGGCCGACCGATCCGCGCCTGGAGCGACCCCGAGGGTCGGCTCGCGCGCCTCGACCTCGGCTGACCCGTGGGCCGGGGGCCCGATCGGCCCTCCCCGCCAGGGCGCCGGCGTGTCGGCACGCGCCTACTTGCGCACGTGCGAGGCACCGATCGACGAGGCCCGGGCCGGGGTCGTGGCCTCCAGCGTGACGTAGGCGTTGGGGCTCGCCTGGCGGACGATGCGCAGGGCCGCGGGCACCTTTCGGCGCGAGAGCACCGTGAAGAGCACGCGGACGTCGCCGTCGCGCCCCTGGGCGTTGAGCGAGGTGACGTAGTAGCCCGCCTCGCGCAGCGGCGTCTCGACCGGCGGGCTCCCCACCGGCGTGACGACCCGCAGCAGCGTGTCGCCGGCGCCGATCCAGCGTTCGATCGACACGCCCAGCACGGTCCCCGCGGCGTAGCCCGCGGCGTACGCCACGAACTTGACGGGCGCATCGAGGCTGGTGATGACCTGGGCCGCCGCGGTCAGCCACACGAGCGACTCGAAGAAGCTGAGGCCCCCGGCGATCGCGCGCCGGCCGCGGACCAGGAAGGCGATGCGCAGCGTGCCGATCGACACGTCCAGGATGCGCAGGGCGAAGATCCCCGCGGCCGCGAGCAGGAGGCTCAGGGTCTCGGGGCTCATCATCCGATGCCCACGCCCCGGCCGGCGAACACGTGATCCGCGACCGCCGCCGCGCCGACGACGCCCGCGTCGCCACCGAGTTCGGCCACCCGCACCTCGACGGTCGGATAGCCCTCGAGCGCCTCCGCGAGTGCCGCCCGGACGCGATCCAGGTAGAAGTCGCCCACGGCCGTCATGCCGCCGCCGAGGACGAACCCGGCGGGGTCCACGACCTTGACCAGGTTGCCCAGCGCCAGGCCGGTGAAGCGGGCGGCCTGATCGACGATCGTGAGGGCGTGGCGGTCCCCGGCGCGGGCCAGGGAGAAGACCTCCTCCGTCGTCACCGGCCGCGAGAACACGTAGCTCGCGTCGCGCGCGATCGCGCGTCCCGCGGCCAGCGCCTCCCAGGTACCGGGATGGCCGTCGCCGCCGGTGGGCCCGCCGGGTAGCAGGACCATGTGCCCGATCTCCCCCGCCAGGCCGTGGGCGCCGTGCAGGACCTCGTTGCCGACGAAGACCCCGCCGCCGATCCCGGTCGACAGCGTGACGTACATGCTGCTGTCGAGGTCGCGCGCGGCCCCGTAGCGGTGCTCCGCGTAGCCGGCGGCGTTGGCGTCGTTCTCGAGCACGACCGGCAGCCGCAGGCGCTCCTCGAGCGCCTCCACCAGGGGGGCGTCCTCCATGCCGGCGATGTTGGGCGCGAAGCGGACGCGGCCCCGCTCGAAGTCGAGCGGCCCGGGACAGCCGATGCCCACGACCGGCAGTTCCGGGTGGGCCTCGAGCAGCGGCCGGGCGGCGGCGACGAGCGCTTCCAGCACGTCCGCGAAGCCCGTTTGAGGCGTCTCCAGGCGGCCGCGGTCGATCACCTGCCCGTCGCGCACGACGGCCGCGGCGATCTTGGTCCCACCGAGATCCAGGCCGAGCGCGATCACCGGATCGCCCCGGCGTCGGTGGGGTGCAGAGGCTGACGAGGGGGGTCCATGGCCATGGGGGCTCCTGATCGCGGCCGTCGTGGCCGTCGCCAGCGAGTCTAGCAGGGGTCGCCGGCGGCGCCCGCCGGCGGGTAGCCGGTCAGCACGACGGGCTCGAAGCCGACCCGATCGGCCGCCACGAAGGCGACCTCGGTGCCCGCGAGGCGCGGCATGGCCACCGGTGCGTCGCCGTGGACGTGCCCGAAGACCAGCGCGTTTGGCCCCGCCGCTTGCAGCGCTTCGGTGAACGCCGAGGGTTCGCCGCGGGGGTTCGTCGGGGGGAAGTGCAGCATGACGACGCGGTACGCGCCGCCGAGCCGCGCCATGGCGGCGAGCGACAGCGACAGCCGCTGTGCCTCCCGCTCGTAGACCCGCTGGTCGTGCTCGCCGAAGCCCGGGCTGCCCGGGCAGATCCAGCCGCGGGTCCCGCCCACGACCACGTCGCCGACGCGCACGGCGTCGTTCTGGACGACGTGCATGCCGGGCGGCAGCGCGGCCCGCAGCTTCGCGAGCGAGGGCCACCAGTAGTCGTGGTTGCCGCGCAGAAGGACCTTCGTGCCCGGCAGCTCGGCGATCGCCTCGAGGTCGACGCGGGCGTCGTCGAGCCGCATCGCCCAGGAGATGTCGCCCGCGATCAGCACGAGGTCGTCGTCGCGCACCACCCGCCGCCAGCCTTCGAAGAACGCCCGCGGGTGGCCCGCCCAAGCGGGGCCGAACACGTCCATGGGCTTGGGCTGCGCGCCCGAGAGGTGCGGATCGGCGATGGCGAGGACGCGCACGCCGGGAGTCTACCAGGGGCCCACGCGCGGTCCCAGGCCCGCCGCCCAGCGGCGGCCCTCGACCTCGTCGACGGCGTCGGCGCCCGAGCGGTCGATCGCACGGGCCAGGTCGGCCAGCGATCGTCGGGCGTCGGGGTGGATCCAGCCGGGGGCGACCTCGGCCCACGGGAGCAGCACGAACGCGCGCTCGAGGGCCCTGGGGTGCGGGAGTTCGGGCCGGCCCTGGCGGCCGCGCGGTCCGGGCCGCACGTCGTGGGCGGGGTCGTCGCCGGCGTCCCAGGCGAGCAGATCGAGGTCGATGTGGCGCGGCCCCCAGCGCTCGCGGCGCTCGCGGCCCAGACCGCGCTCGACCGCCAGCATCGCCGCCAGCGCCGCCGCCGGGCTGCGCCACGGCGGCGCCGGCCGCCACAGCACCACGGCGTTGCGGTAGGCGGGCTGCCCCGCGGGTCCGCCGACCGGTTCGGTCCGCCACGCCGCCGACGCGGCGACGAGCTCGCCCAGGCGCGCGAGCGCGGTCGCGGCCACGATCAACGCGCCGAGCGGATCGCCGAGGTTCGCGCCGAGCGCGACGTGCGCCAAGGGCGCACCTCGCCGGGCCACCTCAGCGCTCGTGTTCGACCTCGACGAAGACGTCGCCGACCACCCCCGGCAGCGGTGCGTGCGGCTTGTGGACGCGCACCTTGACCGCCGCGACCAACGGCTCCTGGGCCAAGACGTCGCGTGCCAGCCGATGCGCGAGCGACTCGATCAGCCGGTGGCGCTCGCCCGTGACGATGGCGCCCACCCGCGCGTAGACGCGGCCGTAGTCGACCGTCCGCGCGAGCTCGTCGACCTCGGGCAGGTCGAGCGTCAACTCGAGGTCGACGACGAACGGGGCGCCGAAGCGGAGTTCCTCCGGGTGCACGCCGTGGTACGCGTGGAAGCGCAGACCCTGCAGGACGATCCTAGCCACCCAACCACCTCCAGATGCGCAGCGCCTGCACGTGGGCGGGCACGTCGTGGGCGCGCACCAACGCGGCGCCGTTGGCGGCGGCGTAGAGGTGCGCGGCTACCGACGCCGCGTCGCGGCGCTCGGGCACGGGCTCGTCCGCGACCTCACCCAGGCTGTGCTTGCGCGAGGCGCCCACCAGCAGCGGGGCGCCGAGTTCCGTCAGGGCCGTCGTGGCCCGCAGCAGGGCCCGGTTGTGCGCGGTCGTCTTGCCGAAGCCCAGGCCCGGATCGAGGATGACGTCGGGGACGCCCGCATCGAGGGCCCGGGCGCGCGCCGCCCGCAGCTCCGCCGCGACCTCGGCGACGACGTCGTCGAACTGCGGCGCGGCCTGCATCGTCGCGGGCTCGCCGCGCAGGTGTGAGACCACGGCGGGGACGCCGAGCTCCGCACAGGCGGCGCGCAGGGCGGGGTCGCGCAGGCCACGGACGTCGTTGACCAGGTCGGCGCCGGCGGCCACCGCGGCGCGCGCGACGTCCGGGTCCGAGGTGTCGACCGAGATCCTCGCGCCGGGCTCGTCGGCACGCAGCGCCCGCACGACGGGGACGACCCTGGCCGCCTCGACCTCCGGCGCCACGGGGGCCGCGCCCGGGCGCGTCGAGACGCCACCCACGTCGATCCAGCCCGCGCCGGCCGCCCACTGGGCACGACCCGCCGCGACGGCCGCCGTGGGCGCGAGGTGGCGGCCGCCGTCGGAGAAGCTGTCGGGCGTCACGTTGATCACGCCCATGACGGCGCAGCCCTGCCAGCGGAGCAGGTACCCCCCGCCGTCGCGCTCCGCGCCGGGCAGGGGGCGCCGGGAGCGAAGCCGGTGCTCGCTCGCGCTCACGCGCCGGGCTCCCAGTCGACCGGCCTCGGGCCCGCACCCAGCCGCCAGGCGACCGCGGCGGCGACGCGCGCGCCGGCGTGGCCGTCACCGAAGGGGTTGACCGCCGCGCGCATGGCGGCCAGCGCGCCCTCGTCGGCGAGCAGCGCCCGCAGCCGCTCCGCCACGGTGGCCGGGTCGCTGCCGACCAGCCGGACGGCGCCGGCGTCGACGCCCTCAGGACGCTCCGTGACCTCGCGGACGACCGCGACGGGCGTGCCCAGCGCGGCCCCCTCCTCCTGCAGGCCGCCGCTGTCGGTGATCACGAGGCGTGCGGCGCGCAGGAGCGCCAGCATCGCCAGGTAGTCCCAATCGTCCTCGAGGGCCACGTTGGGGAACGCCTCGAGCGTGGGTCGGACCGCGTCGCGGACCGCGGGATTGCGGTGGAGCGGCCAGACGAAGTGGTGGTCGGGGTGCGCTCGGGCGACCTCGCCGAGCGCCGCGGCGAGGCCGGCCATGCGCGGCAGGTTCTCCCGCCGGTGGAGCGTGACCGCCACGAGCGGTCGCCCGCCGGGCACGTGCGGCGGGAGGACGGCGCGGCCGGCCGCCCAGCGGACGGCGTCGACGGCGGTGTTGCCGGTGACGACCATCCTGTCGGCCGGCTTGCCCTCGGCCAAGAGGTGGCGGCGGGCCAGCGGCGTCGGCGGCAGGTCCAGGTCCGTGAGCACGTCGGTCAGGCGCCGGTTGGCCTCCTCCGGGTAGGGCTGCCGCAGGTCGTGGCTCCGCAGGCCGGCCTCGACGTGCCCGACCGGCAGCCCCTCGTAGAAGGCGGCGAGGGCGACGGCGAACGTCGTCAGCGTGTCGCCGTGCACGAGCACGTAGTCCGGGGCGAGCGATCGCAGGCGCTCGGCGGCGCCCGGGACGATGCGCGCCAGCAGCTCGGGGAGCGTCTGCCGCTCGGTCATCACGTCGAGATCGGCGTCCGCCCTCAGGCCGAAGATCGTCAGCATGCGGTCGAGCTGGGTGCGCTGCTGGCCGGTGACCAACAGGTGCGGGCGCAGCGCGGGGTGGGCCTCGAGCGCCTGCACCACCGGGGCCATCTTGGAGGCCTCGGGTCGGGTGCCGAAGGCGACGACGACGGTGGCCGTGCCGGCCCCGCCGGTCACGCGCCCGGCTGCAGCGCCTCGGTGCGCTGGACCTCGCGCCACCGCAGCCACGTCACGCCGACGAGCAGCGCGATGGAGCCGACGATCGTCGCCATCACCAACCACACCGGCGTGGCGGAGACGAGCATGCCGAGGACGCCGCAGGCCAGGGCGGCGGCCCACAGCGTGTAGACGGCGATCCGGGGGCTGCCGGAACGGACGCGCAGCAGGTCGTGCAGGTGGTCGTTGGCGGCCAGCGTCGGGTCGTGCCCGCGGCGCAGCCGGCGCAGCGTGACCTGGGTGATGTTGACGACCGGGAGCGCGAGGACGAGGATCGGCGCGACGACGGTCACCGCGGCCGTGACCTTCAGGGCGCCCAGCACCGACACCGCCGCGAGGAGGAAGCCGAGGAAGTAAGCGCCGGAGTCGCCCATGTGGATCGTCGCCGGGTTCGAGTTGTGCCGCAGGAAGCCGAGGGCGCTGCCCGCCACGGCCGCCAGCAGGAGCACGGACACGCCCCGGTCGGGGAACTGCAGGGCGACCGCCAGCAGGCTGAGGCTGGCGATGGCGGCGATGCCCGACGAGAGCCCGTCGAGCCCATCGATGAAGTTGAACGCGTTGACGAAGCCGACGACCCAGAGGATCGTGAGCAACACGGCGAACGTCTGCGGCACGAAGAGGAACGGCGTCGGGCCGAAGTAGTTGGTGACGAAGTCGATGGTGATGCCGTTCACGACCAGGATGCCGGCGGCCGCCACCTGGGTCGCCAGCCGCAACGCCGGCGAGACCTCGTACAGGTCGTCGATCAGGCCCACGAGCGTCATCAGGGTGCCGCCCAGCACGATCGCCAGCAGCTCGACGCGGTACGCCGCGACCGCCTGCGGCGCGACGCTGCTGCCGACCAGGACCGCCGCGAGGAAGCCGCCGAAGATCGCCAGGCCACCGATGTTGGGGAGCGCCCCGCGGTGGACACGGGTGCCGTGGCCGTGCTGGCCGCCGCCGCTCTGGACGGCGCCGATGCGGTGCGCGAAGTCGCGCACGCGCGGTACGAACGCCGCCACGAGGCCGGCCGCCACGGCGAAGGTGACGAGGACGAGCGGCGCGTGGGTCAGGAGTTCGGGAGCCACGCGTCAGTGTACCGAGGCGGCACGCCCCAACATGAGCGATGTACGCCACACCGGCCGCACGAGCGAAGGACGGCGGGCGTCACCGGGTGCCGTAGATGCGGTCGCCGGCGTCGCCGAGGCCCGGCACGATGAAGCCGCGCTCGTCCAGGCGCTCGTCGAGGGCGGCGAGGATGACCTCGACGTCGGGGTGCGCTGCCTGCACGGCGGCCACCCCCTCGGGGGCGCCGATGATGCACAGCAGCCGCGGGTGGGCGACCCCGTGCTCGCGCAGGAGGGTCAACGCCGCCACGGCCGAGCCGCCGGTGGCGAGCATCGGGTCGAGGACGAACACGTCGCGGTCCGCGATGTCGCCGGGCAGCTTCACGAAGTACTGCACGGGCTTGAGCGTCTTCTCGTCGCGGTACAGGCCGATGTGGCCGACGCGTGCGCTCGGCACCAGCCCGAGGATGCCGTCGGCCATGATGAGGCCGGCGCGAAGGATCGCCACCACGGCGAGCTTCTTGCCGGCCAGGCGCCGCGCCGTGGCGACGGCGACGGGCGTCTCGATCGTGACGTCCTCGAGCGGCAGATCGCGCATCGCCTCGTAGGCCATGAGGGCGCTGATCTCGGTGCACAAGGCCCGGAAGTCGCGGACGGTGGTGCGGTGGTCGCGCAGCACCGACAGCTTGTGCTGCACCAGCGGGTGATCGACGAGGGTCAGCGGCATGGTCGACGGCCTCCTTCTTGGGTCGCCGGCCAAGCGACCGGCGGGCGCCGGTCGCGCGCCGGCGAACGGCCGGCGCCGGCGCCACGATGCACGAGCGCGCGCGCCGTGGCCGGCGCGCGCGTGAGGGAATGGCGGAGAGGGTGGGATTCGAACCCACGGTACCGCAAAGCGATACAACGGTTTTCGAGACCGTCCCGTTCAACCACTCCGGCACCTCTCCATCGTGGGTTGCGGGCGACGTGAACGCCACCGGAGCCCAGGGAGGCTATCACGCGTCCCCCACCGTCGTCCAGGCCCGGCCGACGCGTTCGGGCCGGCCTGGGTGCGCCCCGCGGGTGGGCCGCGGGTGACCCACGGTGCCTCACCATGCCTTGACCCGGACGGTGCGCGCCGGCTAGCCTGATGGGCGCCTGCGTTGGCCCTTCGTCTAATGGCAGGACAAGCGGTTCTGGTCCGCTCGGTCGGGGTTCGAGTCCCTGAGGGCCAGCCAAAGCAAGCGGCGGGAGCGCGGCGTCGGCTCGATCGACGCCGCGCTCGCGCATGCGTTTGACCTCACCGCCACCGCCTCCGTATCATCGGCGCTGCGGGGAACCCCCGCAGGCGTTGGCCCTTCGTCTAATGGCAGGACAACTGGTTTTGGTCCAGTCGGTCGGGGTTCGAATCCCTGAGGGCCAGCCAATGCGCGCGCAGCGGCCGCACCGGATCCCCGGTGCGGCCGCTGCGCGTGGCCCGCACGCCGATCACGCGTCGCGCGGAGGGTACTCGTGGTACCCGCGTCCCGTCTTGCGCCCGAGGAACCCGGCGTCGACCCGCTTGCGCAGGCCCTGCGGCGGTCGGAACCGCTCGCCCAGGGCTTCGGTCAGGGATTCGGCGATGGCCAGCATGACGTCGAGGCCGACGTAGTCGGCGAGTTCGAGGGGACCCATCGGGTGGTTCAGGCCCAGCTTGACGGCGGCGTCGATGTCACTGGCCGACGCGACGCCCTCCTCGTACATGCGCATCGCCTCGATGAGGTTGGCCGCCAGGATGCGGGTGCTGACGAAGCCCTGCCGGTCGGCCACCTCGACGACCGTCTTGCCGCACGCCTCGGCCACCGTGCGCACGACCGCCATCGTGGCGTCGCTGCTGGCGAGCCCCCGCACGTTCTCGACCAGGTGCATGCGCTCCGGCGGGTTGAACCAGTGCATCCCGCACACCTGCGCCGGCCGTGACGTCGCCGCCGCCAGCGCGGTGATGGAGAGTTGGCTGGTGTTGCTGGCCAACACGGCGTGCGGGGGCGCGGCGCCATCGAGCCGGCGGAACAGGTCGAGCTTGACGTCGAGCCGCTCCGGCGCCGCCTCGATCACCAGGTCCGCCTCGGCGGCGGCCGCCTCGGGCGTCTCGACGAAGACGACGCTCGCCTGCGGCGCGCGCTTGGCGATGCGCGCGAGGGCGCGCGCCCCCGCCTCGGGCGCGGGGTCGGTCAGGGCCACCGCGTAGCCGGCCTCGGCCAACAGGGCGGCGATGCCGCCGCCCATCGTGCCGGCCCCGAGCACGGCGACGCGGCGGACGGGCGGGTAGGGCGGGGCGTCGTTCACGGGTGGACCTCCTCCGGTGCGTACAGATCGTACCGGACCGTCCTCCCCGGCAACGACCCGTTGGGCGGCCGGCCCGCCAGGGGCGGCGCATGACGCGGCCGCTTGACGACCACCCGGTGGCGGGCCGCGCGGCGGGCGAGGCTCAGCAGCTCCGCCTGGTCGCCGTCGTCGCCGGCGAGCAGGCGCAGGAGGTGCGGGGCCTCGGCCTTCCGCGCCCGCGAGCGCCCACCGCCGGGCGCCTCGGGGTACATCGGGTCCAGGAAGACCACGTCCGCGATCGCCGTCACGAGGAACGCCCGCGAGTCGGCGCCCACGAGCCGCATCCTGACCGCCGCCGCGACGCCCGCCGCGCGCCAGCGCCGGAGGGCGTCATCCAGCACGGCCGCGAGCACCGGGCTGCGCTCGACGAGGGTCACCTGGCGTCCGGCGGCCGCCAGCGTCCCGGCGTCGCCGCCCAGGCCCGCGGTGGCGTCGAGCACCTCGGTCCAGCGGCCGACCGCCCTCAGCAGCGGGTCGCGCCCGGCGCGCGCGGACGCCGGGGGTCGGGGACGCACGGGCCGTGCGCCCGACGCCGCCGGGCCGCGCACCGCCAGGCCCTCGGTGTCGCACCACAGGACCACGGGTCCGCCCCCGCCCGCGCGCCACGCGTCGGCCGCGAGCAGCGGGACGCCGAGCCGCCGGGCCAACTCGCCGGCGGCGGGCTCGAGGGCGGCCTCGGCAGCGACCACCGCGATCCGCGCGGCCGACGGGGCGGCGGGACGGGTCTTCATGCGACCAGCCTACGCCCACCCGGGTCGCCACCCTCACTTGCGGTCCGATGGCCAGAAGGCGCATACTCAGAAGAAGCGCAAGCGGCCCACCCGCTGCGCCACCGAACCGAAAGGCGCCCCCCGATCGGGGGCGTTCGAATGGAGGTCGTGCCATGAAGAACGACGAGCTCAGCCGCCGCCGCCAGGCCGCCGTGGCGCCGGCCGCGTACAGCGTCCACCCCTTCTTCCCGGAGCGCGCCGCGGGCAGCTACGTATGGGACGCCGACGGCAAGCGCTACCTCGACTGGTCGGTCGGCATCGCGGTCATGAACGTCGGCCACTCCCACCCCAAGGTCGTCGAGGCGGTGCAGCGGCAGGTCGGAAGCTTCCAGCACCTGTGCTTCGCGGTCGGGATGCACGAGAGCTACATCCGCGTGGCCGAGGCGCTGGGGCGCATCGCGCCCGGGCCCTCGCCCAAGAAGGCCTTCCTGATCAACTCGGGTGCCGAGGCCGTGGAGAACGCCGTCAAGATCGCCCGGGTGGCGACCGGCCGCCAGGGCATCGTCGCCTTCACCCACGCCTTCCACGGCCGCACCCACATGACCCTCTCGCTGACGGGCAAGGCCAACCCCTACAAGGCGGGCTTCGCGCCGCGGGCGGCCGAGGTCTACCGCGCCCCGTTCCCCTACGTCTACCGCAACCCGTTCGGGTTGCACGACGAGGACGCCGTCGCGGACGCCTACCTGGCCCAGCTGAAGGACCTGGTCAAGACGACGATCGGCGAGACCGAGGTCGCCGCGTTCCTGCTGGAGCCGATCGCCGGCGAGGGCGGCTTCATCCCCGTCCCCGAGCGTTACCTGCGCGGCCTGCGCGCCTACGCCGACCGGATCGGCGCGCTGTGGATCGACGACGAGGTCCAGGCCGGCATCGGCCGCACGGGCCACTGGTGGGCGGTCGACCGCTTCGGCCTGGAGCCCGACCTCGTGTGCACGGCCAAGGCGCTCGCCAGCGGCTTCCCGCTCGCGGCCGTCGTCGGCAAGGCCGCCGTGATGGACAAGGTGGGACCCGGCATGCTCGGCAGCACCTTCGGCGGCAACCCCGCGGGCTGCGCCGCCGCGCTCGCCACCCTCGAGGTCATCGAGGAGGAGGGCCTGCTCGACCGCGCCGTCGCCATCGGCGAGGCCATCCGCCAGCGCATGAACGCGCTGCGACAGCGCATCCCGGCGCTCGGCGACGTGCGTGGCGCGGGCGCGATGATCGGCCTGGAGTTCGTGCGCGAGGACGGCGTGACGCCGGACCCGGAGCTCGTGAACGGCGCCGTGGCGCACGCGCGCGAGCGCGGCCTCGTGCTGCTGCCCACCGGGACCTACGGCAACGTCATCCGCCTGCTGCCGCCGCTGCGCATGAGCGACGCGGAGTTGGCGGAGGGGCTCGACCTCCTCGAGGACGCGATCGTCACGGTGAGCGAGGGGGCGCTGGCGGTCGCCTGAACGGCGGCGCGACGGACGCCGCCGGGGCGAGCGGCAGCGCGCCCACCGGCGCCGGGACGAGCCTGGGCGGAGCGGCCGACCCCGGCCGCCGGATGCTACGCTCGCGGCGTGCGTCCCATCGTGCTGGCCCCCTCGCTGCTCGCCGCCGACCTCGGGCGCCTGACCGAACAGGTGTCGGCGGTGGTCGAGGCCGGCGCGACCTGGCTCCACGTCGACGTCATGGACGGCCATTTCGTGCCCAACCTGACGTTCGGTCCCGCCGTCGTGCGCACCGTGCGCGACGCGACGCGGGCGTACGTCGACGTGCACCTGATGATCGTGTCGCCCGAGCGCTGGGTGGACGCCTACGCGGACGCCGGCGCGGACGGCATCACGGTCCACGCGGAGGCGACGCCGCATGCCCATCGCGCGCTGCGGGCGGTCCGTGATCGCGGCCTCAAGGCCGGCCTGGCGCTCAACCCGCTGACGCCGCTCAGCGCGCTCGAGGCGGCCCTCGACGAGATCGACCTCGCGCTCGTCATGTCGGTGGATCCCGGCTTCGGTGGCCAGGCGTACCTGGACCGCAGCGACGACCGGCTGCGGACGGCGCGTTCCTGGATCGACACCCGCGGTCTCGACTGTCGGCTGCAGGTGGACGGCGGCATCGACGCCGTCACGGGGCCACGGGCCGCCGCGGCGGGTGCCGACGTCCTGGTCGCGGGCACCGCCGTCTTCGGTGCGCCCGGGGGCGCGGCCGCCGGGGTCGCGCGGCTGCTTCAGGCGCTGTCGACCAACACCCGCCCCATGTGACGGAAGCGCTCCGCGCGGGCGCGCACGATCTCCTGCTCGCCGAGTCCCCGCAGGCTGGCCAGCGCGGCGCGGACGGCCGCCGCCGTCGCCGCCACCGCGGCGGCGGGGTCCTTGTGGGCCCCGCCCAGGGGCTCGGCGACGACCTCGTCGACCACGCCCTGCTCGAGCAGGTCCGCCGACGTCAGCTTGAGCGCCTCGGCCGCCCGGGGCGCCTCGGCGGCGTCGCGCCAGCGGATGGCGGCGCACGACTCGGGGCTGATGACCGAGTACACGGCGTTCTCCAGGATCAGGACGCGGTTCGCGACGCCGATCGCCAGGGCGCCGCCCGATCCCCCCTCGCCGACGACGACGGCGACCGCGGGGACCCGCAGGCGGCTCATGCGACGGATGCTCTCGGCGATGACCCACGCCTGCCCCTGCTCCTCGGCGGCGATGCCCGGGTAGGCGCCGGGGGTGTCGATCAGCGCGACGACCGCGAGCCCGAACTTGTCGGCCATCTCCATCATGCGCATCGCCTTGCGGTAGCCGCTCGGATGCGCCATGCCGAAGTTGCGGTGGATGTTCTCCTTGGTGTCGCGGCCCTTCTGCTGCGCCAGCACGACGACGCCAGCCCCGTCCACGCGGCCGAGGCCGGCCACCAGCGCGGGATCGTCCCCCAGCGCCCGGTCGCCGTGCAGCTCGACGAAGTCGTCGACGAACGCCGCCACGTGGTCCAATGCGGTGGGACGACCGGACGCCCGCGCGACCAGGACCCGCTGCCAGCGGGTGAGGTGGGCGAAGGTCTCGCGCTTGAGGCGCTCGAGCCGCTGCTCCAGCAGCGAGATCTCCTCGGCGAGGTCGACCTGCTGCTCGTCTGCGTAGGCCTGCATCTCGCGGATCTTGGCCTCGAGGTCCTCGATCGGCTTCTCGAACGGCAGGGCCACGGTCAGGCCCCCGCAGGCAGGGCGCCGGGGGCGGCCGCGCCGCCCGCGCGCAGGAGACCGATGACGGTCGCCAGCCGCCGCTTCAGCTCGCCGCGCGGCACCACGTCGTCGATCATGCCCTTGCGCAGCAGGAACTCCGCGCGCTGGAAGCCGGCCGGGAGGTCCTGCTTGATCGTCTGTTGGATGACCCGGGGACCGGCGAAGCAGATCAACGCGTCGGGCTCCGCGAAGATGACGTCGCCGAGCGTGGCGAACGAGGCGGTGACGCCGCCCGTGGTGGGATCGGTGAGCACGGACACGTACGGCAGGCGGCGCGACGCCAGGTGCTCGAGGGCGACCGTGGTCTTGGCCATCTGCATCAGCGACAGCGCCCCCTCCTGCATGCGGGCGCCGCCCGACGCGGCGACCATGACGAGCGCCCGCTCCTCCTCGCCGGCGCGCTCCGCGGCCCGCGCGATCTCCTCGCCGACGACCGACCCCATCGAGCCGCCGAGGAACTGGAAGTCCATGACGGCCAGGGCCACGCGCTCACCCTCGATCCGCGCGGCGCCGGTGACGATGGCGTCCGGACGCCCCGCCTTGTGCTGCACGGCGGCCAGGCGCTCGGCATACGGCTCGACGTCGACGAAGCCGAGCGCGTCCACCGGGCGCACGGCGCCGGACCACGGCTCGAAGCTCCCCTCGTCGGCGAGCATCGCGATGCGCGCGGCCACGGGCATGCGCTCGTGGTGGCCGCACTCCTTGCACACGTACAGGTGGGCGACGAGGTCCTTGCGGTACAGCTGCGCGTGGCAGGCCGAGCACTTGACCCACAGGCCCGCCGGGGTCGCATCGTCGTCGCCACGCGTCGGTCGTTGGCGGCGGAACCAGCGTTCCAGGGCCATACGTCCTCCTCGGGGGCCGGCGCTGGCCCGGGCGTCATGCTACCGCCTCGCGGCCGCGCCGCAACCACCCAGGAGTATCATGGTCGGCATGGAGCGTGCGAAGGTCGTCCTGGTCACGCAGGTGGGCCAGGGTTTCGGACGGGCGGTGGCGATCGCGTACGGGCAGGCGGGCTACGACGTGGTCTGCGCCGACCGCGACGTCGACCTGGCCGCGCGCACCGCCGCCGAGATCGAGGAACTCGGGGGCCAGGCGATCCCCATCCAGGCCGACCCGACCGCCGCCCTCGACGTCCAGGCCGCCTTCGCGAAGGTGTGGGAGATCTTCGGCAGCCTCTCGGGCGTCGTCCACGTCACCTCCTTCGACAGCGCCACGCCCTTCCACCGCCTCGCCGAGGGCGAGCTCGTCGAGCTCTTCGACGAGACCGTGCGCAGCAGCGTGCTCGTGCTGCGCTCCGCCCAGCGGGCCGCGCCCGGCAGCTGGGTGGTCCTCGTCGCACCCGCGCCGCACCCCGAACGTCCGCACCTGGCGGCCGTCGGCGGCGCCCTCGCCCGACTCGCCGCCACGTTCCCGGCGCCGCTGGCGCTGAGCGACGAGAACGAGGCCCTCGACGCCTTCGCGGAGCCGGTCCGCGGCCTGCGGGTCAACGTGGTCGTCCCCTCGCGACCGGCCTCCGACCCGCGGCACGACGCCCAGTTGGTGCACCTGGTCCGCCTCCTCGGCGGCCAGGCTGGCGGCGGCGTCCACGGCGCCGAGATCACCGTGGCCCTGCCGCCCCCGCCGCAGGTGATCGAAGCGTTGTTGCCGGAGGTCCAGGCCGCGCTCGACGATAGCGTGCGCCAGGACGACGGCGAGGGCGACGACGACCTGGACGAGACGGCGAACGGCGACGCCGAACCCGACGTCGATCCGCTGCTCGACGAGGGGCTCGACGACGCGCACCTGACGGCCGCCGAGGCCGCCCTGAGGCAGCTGGTGGGCGACGACGACGGGGAGGCCGAGACCGGCCTGCGGATCGGTCGCGCGTGAAGTGCCCGTACTGCTCGTCGAACGACACCCGCGTGGTCAACTCGCGGCCGGCGGACGAGGGCACGGCCATCCGCCGTCGGCGCGAGTGCGGCGCCTGCCACCGCCGCTTCACCAGCTACGAGCGGGCCCAGTTCGAGGCGCTGATGGTACGCAAGCGCTCCGGTCGCCTCGAGGCGTTCAACCCCGACAAGCTGCTCGACAAGCTGCGCATCGCCTGCAACAAACGACCGATCACGGAGAAGCAGCTGCGCGAGTTCGCGTACGGCTTCGAGGACGAGGTCCAGGTGCCCGAGATCGCCAGCGAGGAGATCGGCCGACGCACGCTGCACTTCCTCAAGGGGCTGGACGACGTCGCCTACATCCGGTTCCTCTCCGTCTACCGCGATTTCGACTCCGTCGACCGCTTCATCGAGGAGATCAAACAACTCGGTGAGTTGGGCGATCCGCCCGGGTGACGCGGCCACCGCTGCCGGCGGGCTTCCTGCAGCGCATCCACGGGCAGCTGGACGCGGTGGGTGCCGTCGCGCTCGCGCGCGCCCTCGCGGCCGCCCCCGCTGCGGGCCTGCGCGCCAACCCGCGCCACGGGCCCCCCGAGGCGCTGGCCGCACGGCTCGGCTGGCGGGCGTCGGCGGTCCCCTGGTGCCATGAGGGCGTCGTCCTGGAGGGACCGCCCGGGGCCCGTGGCGAGGCGGGCCGGCACCCCTGGCACGACGGCGGCGCGTACTACCTGCAGGACCCCTCGGCGATGGGCGTGGTGCCGCTGCTCGACCCGCACCCCGGCGAGGCGATCCTCGACCTGGCGGCCGCCCCGGGCGGCAAGGCGACCCACGTCGAGGGTCGCCTCCGCGGCCGCGGGGTGGTGTGGGCGCACGACGCCACCCCAGCACGCGCCGATGCGTTGGTCTCGAACCTCGAGCGCTGGGGGGCCACGAACGCGGTCGTCAGCCAGGGCGACCCGCGACGGCTGCTCGGTCTCGTCGGGCGCTTCGACCGCGTCCTCGTCGACGCCCCCTGCAGCGGCGAGGGGATGTTCCGCAAGTCCGATGCGGCCCGCGTCCGCTGGTCGCCCGAACGCGTGCGCGCCTGCTCGCTCATGCAGGCGACGCTTCTCGATCACGCCGCGGACCTGGTGCGACCGGGCGGCGTCCTGGTCTACGCGACCTGCACCTTCGCGCCCGAAGAGGACGAGGGGGCGGTCGCGGCCCTCCTGGCGCGCCGACCCGACCTCGAGCTCGTCGACCTCGACGCGCGCGGGCTGCGCCCCGTCGGGACCCTGCCGGGCGACGGCCCGGTCGGCGCCGGCTGCGTCCGCTGGTGGCCGCATCGGGCCGTCGGCGACGGTCACTTCGCCGCCCGCCTGCGGCGCGGCGAGGCGGACGCCACGGCGGTCCGCGACCCCGGCGCGCGCGGCCGGCAGGGCGTCGCGGGCGGACGCCACGGCGACGGGCGCCCGACGCCGGCCGCCGGCCCCGAGGCGGCTGCCTGGCGGTCCTTCGCCGAGGCGGTGCTCGGGGCCGACCCGCTGCCGGGTCACGCGCTGCTCGCCGACGACGGACACCTGCTGGCGGTCCCCCCCGAAGCGCTGGCGCTGGCCGCACCATGGCGCCGTGCCGGCGTGGCGCTCGGGCGGGTCGCCGTCGGGCGCCGCGGCCAGCGCCGCTTCACGCCCCACCACGCCCTGTCGCGCGTGCTGCCGGCCCGCGGCGCCGCGGCGGCGCGCGTCGACCTGGAGCTCGGCGACCCCCGGGTCGCCGCCTTCCTGCGCGGCGAGGCGATCGCCGTCGACGCCCTCGAGGGTTGGGGCCTGGTGCGCGCCGAGGGCGTCCCCCTGGGCTGGGTCAAGGCCAGCCGCGGGGAGGCCAACAACCACTACCCGAGGGGCCTGCGGCGCGACCCCGCGCGCCCCCCGGCGGATGCCGACGACGAGGTGGCGTGAACGCCGCCCCACCGTGGACCTTGCCGCCGTCCGCGCCGCCTTGCCGGGAGCGCGCGCCTGTGCTACGCTCGCGTTTGGTTTCGCGCGCGTCGGCCATGACGACCACCACCGTCACCCTGATCACCCGGCCGCGCACCCGCCCCGTCGCGACCACGCGTCTGGGGTGAACCCGAGAGGTGCGCCCAGCATGAGCACGTACTTTCCCAAGGAGCCCACGCCAGGTTGGGTGGTCGTCGACGCGACCGGCCAGACCGTCGGACGCCTCGCGACCCAGGTCGCCAGCGTGCTCCGTGGCAAGCACAAGCCCGACTACACGCCGCATCAGGCCGGTGGCGACTTCGTCATCGTCGTCAACGCCGAGAAGGTCGTCTTCAGCGGGAACAAGCTCGACCAGAAGGTCTACACCCGCTACACGGGCTACCAGGGCGGCCTGAAGTCCACGACGGCCCGCGAGATGCTCGACAAGCACCCGGAGCGCGTCCTCGAACGGGCCGTCTGGGGCATGCTGCCCAAGAACCGGCTCGGCCGCAAGCTCATCCGCCGGCTCAAGGTCTACGCCGGCGAAGCGCACCCGCACGCCGCCCAGGTGCCCGCCCCCATGGAGATCCGCTGATGGAACAGTACTACGGCACCGGACGCCGCAAGGCGGCGATCGCGCGCGTCTTCCTGCGCCCCGGCCAGGGTCGCATCACCGTGAACGGCAAGGAGTTCCAGGACTACTTCCGCGGCATCCTCGTGGGCGTCCAGGCGCTCGAGCCGCTGAAGGTGACGAACACCGCGGGTCGCTACGACGCGTTGATCACGGTCGCCGGCGGCGGCCCCAGCGGCCAGGCCGACGCCATCAAGCTCGGCGTGGCGCGGGCGCTCGTCAAGGTCGACCCCAACTTCCGGCCGGCCCTGAAGTCGGGCGGCTACCTCAGCCGCGACGCGCGCATCGTGGAGAGCAAGAAGTACGGCCTGCGCAAGGCGCGGCGCGCCCCGCAGTACAGCAAGCGCTGAACCGACGTCCCGGCGTGGCCTGGCCACGCTCGATCCCGAACCCCGGTGCGGCGCGTGGCCCTGAGCCTCGCGCCGCACGTCTTGCAGCAGGGCCGAGAGGGGGCCACCGATGGACGCGATCCAAGCCGTGATCCTGGGCGTGGTCCAGGGCCTCACCGAGTTCCTGCCCGTCTCGAGTTCGGGCCACCTGGTGCTGACCAACTACCACCTCGGGTGGGGCGACCAACTGCCGGCGGTCGTCACCTTCGCGACCAACACCGGCACCCTGCTGGCCGTGCTGGCCTTCCTCTGGCGCGACGTGCTCATGGCCGTCGGCGGCTTCCTCGCGGGCCTGCACTCGGTGGAGGGACGCCGCAGCGAGGGCTGGCGCATGGCGCTCCTGGTGCTCGTCGGCAGCGTGCCCACCGTCGTCATCGGCCTGTTGCTGCGGCCCGTGTTCGAGGGCCTCAACGCCCCGCTGCCGGTGTCGCTGGCGATGATCGCGACCGGTGCGTTGCTGTGGACGGCGCCGCGGAGCGGCCCCAAGACCCGCGTGCGCGACCTCGGCTTCGTCGATGCCCTCGTCGCCGGCGCCGCGCAGGGGCTGGCGGTCGTCCCGGGGATCTCGCGCTCGGGGGCGACGATCGTGGCGCTGCTGTGGCGCGGTGGTTCCGCCGACCTGGCCCCGCGCCTGTCGTTCCTGATGTACCTGCTCGCGTCCGCCGGCGTCGCCGTCCTGACCGTCGGGGAGGTCGCCGGCGCCGACCTCGACTGGGGCGTGCTCGTCGGCATGACCCTCGGCTCGGCCGTCGTCGGCTACGCGGCCCTGTTCGTGCTGTTCGCCGTGCTCCGGCGCGGCCGCTTCCGCGTGTTCGCTCCCTACCTGTGGCTGGTCGCCGGCATCACGCTCGCGCGACTCGCCCTCGGCTGAGCGGCCCGCGTTACCATGGAGGACCGTAGGAGGCGCCCCATGCCCGTCGTCACCCGCATCGCCCCGTCGCCCACCGGTGACCCGCACGTCGGCACCGCCTACGTCGCCCTGTTCAACTACGCGTTCGCCAAGCGGCAAGGCGGCCGCTTCGTCCTCCGCGTCGAGGACACCGACCGCGCCCGCTACGTCGCCGCCGCCGAGGCGCGCATCATCGACGTCCTGCGCTGGCTGGGCCTGGCGCCGGACGAGGGCCCGGGCATCGGCGGGGAACACGGCCCCTACCGCCAGAGCGAACGTCTCGCGATCTACCGCGAGCACGTGGATCGGCTGCTCGCCGAGGGCCACGCCTACCGCGCGTTCGAGACCGCCGACGAGCTCGACGCGATGCGCCTGGAGCAGCAGCGACGCGGGATCGACCCCGGCTACGACGGCCGCGGCCGTGGCCTCGACCCGGTCGAGCAGCGCCGCCGGGCCGACGCAGGCGAGCCGCACGTCGTGCGCCTGCGCACGCCCGACGAGGGGCACACCACGTTCCACGACCTGCTCCGCGGTGACGTGTCGGTGCCGAACGCGGAGATCCGCGACACGGTCCTGCTCAAGAGCGACGGCTACCCGACCTACCACCTCGCCAACGTCATCGACGACCACCTCATGGGCGTGACCCACGTCGTCCGGGCCGAGGAGTGGGTGGTGTCGACACCGCTGCACGTGCTCCTCTACCAAGCCTTCGACTGGACCCCGCCGGTGTTCGCCCATCTGCCGCTGCTGCGCAACCCGGACGCCAACAAGACCAAGATCTCCAAGCGCAAGATGGACACCAGCGCCGAGTCGTACCGCGCGCAGGGCATCCTGCCCGAGGCGCTGGTCAACTTCCTGGCGACGATGGGCTGGAGCATGCCCGACGGCCGCGAGGTGTTCACGCTCGAGGAGTTCGTCGCGGCGTTCGACCTGGAGCGCGTGTCGCTCGGCGGGCCGGTGTTCGACCTCAAGCGGTTGCGCAACCTCAACGCCCGCTACCTGCGCGAGGTGCTGTCGCTGGAGGCGGTCGCGGAGCGGGTCGCGCCGTGGCTCGTCGAGCGCGGCCACGACCCGAGCGACGAGGACTACCTGCTCGACGTCGTCGACGTCCTGCGACCGCGGGCCGAGACGCTGGCCGAGCTCGCGGAGCAGGCCGACTACTTCTACGTCGAGCGGGTGAGTTACGACGCGGACGCGCGTCGCCGACTGGCGGCCGGCCAGTCGTACCTCGAGGACCTCGAGCGCGAGTTCTCCCGCCTCGAGTTCTTCGACGACGACGCGATCGACGACCTCCTGCACGACTACGTGCAGCGGCAAGCGGTCCCGCTCGGCAAGGTGCTCATGCCGCTGCGCGTCGCCTTGACGGGGACCAGCCAGGCGCCCGCCGTCGTCGACCTCGTGGCGATCATGGGCCGCGGACGCACGCTGACGCGCCTCGGGCAGGCGCTGCAGGCGATCCAGGAGGGCCTGCCCGACGACGATCCCGAGCGGCTCAAGGCGGAGGCCGAGGCGGCCGCCAAGGCCGCGGCGGCCAAGGGCAAGCGCCGGCCGCCCATGCCCGCCGAACGGAGCTGAGGGTGGCCTGGTTCGACCGCCTTCGCCAAGGTCTCGGCAGGACCCGTGAGCTCGTCACCTTCGGCGCGGTGCGCCGCGGCGACGACTGGGAGCTGGGTTGGGACGACCTCGAGTTGGCGCTGATCGCCGCCGACGTCGGCGCCAAGCTGGCGGCCGAGGTCGTCGCGGAGACGAAGGCCGCCCGCGAGCGCGGGGTCGGCTTCCGCGAGGCCCTGGAGCAGGCGCTCCTCGACCAGCTCGAGCGCGACCGCACGCGCCGCAAGCTGCGGCGCGTGGGCTTCGACCTCGACGTCCACCGCAGCATGGTGCCGGTGCGCGGCCGGGTCATCATGGTCGTCGGCGTCAACGGCGTCGGCAAGACCACCACGATCGCCAAGCTCGGCCGCTACTACCAGGGCCACGGCCTGCGGGTCGAGTTCGCCGCCGGCGACACGTTCCGCGCCGCCGGCAGCGCGCAGCTCGGGGTGTGGGGAGAACGCCTCGGCATCCCGACCACGACCGGGCCCGACGGCAGCGACCCGGCATCGGTGGCCTACGAGGCCGCGCAGCGACGCAAGGCCTCGGGTGCCGACCTCCTGCTGGTGGACACCGCGGGGCGGCTGCACACGAAGCACAACCTCATGGAGGAGCTGAAGAAGGTCCGCCGCGTCATCGACCGCGCCGACCCCGGCGAGCCCGGCGAGATCTGGCTGGTGCTCGACGCCGTCACGGGCCAGAACGGCCTCGAGCAGGCCCGCCGCTTCCACGACGCGGTCGGGCTCACCGGCATCGTCGTCACCAAGCTCGATGGCACCGGGAAGGGCGGCATCCTGCTGCCGATCGCCCGCGAGCTCGACGTCCCGATCCGCTTCATCGGCGTGGGCGAGCAGGCGGACGACCTCCAGCCCTACGACGCCGCCGCGTTCGTGCGCGCCCTGCTCGATATGGGCGCGCCGGCCGGCGCGTGACCCCGCCGAACCCGGCGCGGGTCGCGCCCGTCCTCGTCGTCGCGGCCACCGCGTTCGAGTTGGCGCCGCTGGTCGCTCGGTTGGGGGGCGCCGTGTCGTCCGACACGGGCTGGACGGAGGCCATTCGGGGCCGTCTCGCCGGGCTCGAGATCGTGACGCAGGCCCTCGGCGTCGGCAAGGCCCGCACGGCCGCCGGCCTGGCGTGGTCGGTGCGGGCGCATCGGCCGGCGGCGATCCTGCAGGTGGGGGTCGGCGGCGCCTACCTGGGGAGCTTCCTCAGCGTCGGGCTGGCGATGCTGGCCGACGCCGACCTCGAGCTCGACCTCGGCGTCGCGAGCGACGACGCCTGGGCCGACTTCGAGGCGTTGCGGGTGCCGCTGCTGCCTGCACGCTCCGGCGAGCCCGCGGCGCCGGACCGCGCCGTGCCCACCGACGCCCGCTGGACCGGCCTGCTCGCCTCCGCGAGCGGCCTGCCGCGGGGCCGCTTCGCCACGCTCGACGCCGTGACCGCCGACGTGGAACGCGGCGCCACCATGCAGCGGCGCTTCGACGTCTCCATCGAGAGCATGGAGGGCGCCGCCGCCGCGGCGGTGGCGGCACGCCTCGGCGTGCCGTTCGCGGAGCTGCGGGCGGTGTCGAACCTGGTGGGCGAGCGTGACCGGGCGCGGTGGGACCTGCGCGGCGCCGTCCGCGCGTCCACCGACGCGGCGGCGGCGGCGCTCGGCGGGGTCGCCGACCACCCGACGTGGGACGAGATCGTGCGGGACACGACGGAAAACGACTTCATGACCGGGTGGTAGACTGCGTCCATGCCTCTCGCGACTGGACTCGACATCCTCCAGGCCGCCCGCGCGGGCAAGTACGGCGTGGGCGCCTTCAACACCAACGACCTCGAGATCACCCAGGCGGTTCTGGAAGCCTGTGAAGCCGCACGTTCGCCGGTGCTGCTGGCGCTCTCCGAGGGCGCCCTGAAGTACGGCGGCAAGCCCCTCGTCGACCTGGTGCTCGGCATGGGTCGCGAGGCCACCGTGCCCGTGGCCGTCCACCTGGATCACGGCAGCTCGTTCGAGAGCTGCGTGCGCTGCATCCGCCTCGGCTTCACCTCGGTGATGATCGACAAGTCCCACGAGGACGAGGCGACGAACATCGCCGAGACCAAGCGCGTCGTCGATGCCGCCCATGCGGCCGGCGTGTCGGTCGAGGCCGAGATCGGCCGCCTCGGTGGCGTCGAGGAGCACGTGGTGGTCTCCGCCGAGGACGCCATCCTCACGAAGCCCGACGAGGCCGAGCGCTTCATGGATGCCACCGGCGCCGACTTCCTGGCCGTCGCGATCGGCACCAGCCACGGCGCCAACAAGGGCAAGGGCCGCCCCTACATCGACCACAAGCGGATCCGCGAGATCGCCGCGCTCCTGCCGCACCCGTTGGTCATGCACGGCGCGTCGGGCGTGCCCACCTACCTGGTGGAGCGCCTCAACGCCGCCGGCGGCCAGCTGAAGGACGCCTCGGGGATCCACGAGGACGACGTCCGCGAGGCCGTGCAGCACGGCATCGCCAAGATCAACACCGACACCGACCTGCGGCTGGCGTTCACGGTCGCCGTGCGCGAGACGCTGGGCGCCAAGCCCAAGGAGTTCGACCCCCGCAAGATCCTCGGCCCCGCCCGCGACCTCATGCGCCAGGTGGTGGCCGAGCGCCTCGAGGTGTTCGGGTCGGCCGGCAAGGCCTGATCCGCCGTCCGTCACGGCGAGGGCCGCGGCGCATCGATCGCCGCGGCCCTCGCCGTCGAAGCCCGAGGTCGCTGCGAAGCTGCTGCCGGCGCTTCAGGCGTCGCGAGCGGCCGTCTCCTCGCGCCGAATCACCGTCAGCGCCAGCGCCCCGGCGGGCACGATCAGCGCGTACGCCAGCGCCATCGCCGGCAACAGGCCCAGGCCCTCCTGCAGGGCCCCGACGCCGACGTACAGCAGGCCTGCGGTGCCCCAGGTGAACCCCATGAGTAGGCCCGAGGCGGCGCCCATGGCATGCGGGGCCAGATCCTGCGCGGCGACCACCATGAGCGGCAGGCCGGCGTTGACCAGGGCCCCCGCGGCCACCACGGCCGCGAAGTAACCGACGGTACCCGGCGTCAACACGAACAGCAAACCGAAGGGCACCAGTGAGGCGAGCATGCTGGAGACGATCAGCAGCGAGCGGGGCGCGCGGCGCTCCAGGGCGCCCGCCACGATGCCGCCCAGGGCGGCGGAGACGCTGAAGAGCGTCAGGGTCGTGAACAGCACGGGGCTGTCGGGCGCGAGCCCGTGGCGCGCGACCAGGTAGAGCGGCATGGCGTTCATGAAGGTCACGAACGACACGGCCCGCAGGATGCCCGACAGCGACAGCAGGCCCACGGGGCCGCGCAGCAGCGACAGGTCGAGCAGCGGTGCCCCGTCGACACCGCGTAGCCGCGGCTGCGGCGGCACGAAAACGATGAGTGCCAACCCGCCGAGCACCCCCGGGATCATCAGCAGCGGGCTCAGGGCGAGGTTCCCGGTCATCAGCAGCCAGCCGATGATCAGCGGGCCGACGGCGACGCCCACGGTGCCCCCCGCGCTGAACACGCTCATCACCAGCCCCTTGCGGTGCCCGCCGATGCTGCGGGCGATGCCCGTGCCGGCGGGGTGGAAGGCGGCGGAGCCGAGGCCGCCGAAGAACAGCAGCAGGAACAGCAGCCAGGGCGAGGGCGCGACCGCCATCAGGCTCAGCAACGAGGAGGTGGCGATCACCCCCGCCGCCGCCATCCGTCGGCGTCCCCAGCGATCGGCCAGCACCCCGAGCAGCGGCTGCGTCACGGAGGAACTGAACGAGAGGGTGGCGACGAAGAGCGCCAAGGCGGTCTCGGTGAGCCCGAAGCGGATCTGGAGGGTGGGCAGGAGCGCCGAGAGCATCCCGGCGAAGGCGTCGTTGGTGCCGTGCACGACCACGAGCAGCGCGGAGAGCCCGAGCGCCGTCTTGGCCGTCGCACGCACGGGCGTCGCGGTGGTCACCCGCGGATTGTACCGGGCGGGGAGCGCGCGGGCCCTCACGGGCAGATCGCGAACGGGCCGGAGGGCACCTCCACCCCTCCGGCCCGAATAGCACGCGAACGCTCACGCGACACGCGCGGTCGCGCCGATCTGGGTCCTCACTCCCCTGCGACGGCGTGCGGGTCGTAGCGGATCGTTCCGTGAATGGCGCAGAGCTCCGGCTCGACGCCGGCCATCAGAGCTTCGGGGCTGAACCAGCGGCAGTTCATGACCCCGTACAGGATCGCGCTCTCGAACCGCCCCGTTCCGACGCCCGAGGGCACCACCGCGGTTGCGCTCGTGAGCTGGCCGGTGTCCATGTCGAATGCCTCGTCCAACACGATCAACTCGACGTCGATGGCGCTGCCGTCGCGCAGGCCGAAGTACCCCACCATGTCCGACCAACCCATGCCGACCATGGCCGGCGCTCCCTCCGCGTCGACGCCCCACTCGACCTGGACGCAGAGACTCCCCTCTCCCTCGAAATGCCCGAACACGCTGTCGAGGCCCACGATACGGTTACGCCACACGAGGTCCGACGGTACCGAACACAGGCCGTCGAAGTCGCTCGTCTCCCCGGAGTACGGCACCTCGTCCGCGTACTCGGCGCCCACCATGAAGATCTCGAGGACGGCCGTGTACGGCCGTTCGATCAACTTGGCCGCGCCGTCGCCGGGCTCCGCCTGCGCCGCGGCCAACGCTGCCACGAGCAGGGCGACGACGGCCACCGAAGGGGCCCAACACATCCGTCCTGCACGCATGAGAGCCTCCGCGTCATTCCTCCCGGCAAGCCCGAGAACGGCGGGGCCGGTCGGTCCGGCGCGCCACACCGTGGCGACGCCTCGGCCCGAGCGGTCGCGCCCACGGAAAACCCGAACCGTCCTCCCCTCGCTCACGCAGCACGATGCCGGCACGATGCGAACGGGACCGGGAGGCGCGGCATGCGCCCCCGTAGCGGGACAGCGCGGCAGACGGGCAGGCATGACGCGGTTACTGGAGGCCGTCGCTACGAATCAAGTACAGTGCTTCGCACGCCGAAGCTTGAGGGACGAATGTCCTGGTCTCTCGCGGCACCGTCAGTCGACCTCGCTGCGCCGCCGCGGCGTGACGAACACCGTCTTCTGGCGCGTGTAGTGCACGGCGCCAGGCGGCATGCCCTTGCGCCGCCAGACGTCCTTGCGCAGGGCGTAGTCGACGGGCACGTTGTCGCCCTGGCCGGCCCCGCTGTGGCCCGCCGCCAGCTCGGCCGCGAAACGGATCGTGTCGAACGGGACCTCGCGCCCCTCGGCGCGCACCACGACGTGGGCGCCGTGGTAGCCCTGCGCGTGCAACCACACGTCCTCGCTGCGCGCGACCTTGAAGGTGACCAGGTCGTTCTCGCGCGCGGAGCGGCCGATGACCACCTCGAATCCGCGCGGGTCGCGCAGCCGCAGGCCCGGGGCCGCGTCCTTCCGCTCGCCCGCCGACCGGCGCACCTGACCCGGTCGCCGCGCCGGCACGAGGCCCTCGAGCTGCCCGACGTCGAGCTCGTCGACCCGCGCCTCGTCGGCCTCGAGGCGCGCCAGTTCCGCCTCCACCTCGGCGCGGTGGGTCCGCGCGCGGTCGGCGCGCGCCTCGCGCTTGCGCGCCTGCTCGTAGCGCGCCCGGGCGTTGCCGGCCACGTCGAGGTCCGGCGCCAGGCGCAGGCGCACGGGCGCGCCGTCGAACCCCGGCAGGGTCACCTCGCTGCCGCCGCGCTCGAGGGCATGGCCGTGGGCGAGCAGCAGGTCGGCCTCCGCGCGTAGGCTCGCGGCGTCGCGGGCGGCGGTCTCGGCGCGATCCGCGTCACGCAGGCGCTCGCGCAGCAGCGCCACGCGATCCGCGATCCGGCCGCGAGCGGCGGCGCGGGCGGCGGCCCGCGCGTCCGCGCGGCGCGCCGCGGCCGGCTCGCCGGCGTGTCCACCGTCGTCGGCTGCGGCCGCGACGACGCCTACGGGATCGGCCGCCAACCGCAGCAGGACCCCGACCGCCGTTGCCAGCGCCGCACCCTCGAGCGGCTGCGCGGGGTCGAGCCCCGCCGCCCGCGCCCAGGCGCTCGTCAACCTGCGACCGACGCCGTCCACGCGGGCGTGGGCGCGGGCGAGGGGGCGACCGCGCAGCGCGTCGCCGAGCGCCTCCGCCGTCGCCTCCCGGGGGTCGAGCTTGTCGTACGGCGGCGGCGGCCGGTAGCGCAGGCCCGGTCGCAGCTGGCGGTGGCGGTTCACGTCGGCGCCGATCTCGCGCAGCGCGCCGAGGATGCGGCCGTCCTCGTCCCGCAGGATGGCGTTGGCGTGCCGTCCCGTCAGCTCGACCTCGAGCCACACCGGGGGGCTGGGCACGAAGCCGGTTCCGGCCCCGAAGGCCAGGGTGCAGCGCCGATCGAGCGCCGCCTGCTCGGCGCCTT
>JAABRV010000059.1 GCA_011390735.1 Trueperaceae bacterium | reverse complement strand
ACCGGCCACTTCCGCTTCGGCAACACCGACCGCCGCGCCCTCCAGGCAGCGGGAAGGCTGCTCGACGCCGGCGTCGCCTACGCCGAGCTGTCCGACCGCCTGCAGTGGCGCCATCCCGACTTCTTCCGCATGCTCGCCCTGGTCATGGCCACCGTGCGCTTCCGCCTGGACGGCGAGGTCGTCCTGGCCGACCAGACCCTGGCGATGCGCGAGGCGCTCGGCGAGAGCGAGGACGACTCCGACGACTACGTCGGCCAGCTCCGCTACGCCGAGGGCACCCGCGTCGCCGCGATCCTCAAGGAGCGTCCCGGGGCGGTGAAGCTGAGCGTCCGCTCGCGTGGCGGCGTCTCGGCGCGGCGCATCTGCGTGGCGCTCGGCGGCGGTGGGCACGTGGCGGCGGCCGGCGCCACGCTCGAGGGGGTCGACCTCGCCACCGCCGAGCGGCGACTGCTCGACGCCGTCGCGGTCGAGCTCGGCGAGACGACCGCTCGTCCCGACGGCACGGCCCCGACCGACGCCCCCTAGGCCGGGCTGGGGACACCCGTTCGTCCGCCACCCGCGCCGCGCTAGCATGCGTGGGTGCTGCACACGCTCGAGCTGTTCGACTTCGCGATCGCCGACCGGGTGACGGTCGAGCTCGGCCCCGGGCTGAACGTCCTGACGGGCGAGACGGGGGCCGGCAAGTCGCTGCTGGTCGACGCGCTCGTCCTGCTCGCCGGCGGTCGCGCCGACGACGGGGTCGTGCGCTCGGGCCGCGAGGCCGCCCTCGTGCAGGCCACCTGGGGCGGCGAGCCGCCCCTGGCCGCCTCCCGCCGCATCGTGCGCGACGGCCGCAACGTGGCGCGCATCGACGGCGAGATCGTCACCGTCGCCGAGCTGCAGGCGACGCTGGCGACGCGGCTCGGCATCTTCGGACAGCAGGCCTACCGCACCCTGCTCGACGCGGCCGAACAGCGCGCCCTCCTCGATCGCCACCTCGACGCCAGCGCGGCCGCGGCCGCGAGCGAGGCGCTCGCCGCCTGGGAGGAGCGCCAGCGGCTCCGGGCCCGCCTGGCCGCCCTGCGCGAGGCCGCCCGTGACCGCGCCCGCCAGCTCGACCTGCTGCGCTACCAGGTCGACGAGATCGACGCCGCGCGCCTCGCCCCCGACGAGGACGCGCGACTCGACGCCCGGCTGACGGTGCTGCGGCACGTCGAGCGCGTCCGAGAAGGCGTCGCCACGGCCCTCGAGGCGCTCAGCGCGGCCGACGACGGCGGAGACCGCCCGAGCGCCGCGGAGCGGCTCGCGGAGGCCCTGCGGGCCCTCATGCAGGCCGCCCGCCACGACCCCCAGCTCGAGGGCCTGACGGGCGAGGCGCGCGACGCGCTGGCCGCCGTCCAGGCGATCGGCCGTGAACTCGAGCACGCGCTCGAGCGGCTCGAGAGCGAACCCGGAGAACTGGACCGGCTCGAGGCCCGCCGGGCCGAGATCGAGGCCCTGGAGCGCAAGTACGGCGCGGGCGCCGACGGCATCCTCGCCATGCGCGAGGCGCTCGCGAACGAGCTCGCGGGTCTCGCCGGCGCCGAGGCCGAGGACGCCGCGCTGGTCGAGCGCGAGGCGGGCGCGACGGCCCGGCTGAACGCGGCCGCAGCGGCCCTCGGCGAGGGCCGTGCGCGCGCGGCGGGGCGACTGGCGCCCGCCGTCGCCTCCGTGCTGCGCGAACTCGCGCTGCCACACGCCCGCTTCGAGATCGCCCTAGAACCGCTCCCCGAGGTCGGCCGCCACGGCGCCGAGCGGGTCGCCTTCCGCTTCGGGGCCAACCTCGGCGAACCCCTCGCGCCGCTCCAGGAGGTCGCATCCGGCGGCGAGCTGTCGCGCGTCATGCTGGCGCTGCACGCCGCGGCCGGGTCGGCCGTGCCCACGCTGGTGTTCGACGAGGTGGACGCGGGACTCGGCGGGCGCAGCGGTCGCGCCGTCGGCGAGGTCCTCGCGCGCCTCGCGCGCGGCCGGCAGGTCCTGGTGGTCACCCACCTGGCGCAGGTCGCCGCCTTCGCCGACCACCATTTGCGGGTCGACAAGGCCGAGGCCGACGGCCGCACGGTCACCCGCGTCGCCCCGCTCTCGGGCGAGACCAGGATCGAGGAGCTCGCCCGCATGCTCGCCGGCGACGCGGGCGAGGAGGCCCGCCGCCACGCCCGCGCCCTGCTGCGCGACCCGACCACCGCCTGAGCCACGTCGACCGCGCGCTCAGATCCTCGCCAGGGCCTCCAGCAGGGCGTCGAGGTCGGCCGCGTCCGTGTAGTGGACGACGCTCGCCCGGACGGCGCCGCCGCGCTCGGCGAGGCCGAGCTCCCGCATGACCAGATCGTGGGCGTAGAAGTGGCCGGCGGCCACCGCCACGCCGGCGTCGGCGAGCGCGGCGGCGACCTCCGCGGGCGCACGCTCGGGGTGGTTGAACGCCACCGTCGCGGTCCTCTCCTCCACCCCGGGCAGGCCGTAGCGCTCGAGGCCGAGGGCGTCGAGCCCGTGCAGCAGGCGGCCGCAGAGGGCGTCCTCGTGCGCGGCGATCGCCGCGTAGGCCGCGCGCCACGCGGCCCGCTCGTCGACCGCGACGGCCTCGTCGACCTCGCCCCCGATCTCGACCAGGTGATCGAGCGCGGCGCCCCAACCGATGATCGCCTCCTGCGACTGCGTGCCCGGTTCCCAGGCGTTGGGCGCGTCCACGGCATGGAACGCGAGCTTCGGAGGGGTCAGCCGATCGCGCACCCTGGGGCCCAGATAGAGCACGCCGAGGTGCGGCGCGAACACCTTGTAGGGGCTGAACACCGCCATGTCGATGCCCATCCCGGCCACGTCGGGCAGCTCGTGGGGCGCGGCGTGGACCAAGTCCACCATCACCCAGGCGCCGGCATCGCGCGCGGTCGCCGCCAGCTCCGCGACCGGCGTGCGCGTACCGAGCGCGTTCGAGGCCGCCGTGAAGGCGACGAGTCGTGTGCGGGGCCCCAGGAGCTCGCGGAGGTCCTCCGCGTGCAGGGTGCCGAACGGCGCCCGCGGGCGCCACGTGCGGACGACCACCCCCCGCGCCGCGAGGGCGCGCCACGGATCGACGTTCGCGTGGTGGTCGAGCGACGTGACCACCACCTCGTCGCCCGCGGCGAGTGCGTCCCCGACCGAGCGGGCGAGCAGCGTGACCAGGGTGGTCGCGTTGGGGCCGAAGGCGACGTGGCCGGCACCCTCCGCGCCCAGGAACGACGCCGTGCGCGCGCGCACGGCCTCCTTGTGGGCGGTCGCCCGACGACTCGGGGCGTAGGCGGCGCCGACGTTGACCTGCAGCGTCGCGAGCGCCTCGCCGACGGCGTCGATGACGCGATCCGGCAGCTGCGCGCCCGCCGCGTTGTCGAGGTAGCGGACCTCGCCGGCCCGGAGGGCGGCGAAGCGGCGGCGGACGCGGTCGACCTGGTAGGCGGGCATGTCCCCACGGTAGCAAGCGCCCGCGGGGTACCGTAGGCGCATGTTCGATGCCGAGGGTCACGAGGACGGTCCCGCCTGCCCCGCGTGCGGTGCGGCGCCCACCTGGCGCTTCGTCTACGAGGAGGGCTTCGAGGAGTTGGAGTGCCGCGCCTGCGGTTGGCGCAGCGACGAGGAGGCCCTGCACGACCTGCGGCGCGCCACGGGCGAGGTCCTGGAGCGCGAACATGCCGACGTGGCGCCGCCGCTGGGGCGACCGCTGCGTGCCTGACACGGTCACGCCGCCCGGCCGGACGACGGCGGGGCGGTGGGACGGAGGCCGCAGGACCCCGAGAGGTCGTGCGGCCTACACTGGGGTGGACCGGCGCACCCGACGCCGCCGGAGGAGGAGCGAATGATGGAGGTACGGGTCGTGTTGAGTTCGGATGACATCGTCCGAGGCCTCAAGCACTACCGCCGCATCGCCAAGCAGGACGTCCTGCGTGCGCCGGAGACCGCCAACCCCGATGCGTCGCTGCGCCATGCCGAGGCTCGCCGTGAGGTCTACGCGGAGCTCGCGGAGATCGCGGAACGGGCCGGGCCGCAAGACGTCGTGCAGGCCGCACTCGACGCGTACCAGAAGCTCCCCTTCGCGTCCGGCAGCGACGATCCTGCCCACGTGGAGTTGCGCGCGCGCGAGAACGCGCTCGAGAACTTCTTCTTGATGATCGGACTGGAGCCGAAGGTACGCCGCGAGGCCCGCAACCAGCGACCGTCGCTCGGTGGCGAGGACGGCGGCGACGTGCGCGCCGACACGGCGGCGCCCTCCGAGGAAGCCGGCCCCAGCGCTCCGTGACGCTCGTGGAACTGGAGGCGCGGGCGGCGGAGAGGCCGCCCGCGCTCGCCGAGTTGTCCGTACGGCTCGTGTTCGGCGACGGTGACCCGGACGCCGACCTCATGATCGTGGGCGAGGCGCCGGGCGAGGAGGAGGACCTCTCCGGGCGCCCCTTCGTCGGGCGCGCCGGCCAACTCCTCGACAGGATCCTCGCGTCGGTCGACATCGACCGCGCCGACGTGTACGTGACCAACATGGTGAAGTTCCGGCCGCCGGGCAACCGCAACCCCAAGCCCGAGGAGATCGCGGCCAGCGTGCCGCTGCTGCTCGAGCAGATCCGCCTCGTGCGGCCGCAGGTGATCGCCACCCTCGGCAACGTGCCGACCCAGTGGTTCCTCGGCAGCAAGGAAGGCATCACCCGGCTGCGCGGACGCTGGGCGAGCTGGCAAGGGGTCCGGCTGCTGCCGCTGTACCACCCGGCCTACCTGCTGCGGAACCCCAGCCGCGAGGTCGGTTCGCCCAAGTGGGAGACGTGGCAGGACGTGAAGCTACTCAAGGCCGTGCTGGCGGACCTCGGCCCCAAGCAGGGCCCCCTGGTCATCGACACGGCAGCGGCGACGCCGCTGTTCTGAGGCGGTCGCGCCGTGCCCGATCCACGCTTCATCGGCCTGGTCCACTCGCTGCGCAGCTCGGCCGAGGCGGCGCTGGGCGAGCTCTCCTCGCCCATGGTCACGCGCCTCGCCCGCGACGGCGCGCTGGCCCGCCGAACCGCCGAGCGCAGCCTCGACCTGCTGGAGATGCTCGTCGACAAGACGCTCGGCCGCCTCGACGCGACCGAGCGCGACGCCCTGATGCACGCCCGCGACGAGGTCCGCCGGCGGCTGGCCGCGACGGCCGGCGATGCCACGCGCGACGGCGCGCCGCCCGCCGACCCGGACGGCGACGGGACCGACTGACCGTGCGGCTGCTGCTGCAGCGGGTGACGCGGGCCGAGGTCCGCCGCGCCGACGGTCCGGACGCGGGCGAGGTCGTGGGCCGCATCGGGCGTGGCCTGCTGGTGCTGGTGGGCGTCGCCCCCGATGACGGTGCGGACGAGGTCGCCTGGGCCGCCGCCAAGCTCCTCGGCCTGCGGGTCTTCGCGGACGAGGCCGGCAAGATGAACCTCGACGTCGTCGCCGCCAACGGCGGGTTGCTCGTCGTGTCCCAGTTCACCCTCTACGGCGACACGGGCCGCGGCCGACGGCCCGGCTTCTCCGCGGCGGCCCCACCCGACGACGCCGAACGCGTCTACCTCGAGCTGGTCGAGCGGCTGCGGGGCGCCGACGTGCCGGTGGCCACCGGCGCGTTCGGCCGCGCGATGCACGTCGAACTCGTGGGCGACGGCCCCGTGACGCTGTGGCTCGACTCGGCCGACCGCTGACGACCGCGGGCGGCTCGACGCGCCGTCGGCTCAGACGCGGTCGAGGCTCACGGCGGGCACGGCCGTCGCGCCCTCGAAGGCGTTGACCTCCGAGATGAACCGCCGGAAGAGGTAGTTCGCGTCGTGCGGCCCCGGACTCGCCTCGGGGTGGTACTGCACGCTGAAGACCGGGTAGCGCTGGTGCGCCATCCCCTCGAGCGTGCCGTCGTTGAGGTTGACGTGGGTGGCGACGAACTGCCGCCCCGGGATCGAGTCGATGTCGACCGCGTAGTTGTGGTTCTGGCTGGTGATCTCGACCTCGCCGGTGATCACGTTCTTCACCGGCGTGTTGGCGCCGTGGTGGCCGTGCTTGAGCTTGTACGTCCGACCGCCGACGGCCAGCCCCAGCAACTGGTGCCCCATGCAGATCCCGTACGTCGGCAACAGCCCGAGCAGCTGCCACACCGTGTCGTGCGCGTACTTCGGACCGTCGGGATCGCCCGGGCCGTTGGAGAGCACCAACCCGTAGGGGTCCAGCGCCATGATCTGCGCCGGCGTCGTCTGCGCCGGCACGACGATGACCTCGGCGCCGGCCTGCTCGAGCTTGTACACGATCGAGTGCTTGATGCCGAAGTCGATGACCACGACCCGCGGGTTGTCACGGAACGTCGGGCGGGCGTAGGGCAGCGGCGTCGTCACCTCGGGCGTCATGTCGCGGCCGTCGATGTCCTCGTGCGCCCGCGCCTGCGCGACCAGTTCGGCCTCCAGCGCGTCGTCGGCCTCGCCGTGGTGGATCACGCCCTTGACGACGCCGCCCGTGCGCAGCCGCCGCGTCAGCGCGCGGGTGTCGACGCCCTCGATGCCGACGATCTCGTACTGCTCCATGAACGACGCCAGGTCCTGATGCGCCCGGTGGTTGCTGGACGTGCGCGAGAACTCGCGCACGATGAAACCGCGGGCGTAGGGCCGATTGGACTCCATGTCGTACACCGACACGCCGTAGTTGCCGATGTGCGGGTACGTCATCGTGACGATCTGCCCGTGGTACGAGGGATCGGTCAGGATCTCCTGGTAACCGGTCATCGACGTGTTGAACACGACCTCTCCGACCGTGCGGCCGGCGAAGCCGAAGGCGTAACCGTAGTAGACGGTGCCGTCCTCGAGGGCGAGCACGGCGCGGGGCTTGTGGAGCAGGGCCATCGGGCGGTCCTCCGAGCGCAGAGCCTAGCACGTCGACGGGGCCGCGCCGGTGGCCCCACGCCGGGCGCGTTCCGACCCCGGCCGGCGCATCCGGCGCCACGCGACGGCCGCCGAACCACCCACGAATCGCCCTCCTGGTAACCTCTGGCATGTCCGACACCGCCTCACCCCACCGCGACGAGCACCGGGCCGGCGGCCTGTACCTCGTCATGATCAGCGTCCATGGCCTCATCCGTGGACGCGACCTCGAACTCGGTCGCGACGCCGACACCGGCGGCCAGACGAAGTACGTCGTCGAGCTGGCTCAGGCGCTCGCGCGCCGCCCGGAGGTCGACGCGGTCGACCTGATCACGCGCCGCATCGACGACCGCCACGTCTCCGCCGACTACGACCGCGAGATCGAGCCGCTCGACGAGGAGGGCGCCGCGCGCATCGTGCGGCTGCGCTGCGGGGGCGAGCGCTACCGCCGCAAGGAGACGCTCTGGCCCTACCTCGACGAGCTGGTGCCCGCCACCATGCGGCTGTTCCGCGACCAGGGGCGCTTCCCGGACCTCCTGCACGGCCACTACGCCGACGCCGGCCACGTCGCGCACGAGCTCGCCGCGCGCCTCGGGGTGCCGCTGGTGTTCACCGGGCACAGCCTGGGCCGCAACAAGCGCCACGTGCTGGGCCGGGCCGGGGTCGACGCCGAGGCGATGGAGACGCGCTACCGCCTGTCGCACCGCATCGACGTCGAGGAGCGCATGCTCGCCGACGCGGACATCGTCATCGCCTCGACCCGCCACGAGGTCGAGAAGGGCTACGAGCTCTACGACGCCGCGCCCGCCGCCACCTTCGAGGTGCTGCCACCCGGCGTCTCCGTGAAGCGCTTCTACCCGTACGTGCGCGACGAGGAGGACGACTTCGACCCGGGAGACGACGTGCGGCGCGCACGCGAGCGGATGCAGAAAGAGATCGCCCGCTTCCTCACGCACCCCGAGAAGCCCCTGATCCTGGCGATCTCGCGCCCCGACAAGCGCAAGAACATCGAGGGTCTCGTCACGGCCTACGGCGAGGACCGCGAGCTCCAGAAGCTGGCGAACCTGGCGATCTTCGCCGGCGTCCGCAAGGACATCCGCGAGATGCAGGACAACGAGCGCGAGGTGCTCACCGAGCTCCTGCTGCTGCTCGACCGCTACGACCTCTACGGCAGAATGGCGCTCCCCAAGCGCCACGAGCCCGACGTCGACATCCCGGTCCTCTACCGGCTGGCCGCCGCCAGCGGCGGCGTGTTCATCAACCCCGCCCTCGTGGAGAACTTCGGCATCACGCTCATCGAGGCGGCGTCCTCGGGCCTGCCGGTCGTGTCGACCGGCCACGGCGGCCCCCGCGACATCATCGGCGCGACCGGCGCGGGCGTGCTGATCGACGCGCGCGACACCGCCGAGATGCAGGAAGCGCTGCGGCTGCTGCTCACCGACCGCGACGCGTGGGAGAAGTACTCGCGCGCCGGCATCGAGGGCGTGCGCGAGCACTTCTCCTGGGCCGCCCACGCCGAGCGCTACCTCGAGGAGGTCGTCGAGCCGCTGGTCCGCCGCCCGGCCGAGGAGCTGCTCGCCTCGCCCTGGCGTGCCGATCTCGTCGAGCGCCTGGCGGACGACCGCCCCTGGCTGATCAGCGACATCGACCACACGCTGGTCGAGGAGGACGGGGCGCACGACGAGGAGGCGCTCGCGGGCCTGGCGCAGGACGTCGCCGAGCATGGCCTGGTGCTCGGCCTCGCCAGCGGTCGTTCGCTGGCCCTGATCGAGGAGGCCCTCGAGGCCTTCGCGCTACCGGCCCCCGCCCTGGTCATCAGCGACGTCGGCACCGCCATCCACTATGCCCGGCACGACGGGACGGGCGAGGGCCCGCGCTGGATCCCGGAACGGGGCTGGACCGCCCACCTGCGCTCCGGCTGGGAGGGCGAGGAGGTCGAGGAGACGCTCGCCCGGCTGCGCGGCCTGCGGCCGCAGCCGGACGAGGCCCGCACCGAGGTCAAGCTCAGCTACTTCGCCGACGACGCGGAGGCGACCGCCGAGCGGGCCCGCAAGGCGCTGCGCGAGGCCGGCCTCAAGGCGACCGTCGTCGCCTCGCGCGGCACGCTCATCGACGTCCTGCCCCCGCGAGCGGGCAAGGGCAAGGCCGTGCGCTGGCTCGCGCGGGCCTGGGGCGTGCCCGAGGAGCGCATCGCGGTCGCCGGCGACTCGGGCAACGACCGTGAGATGCTCACGGGACCGTTCCGCGCGATCGTCGTCGGCAACCACGCGCCCGAGCTCGAGGACCTGCGCGGTCGGCGCGGCGTCCGCTTCGTCGAGGGCCGCTTCGCGGCCGGCGTCCGCGAGGGCCTGCGGGCGTGGCGCCTGATCCGCGGCGACTGACCCGCAGCCCGGCACCGCGCACGGCGCCCGGGTCCCCCCGCCGGGGACCGGGGCGTCAGTCCGCGGGCGTCGGGAAGCCGCGCCCGGACGCGACCGTGTGGGGACCGACCCGCGCGCCCGCGCCCACGGTGCAGTCCGTCAGGTGGGCGTAGGCGCCGACCGTCGCCCCCTGGCCGACGCGGGTGGCGCCCGCCAGCACCACCCCGGGCTCCAGGGTGACGTCGGTCGCGAGCTCGACCGTGTCGTCGACGTAGACGGACGCGGGGTCGACCATCGTCACGCCCGCCGCCAGCCAGTGGCGCCGGAGGCGGTCGCGCAGCAGGCGATCGGCCAGGGCCAGCTGCGCCCGATCGTTGACACCCACCAGGAGGCGCGTCTCGTCGTCGCTGCGCTCGGCGCGCAACGGCAGCCCGGCGCTGGCGTACGCCGCGACGAGGTCGGTGAGGTAGACCTCGCCAGCAGCGTTGTCGTCGTCGAGCTCGCCCAGGAGAGCCCACAGTCGGCGGTCGAAGACGTAGGTCCCCGGGTTGACCTCGCGCAGCGCCCGGGTGGCGGCGTCGGCGTCGCGCTCCTCGACGATCGCGCGCACGCGGCCGTCGGGGCCACGCACCACGCGCCCGAGGCCGGTCGGGTCCTCCACCTCGTAGGTCACCAGCGTCATGCCCTCGCCGCCGGCCGCCGCGTGGGCCGCCAGCGCGCGCCGGAGCGAGGCCGGCGTGACCAGCGGGCCGTCGCCGGAGAGCACGACGAAGGGACCCGGGTGCGCCGCCAGCGTCGCCGCGCAGCAGGCCACGGCGTCCCCCGTCCCGCGCTGGCGCGGCTGGTCGACGAAGGTCACGCCCGCGTCCGCGAAGCGCCGCCGCACCTCGTCGGCGCCGTGGCCGACGACGACCGCGATCGTCTCGGGGTCGAGCTCGCGGGCGGCCCGCAGCACGTGTTCGAGCAGCGGCCTGCCGGCGGCCTCGTGCAGCACCTTGGGCCACCGCGAACGCATGCGCGTCCCCTGCCCCGCGGCCAGCACGATCACCGCGGGGCGCGCCGCGCTCATCGCTCGGCGCCGGCGCCCCGGACCCACAGCAAGTAGAGCGCGATCAGCACCAGGGGCACGCTGAACACCTGCGTCAACGTCAGCAGGCCGATGCCCGCGACCGGATCGAGGTAGACCTGCGGCAGCAGCGGGTTGTCGCGGAAGGGCTCCTCGAGCACGCTGCGCAGCAGCGAGTACCACAGCACCAGATGGAGGAAGACCGCGCCCGGCGTGCGCAACCGCGCGAGGGCCCAGGCGACGATGCCCACCAGCAGCAACCCGACGAGCGCACCGTAGGCCGGCGTGAGGTGCACGACGCACGGATCCCCGAGGGGCACCGTGCGGCAGGCGGGCGGCGCGTACTGCCACAGGTTCTCCCCGAACACCACGCGTCCGAACGCGCCGAGCGTCGGGGTGCCGGGCTCGGGCCAGGCGAAGCCGATCGCCCACTCGGTCGGTCGTCCGCCGGTGTCGGTGCCGTTCATGAAGTTGCCGATGCGGCCGCCGATGATGCCGAACGCGGCCACCGGCGCCAGGACGTCGAGGTAGCGCCACACGTCGTAGCCCTTCAGCCGGGCGCGCCACCACAAGACCAGCACGATGGCGATCACCGCACCGTGGATGCTGAGGCCACCCTCCCACACGTAGAGGGCGCGCAGCGCGTCGCCCCCCGGGCCGAAGAAGGCGGAGGGGCTCGTGAGGACGTAGACGACGCGGGCCCCGACGATGCCGGCGCCGACCAGCCACGGCGCCGTGTCGAGGAGCCACTCGCCGTCGAGCCCGCGCGCGCGGGCCGCGCGCAGCGTCCACGCGGCGCCCGCCACCACGCCCAGGGCGATGAGCACGCCGTACCAGCGCAGCGCGAGCGGTCCGATCGAGATCAGGATGGGGTCCATCGTTCCTCCGAGGCGCCGAGCGTCTGCCGCCGGCGATCGCGCGATGCTACCAGCCGCGGTGACTCAGGCCCCGACGAGCCGAGCGATGACGACGATGGCGATGACGACGACGATGACGAGCTTCCCGCCGACGCCCGCCACGGCGCCCAGAAGGGCCCCCACGCCGACACGCCAGGCCTCCGGCAGCGGCCGGCCGGCGAGCGCCTCGAAGCCCGTCGCGCCCGCGAACGCGCCCAGCAGGAAGCCCCACGGCGGCAGCAGCACCAGGCCGACGAGTCCGCCGATCGCGCCACCCCACAGGCCGGCGCGCCCGGCGCCGAATCGGCGAGCGCCGATCACGTTGCCGAGCACGTCGAAGCCCTGGGCCAGGGCGGCCAGCACCGCCACCCACACGATCGTCGAGACGCCGATGCGCTCGAATCCCGTCAGCCAGCCGGCCAGCACCGTGGCCAGCAGGGCCACCGGCACGCCGGGCAGGACGGGCAGGACGACGCCGAGGGCCGCGATCGCGAGCCCCAGCAAGACGAGCGCCCAGGCCGCGATCAGGGCGAGCGTCGCCTCAGGCATGCCCATCTTCGGGCGCCGCAGGTGGCCGCGTGCCCCCCTCGCCGGTCCGGCCCTGGACGACGTCGACCGCGTGCGGCAGGACGCCCGCGATCGCCGCCAGCGAGGTGCGCGCGCCGGCGGGCGACCCCGGCAGGTTGACGACCAGCGTGGCCCGTCGCACCCCGACCACGGCCCGCGACAGCCACGCGCGGGGGTCGTCGCGGGCGCCGGCGGAGCGCATGGCCTCGGCGAGCCCGGGCACGGTGCGCTCGACGACCTCGAGGGTCGCCTCCGGCGTGCGGTCGCGCAGCGCCAGCCCGGTGCCGCCGGTCGTCAGCACCAGGTCGACGCCATCGCCCTCCGTGAGGATCCGCAGCTTGGAGCGGATGATCGCCTGCTCGTCCGGAACGACCTGGTAGTCGACCTCGACGAAGGGGCCGGTGGCGAGCACCTCGCGCACCGCCTGGACCGACCGGTCCTCGCGGCGGCCGGCCGCCGATCTGTCTGAGACGGTGAGGATCGCCGTTCGAATCATGCCGCCATGCTAGCGCGCACCGCCCCCGTGCCGCCGTCGGAAGCCGCACGTCCGCCACCGCCAGGCCCCGGCGCGACGTCGTTTGCGTCGTCCGCGGCCAACGGGTAGCCTGGGGCGCTGCGGCACCGCCGCCCGACACCTCGCGTTCGCGACGGCCCACACCAGGAGGTCACCCCTTGAAGATCCACGAGTACCAGGCCAAAGCGCTGCTCGCGGCGCGCGGCATCGCCGTCCCGCAGGGGCGCATGGCGACCAGCCCGGCGGAGGCCGAGTCCGCGGTAGGCCCGCTGATCGAGGCGACCGGCGTGCCCGTCGTCGTCGTGAAGTCGCAGATCCACGCCGGCGGGCGCGGCAAGGGTCGCTTCGTCGAACACCCGGATCTCGCGGGCGTCAACGTGGTGCTGGACGGTCGCGATGGCGATCGGGAGGCGGCCGCGGCACGCGTCCACGCGCTGGCCGAACGGATGCTGGGCAGCACGTTGGTCACGGTGCAGACGGGCCCCGAGGGCAAGGTCGTGCAGCGGCTCTACGTCGAGCAGGGCATCGACATCGCCCGCGAGCTGTACGTCTCGGTGGTGCTCGACCGCTCCGTCGGCCGCAACATCGTCATGGCGTCCACCGAGGGCGGTACCGAGATCGAGGAGGTCGCCGCGGCCACCCCAGAGAAGATCGTCCGCGAGGAGGTCGACCCCGCGGTCGGGCTCGCGGGCTTCCAGGCCCGCCGCCTGGCCTTCGCCCTCGGCCTGCAGGGCGAGGCCTTCACCCGCGGCGTCGCGTTCCTGACGGCGCTGGAACGCGCGGCGACCGAGCTGGACGCCGACATGGTCGAGATCAACCCGCTGGTCGTCACCGGTGCCGGCGAGGTGCTCGCGCTCGACGCCAAGGTGTCGATCGATCAGAACGCCCTCTACCGCCACCCGGACGTCGTGGCGCTGCGCGACCTGAGCGAGGAGGACCCCGCCGAGATCGAGGCGTCGAAGTACGGGCTGTCGTTCATCAAGCTCGACGGCACCATCGGCTGCCTGGTCAACGGCGCGGGGCTCGCGATGTCGACGATGGACATCATCCAGCACGTGGGCGGCTCGCCCGCCAACTTCCTCGACGTCGGCGGCGGCGCCACCACCGAGAACGTCACCGCGGCCTTCAAGATCATCACGCGCGACCCGAACGTCAAGGGGATCTTCGTCAACATCTTCGGCGGCATCATGCGCTGCGACACGATCGCCAACGGCGTCGTCGCC
>JAABRV010000058.1 GCA_011390735.1 Trueperaceae bacterium | reverse complement strand
CTGCAGGATGCCGACGCCTACGAGGTCGAGGTGTCGGCGCTCTCTGGCGAGTTGGTGGCCGGTGCAAGCACGACCGTCCAGATCACGATCAACCTCGGGACGGCGCCCGTTGCGGGCGTCTACCGCCTGGGTCTCGCCATCGAGCAGGACGGCGTGGAGCGCCGCGTGCCCGTGCGCTTCGAGATCCCGGGCGACGACTTCGTGGCGCCCCGCGAACGCACGTACGTCGGGACCTTCCAGGTCGCCGCCGACGGCGAGATCACGGTGTTCGGCCTGACCGAGTACGCCTCCATCCCCGACCGGTACCTGGTGCTGACGATGGGCGGCGACGTCAGGGTGCTGGCCTGGATCGACGCCAACGCCGACGGCTGGCCCGACGGCGGCGACTTCGTCGGCGAGTACCCGGCCCCCGTGTCCGTGGCCGGCGGCCAGGTGCGCAGCGGCATCGACATCACGGCGGAGCCCTTCGTGGGCACCTCGGCCATGGTCGACCGTGCCCTGACGGCGATCGCCGAGGCCGCCGCGGACACTCCCTGAGGAAGAGGCGTCCGCTGCTGGCGCGTCTGCGAGCGTGTCTCCGTCGCGCTCGCGCCGGGGGTGGGGCGGAGGGCGCCCTCGCGACAGAGCCCACGCCCCGCCGCGCCGGGGCCCCGAACCCCGGCGGCGGGTTCGGGTCAGGATGGGGTGGAGGAGCGTGACCATGACCGAGACCACCGCCCACGCCAGCGGCACCTTCGCCATCGGCGGCGACCTGACCGTCCACCGCCTCGGCTTCGGCGCCATGCGCATCACCGGCCCCGGGATCTGGGGCGACCCCGTCGACCCCGCCGAGGCACGCCGCGTCGTCTCCCGCCTGCCCGAGCTCGGCGTCGACCTCGTCGACACGGCCGACAGCTACGGCCCCTTCGTCAGCGAGGACCTGCTGCGCGAGGTGCTCCACCCGTACGCGGGCACGCTGGTCGCCACCAAGGGCGGCCTGACGCGCCACGGGCCCGACGTGTGGCAGCCCGTCGGACGGCCCGAGTACCTGCGGCAGTGCGTGCTGATGAGCCTGCGCCGGCTCGGGGTCGAGCGCATCGACCTGTGGCAGCTGCACCGGATCGACCCCGCCGTGCCGCGCGACGAGCAGTTCGGGGTGATCAAGGAGATGCGCGACGAGGGCCTCATCCGCCACGTCGGCCTGAGCCAGGTGAGCGTGGAGGAGATCGAGGCCGCCAGGGCGGTCGTGCCGATCGTCACGGTGCAGAACCTCTACCACCTGGCGCGGCGCGACAGCGAGGAGGCGCTCGCCTACTGCGAGGACCACGACATCGGCTTCATCCCCTGGTTCCCGCTGGCGGCCGGGGCGCTGGCGCGGCCCGGCGGACTGCTCGACGAGGTCGCCGGCCGGCTCGGCGCCAGCCACGGGCAGGTCGCCCTCGCGTGGCTGCTGCGCAAGAGCCCGGTGATGCTGCCGATCCCCGGGACGGGCAAGGTCGCGCACCTGGAGGAGAACGTCGCGGCCGCCGCCCTCGAGCTCACGGACGAGGACTTCGCCGCGCTCGACGCGGCCGGCGCGGCCGCCTGGGCCGAGGAACTCGCGCAGCGCGCCTAGGGGGGTCCCGGCGCCCTGCTGCTCGGCGACCGATCGGCGTGGCCGCGCACGGATGCAGGGGGAAGGCGCGTGAGCCTGGCGTCGTGACGACGTGCCGAGGTGGTTCGCAGCCGAAGGCGAACCCTGGTTTTGATAAGGCAGATTATCACACCGAAGCACCGGGGTCGCCCCCGCGCCCGGCGACGCAGGCTCTGCCCGCTGCGGGCCGCGAGGGCCCACCGCAAGCGTTCGCGTGGCCCCCGTGGCAACCCCCGCGCAACCTCCCGACCGCTAAGCTGTGCGCATGCGCATCGGACCCCTGGGCACTTCCGAGATCGGCCTCGTCGTCTTCGCGTCGATCCCCTGGATCGTCGGCCTCGCGCTGGCGGTCGTCGGACTGGTCCTGCTGCACCGGCTGGTGCGAGCGAGCGAACGGATCGCCGACGCGCAGGAAGCCGAGCGGCGCGGCGGCTGATGGCGCGGCCGAGGCGGCCGCGGCGGACCGGCCCATGACCCGGCCGGCCGCCGACCGGCGAGGCACGCCGTGAGCCGCGCCTTCGTCAAGGAGGACGCGCAGACCGACGCCGAACTGGTGCCGCCGCGTCCGCCGCTGCCGGAGGGCGTCGAGAACCTGGTCACGGAGCGTGGCTGGCGGCTGCTGCACCAAGAACGCGACGCCCTGCAGGGCGAACGTGAGCGGCTCGACGCCGCCGGTGCGCCGGTCGACGTGGTCGAGGAGCGGCTCGAGGCCCTGGTGGCCCGCATCGCCAGCGCCCGCGTCACGCCGCCCGACGGCCGCGACGGGGTCGTCCGCTTCGGCGCCACGGTCGACGTCGACGTGCTGGACGGTCGCCGCCCCGGCACGCAGCGGCTCACCCTCGTGGGCGTCGACGAGGCCGATCCGACGACGGGGCGCGTCGCCTTCGTCTCCCCCATCGGGCGCGCGCTCCTGGGCGCGCGCGTCGGCGGGGAGGTGGCGATCGACGGCGCGGGCGGCACCCGACGCTGGCGCGTCCGGGCGATCGTCGAGGGGGACGCCGACGCCGAAGGGACGGACGGGGGCTGAACGCCCGCCTCAGCCCGCGCCGAGCCAAGCACGCGCCTGCTCGGGCGTCACGTTCGACCCGCACAGCACGGTCGCGACCCGCGCGCCCACCCAGTCGTCGGCGTCGGCGAGCAGCGCCGCGACCCCGACGGCCCCCGCGGGCTCCACCACCGCGCCCGCGTGGCGGTGCAGCAGGCGCATCGCGCGCACGATGTCGTCGTCGTCCACGAGCCGCGTCTCGTCCACGAGGCCGGCCAGGTCCGCCACGGCCTCGGGCACCGGCACCCGGACCGCGATCCCGTCGGCGATCGTGTCGGCCCGCTCGGCCGCCATCGGGCGTCCCGCCGCGAGCGACCGCGCCATCGCCGGCGCGCCGCGCGCCGCCACCGCCACCACCCGCGCGCTCGGGAGCCGCGCCCGCAGCACGGTCGTCACCCCCGCGAGCAGGGCGCCGTTGCCCAACGGCACGAACACGGCGTCGAGCTGGGGCTCCGCAGCCACCATCTCCAGCGCGATCGTGCCCGCCCCCTCGCTGATGGCGACCTCGCGGCCGTCCTCGACGAAGCGCGCGCCGGTGGCGGCCGCGTGGGCGCGGGCCGCGTCCTTGGCCGCGTCGAAGTCGTTCCCGGCCAGCCGGACGGTGGCGCCGAGGCCGCGCATGCGCTCGACCTTCAGGGCGTTCGCCGACTCGGCGGCGAACGCCGTCAGCGGCAGCGCCCGCGATCGGCAGGCGTAGGCCATCGCCTGGCCGAAGTTCCCGGCGCTCGCGCACACCAGCGGCCCCTCGCCCGCGTCGCGCGCCAGGAACAACTCTGCGCCGCGGCCCTTGAACGAGCGGATGGGGTTCATCGTCTCCACCTTCAGGAACATGCGCACGCCCAGCTCGCGCCCGAGCGGCTCGCACTCGAACTGGGGCGTGGCGAGGAACACCGGATCGATCAGGCGGGTGGCCGCCTCGATCCGCTCCAGGAGGATGCGACGGGCCTTCATCATCGGGCTTCAGCCTTGCACGCCGGGGCGACTTGGTAGCCTGGGTGCCGTCCCGGGCGGAGGCCCGCTCCCCCCGGTGGAGGTCGCCATGCCCCTGTCGGAGGTCGAGCTGCGCGTGTTGGGCGCGCTCGTCGAGAAGGAACGCACCACGCCCGAGGCCTACCCGCTCTCCACCCAGGCGCTCGTCACCGCCTGCAACCAGCGCACCAGCCGCGAGCCAGTGACCGACCACCACCTGCAGGACGTGCGTGACGCCGTGAACCGGCTGCGCGACCGCGGCCTCGCCGCCACGGTCCAGGAGGTCGGCGACCGGGTCCCCAAGCACCGCCACCTGCTGGCGCGCGCTTGGACGCTCGACGAGACCGAGCTGGCGCTCCTCGCGGTGCTCATGCTGCGCGGCGCACAGACGGCGGCCGAGCTGCGATCGCGGAGCGAGCGTTACGGCGGGATCCCCGACCTCGCGGGCGTCGAGGCGGCCCTGGCCGCGATGGCGCGGCGCGACCCGGCGATGGTGCGCAACGTCGGCCGCGCACCGGGCCAGGCCCAGGACCGCTGGGCGCACACGCTGGGCGGCGACGAGGCGCGGCTGCAGCCGCGGGTGCGCCCGGTCGGCCGCGAACACGCGGGCGTGGGCGCCGCCGACTTCACGGGGATGCCGGTCGACGCCGGCGCGGCGGCCGGCGTGCGGGCCGCGGCCGCCGCCGGCCGCGGCGCGGTCCCGGGGCCCACCGCGGGCGACCTCGCGGCGCGCGTCGCGGCGCTCGAGGCCCGGGTGGCCGAGCTCGAGGCGCGGCTGCAGGCCGCGGACTGACCCATGGCCGGCGCGGCGCCACGCCGGGGTCGCGGACATCGATCGCACCTGGTAGCCTGAGCCCATGAGAACCGCGCGCTCGCTCGCCCTGGCCGCGATCTTGGTGCTGAGCGGCGCAGGATCCGCGCAGCTGCTCGTCGAGGTGGCGCTCGCCCCGGCCATCGCCTCGCAGCTGTTCCCCCCGATGTCGTTCCCCGCCAGCAGCATGCGCGCCGTGGGCAGCGGCACCGAGGCGATCATCGCGCGCGTGCCCGATGCCGCAGCCTGGACGGGGTGGGAGGTCTACACCGCCACCGGCTTCGCGGCCTCGCTCGAGCCCGCCTTCGTCTACGACGTCGAGCGCGGCCTGCTGGTGGAGGGTTTCTTCCGCGAATCGACCACCACGAACGACATGGGTGGCGAGCGTCACACGCGGGTCGTGTTCACCGACGGCACGCAGCAGGCCCTCCTCTACCTGATCCGCAGCGGCCGCGAGCTGGTCTGGCTCGTCGCCCGCAACCGCTGAGCGCAGCCGAGGGAGCGCCGTGAAACCCACAGAACTGCCCGCCTGGGCCGCCCTGCGCGACCACCACCGCGAGGTCGCCCCGCTGCACCTGCGCGACCTCTTCGCCAACGACCCGGACCGCTTCGAGCGCCTGCACGCGTTCGCCGGGGACGTCCTCTTCGACTACTCGAAGCAGCGCGTCACGGACGAGACCCTCGCCCTGCTGCTGGAACTCGCGCGGCAGGCCGAGGTGCCGGCCCAGGTCGAGCGGATGTTCGCCGGGGAGAAGATCAACCGCACCGAGGACCGCGCCGTCCTGCACACCGCGCTGCGCTACCAGGGCGACCAGCCCGTGCGCGTCGACGGCCACGACGTCATGCCCGAGGTTCGTGCGGTGCTCGCCCGGATGCGCGCCTTCGCCGACCGCGTCCGCGATGGCGACCATCGCGGCGCCACCGGGCGCGAGATCACCGACGTCGTCAACATCGGCATCGGCGGCAGCGACCTCGGCCCCAAGATGGTGACGACGGCGCTGGCCCCGTACGGGCACGAGCGCCTGCGGGCGCACTTCGTCTCCAACGTCGACCCGAGCGACCTCGCGCGCACGCTGGCGCCGCTCGATCCGGCGACCACCCTGTTCCTGGTCGCCTCGAAGACGTTCACGACCCAGGAGACGATGGCCAACGCGCAGCAGGCCCGCGCCTGGCTGCTGCGCGCTTTGGGCGACGAGGCGACGCTGGCGCAGACGCCCGTCGTGCGCTCACCGGTGCGGCAGCACTTCGCCGCCCTGTCGACCAACCTCGAGGCCGTCGAGGACTTCGGCATCGACGCCGAGCGGATGTTCCCCTTCTGGGACTGGGTCGGCGGACGCTACTCGCTGTGGAGCGCCATCGGGCTGTCGATCATGCTGTCGATCGGCCCGTCGCGCTTCGACGAGCTGCTGCGCGGGGCGTACGAGATCGACGTACACCTGCGCACCACGCCGCTCGAGCGCAACGTCCCGGTGCTCATGGCGCTGCTGGGGATCTGGTACCACGACTTCTTCGGGGCCGAGACGCATGCCATCCTCCCCTACGACCAGCTGCTGCTCCACTTCGCCAGCTACTTCCAGCAGGGGGACATGGAGAGCAACGGCAAGTCGGTGACGCAGGAGGGCCGGCCCGTCGCGGCCGGCACCGGCCCGATCGTCTGGGGCCAGCCGGGCACCAACGGCCAGCACGCCTTCTACCAGCTGCTCCACCAGGGCACGCGGCTGGTGCCCTGCGACTTCCTCGCGGCCGCCCGCTCGCACCACCCGCTCGGCGACCAGCACGAGATCCTGCTGAGCAACTACTTCGCCCAGACCGAGGCGCTCATGCGCGGCCGCACCGCCGACGAGGTGCGCGCCGAGCTCGCCGCCGACGGCGTGAGCGGCGAGCGGCTGGAACTGCTGACGGCCGCCCGCACCTTCCCGGGCAACCGGCCGACGAGCAGCTTCCTCTACCCGCAGCTGACCCCCGCGGTGCTCGGCTCCCTCATCGCCCTGTACGAGCACAAGATCTTCGTCCAGGGCGTGATCTGGAACGTGAACTCGTTCGACCAGTGGGGCGTGGAGCTCGGCAAGGTCCTGGCGAAGGCCATCCTGCCCGAGCTCGCGGGCGACGCGCCCGTGACCGGCCACGACGCCTCCACGAACGGGCTGATCGCCGCCTACAAGCGGATGCGCTGACGCCGCGCGGCGGTGAGCCCGGTGACGTCAGCCGGACCAGCCGGCCCGCTGACGCACCAGCACGACGCCCGACAGCACCGCGGCGGGCCACAGGAACGCGAAGCTGGCGAGCAGCGCCGGCACCAGGCCCAGCCACGCCTGCACGGCGCCGAAGCCGATGTAGGCGACGCCCGCGATGCCCCAGGTGAAGCCCATGAGCATGCCCGACGCGGTGCCGACCGCGTGCGGCGCGAGGTCCTGGGCGCTGACGACCAGCAGGGGCACGGAGGCGTTCGTCAGCATCGCGCCGGCGGCGATCGCGGCGAAGTAGGCGAGCGAACCGGGCGCCAGCGTCAGGACCAGCGCCAGCGCCGGGGCCGCCAGCAGCATCGAGCCGACCACGAGGCGGACGCGCCCGACGCGCTGCTCGAGCAGCCCGCTGAGCATGCCCGCGGTCGCCGAGGCGATGCCGTAGGTGGCGAGGGTGGCGCCGATGACCGCGGCGTCGGGCGCGAAGCCGCGCACGTGGACGAGGTAGAGCGGCATGGCGCTACCGAAGCTCACGAACGCCGTCGCCCGCATGATCCCGGCGAGCGACAGCAGCCCGACGGGCCCGAGGAAGAGCGCCAGGTCGAAGATCTTGGGCCGCTGGGCGCCGGTCGGCCGCGTCGACGGCGGCGACCAGAAGAAGAGCGCGGCCGCGAGCACCACCCCGACGATCGCCAACCAGGGGACGTACTGCGGACCGTAGCTGCGCAGGATGAAGAGCACGACGATCGGCATGACCGCCGAGCCGAAGGCGCCGCCCGCCGCGAAGACGCCGACCGCCAGGCTCTTGCGCGACCCGGTGTCACGCATCATCGCCACCGCGCCCGGGTGGAAGGTCGCGGAGCCGAGGCCCCCGATCGCCAGCATGGCGACGAGCGCCCACACGGTCGGCGCCACGGCGATGAAGCTCATGAGCACGGAGCTGAGCAGCAGGCCCAGGGCCGCGGCCCGGCGACGCCCCCAGCGGTCGGTGAGCGCCCCCATGAACGCCTGCAGGACGTTGGCTGACAGCGAGATCACGGCCACCAGGCTGGCGAGCGCCACCTCGCCGAGCCCGAAGCGCTGCTGCAGGGTCGGCAGGTAGACCGGCAGGACGTTGGAGAAGGCGTCGTTGGCCATGTGCGCGGCGGTGATCAGCGCCGCGAGCGGGACGCCGACGAGCGCGGCGCGGGGACGGAGGGCGACGGCCATGGGATCGAGGCTACACCCGCGCGTGCCCCGTCAGCGTCCCGCCCGGGCGCCGTCGGGGCACCCGGGCGGGACGCGAGGTCGTCGCGCCGGATCGGTCAGCGGGGCGCGTCGCGCAGGACGACGAACTCGACCTGGGTGACGAGCGCGATCACGATCCCCAGGACCAGGACGGGCCACGACCAGGCGGCGAGGACCAGCGTGAGCAGGACGACGAGGTTCAGCGGGAGGCGAAGGTGGTCCACGCCCCGGCGGCGGATCACCAGCGAGCGCTCCTGGCCGGCACGCCACCAGCGGCCGAGGGTGGCGCGCCAGGCGCCGTCGCCGGGGCGGTCGTTCGTGTGGGGGGTGGGTCCGGTGTCCGTCATGTCGGGTCTCCGATCCGCGGCGCTCAGGCGTGGCCTTCGCCGCTGGGTGGGGTGAGGTCGCTGGGGGCGGGGGCGGGGGCGACGGGCTCACGGACGCGCTCGACGGCGATCGTCAGGTTCGCGACCAGCGCGGCGATCGCGCCGATGGCGGCCCACACGGGGAGGAGCACGGTGCCGATGACGCCGATCGTCAGCGGGATCTCGATGAGGCTCCGCCCCTCGTCGTTCTTGATGGTGATGCGGCGGACGTTGCCCTCGCGGACCAACTCCTTGACCTTCGACAGGACCGCCTCGCCGGACACGCGGAACTCCTCGCTGAAGGTCCGCTCCTCGCCAGCGCCCTGGCTTGCGCCTTGCTTCTCGGCTTCGCTCATGCTGAGCTCCTCTCGCTGCCGACCCTCGGGGGTCGTTCGCTGCCATGAGCGTAGGCGGGGCGTGGGTGACGCGTCATCACCCGATGGGGTGACGGCCCTCTCCCCCGTTGGGGTGAGGCGTCAGAGCAGGCCGAGGGCGCGGGCGCGGGTGACGGCCTCGGTGCGCGAGCGCACCTCGAGCTTGTCGAAGAGCCGCTTGAGGTGGGTCTTCACCGTGTTGGGGCTGAGGCCCATGTGGCGCGCGATCGCCTTGTTGCTGGCACCCGTGGCGAGCCACCGCAGCGCCTCGCGTTCGCGCTCGCTGAGGGCCTCCTCCTCGTCGACCGCAGCGTGCGCCGCCAGCGGCCCGGTCGCCGCCTCGGCCGTCCGGCTCTCGGCGCGGTGCCGGACGGCGCGCGCCAGCAGCGCATCGGCCATGCCGGGTCGCAGGTCGTCGAGGCGACCGCGCAGCAGGTCGCGGAAGAACGCGTGGAGACGGAAGGTGCCCGCGGCGTCGTCTGCGCGCGACAGGAAGAGGTTGGCGCGCTCCAGTTCGGTCAGGCGCTCGAGGGCGTCGCGCCGCCCGGTGACCGCCGCGGCCGTGGCCGCATCGAAGGCGTCGAACACGCTGACCATGAGGAGGAAGTCGTGGGTCGCCGGGTCGAGCCGCTGCAGCACCTCCTCCGTCAGGTAGGCGAGGACGTAGCGGTCGCGACCCGTGAAGCGCTCGACGAAATCACGGACGTGCGCGCCCTCGCGACCGCGGAGGCCGAGCGCGGCCAACTGCAGGCCGGCACCCCACCCCTCCGTCCGCGCCACGAGCACCGCCAGGACCTCCGGCTCGAGGGCGACGCCCATGCGCGCCAGCAGCGCCCGCGCCTCGTCGGGGTCGAAGCGCAGGGCATCGCCCCGCAGTTCCGCGAGCGCACCCTGCAGCCGCCAGCGCGTCAGCGGCAGCGCCGGGTCGACCCGCGTCGCCAGCACCAGCCGCACGGCGGCCGGCGCGTGGTCGACGAGCCAGCGGAGCGCATCGAGCGTGTCCTCGCGCACGAGGGTGTGCAGGTCGTCCAGCACCACGACCCGCGCCCCTGCGGCCGCGTCGAGCAGGTTGACGAGGCTCGCGAGGGCGAGGCCGACGTCGTCGACGGCGTCGATCGCCCGCGCGCGCGGGTCCAGCGAGGCCACCGCCGCCGCCAGCAGGCGCACGAACGCCCGCGGCTCGTCGTCGCGCTCGTCGAGCGCGACCCAGGCCACCGGTCGCCCCGAGCGGATCCGCGCCTGCGCCCAGGCGGCCAGTCCGGTCGTCTTGCCGTAGCCGGCGGGCGCCGACACGAGGGTCACCGTGTGGTCCCGGACGGCCTCGTCGAGCAGCGCATCGAGGCGCGGACGCGCGACCGCGTCGCCGTGGGCCCGCGGCGGCCGGAGCTTGGTGACCGCCGGCGCGAGGGCGGGCGCGGCGGGGGCGGGATCGGCCATGGACGCCTGCGAGCTTAGCGCAGGTCCCGTTGGCGGCGACACACGCTCTCCGGCCCGAACGGGCGTACACCTGGGGCATGCGACGCCTCCTCGCGCTCCTGGCGCTGTCCCTGGCGGCGTGGGGCGCCGCCCACGTCCCGTTCTTCCCCGACGACGCGGGCCCCTTCGTGGTCGACACCCCGACGGTCTCCAAGGCCTACTACCTGCGCGCCGCGCGCGGCACCGTGCACGCGTTCGTCGTGCCGCCCGTGGAGCGCTCGATCCCGCTGCAGCTGCTGGTCATCGACGACGACCTGGGCGCCTCGCTCGCGCATCGCGTCACGCTCGACTGCGGCGACGGGCCGCAGGAGTTGCGCGCGGTGGACGTCCCCTTCTTCGAGCGCTTCTCCGGGATCGCCCACCGCATCCGCGTGGCGGACGCGATGGGACCGACCGACACCACCTGCACGATCGAGGTGACCCAGACGGCCGGGCCGCCCGGCCCCTACACCCTGTCGATCGGCGACGAGGAGCGCTTCACGCTGCGCGACATCGCCGGGCTGCTGACGCTGAACCAGCGGCTCGACCGCTGGCGGGGCGGCGAGTGAGGCCGCCCCATGCCGAGGCGCGACCTGCGGCGCGCCGCGGGTCGCCATGGGGCGTCGCGCTCATCGCCGTGGCGCTCCTGGCGGCCTGCGCGCCGGCCGCGATCACGCGGGTGACGGGCGACCCCGGGCTGCCGGCGAGCGACCCAGCGCTGGCCGCCCCCGGGCCGTTCGCCACGACGAGCGAGCCCGGCAGCCTGCGCTCGGCGTTCGGCTGCACCGTCGAGTTCGAGCTGCATCGACCCACCGAGGGCGCCGGTGGCGTGACGGTCGTGCTGGCGCACGGCTTCCTGCGGAGCCTCGCGAGCATGCGCGGCTGGGCCGCGCACCTGGCCTCGCACGGCGTGCCGACGGCGGTCGTGAGCTTCTGCAACTCGACCCCGTTCGCCGGCCGCCACGACCGCAACGCCGCCGACCTCCGGGCCGTGGCCGACGCCGTGCGCGCGCCGGGCGGCGGCGTGCTGTACGCCGGCTTCAGCGCCGGCGGCCTCGCGGCCCTCCTGGCGGCCGCCGACGACCCGGGCGCCGTGGCCCTGCTCGGGCTCGACGCCGTCGACAGCGGCCGGGGCGGGCGTCCCGGCGACGGCGCCTCCGGCCTCGCGTCCGACGCGGCCGATCTCCCCGTCCCTGCGCTCTTCCTGGCGGCCGAACCGTCGGCCTGCAACGCCGACGGCAACATGCTCCCGGTCGCGGCGCGCATCGCCTCGGCCGCCGTGGTGCGGGTCCCGAACGCCACCCACTGCCACTTCGAGGACCCCTACGCGCCGGCCTGCGAGCGGCTCTGCGGCCGCGTCGAGCCACCGGCGGCCGCCGACGCCATCCGCGCGACGATCCGCGCCCTGGCGACCGACTGGGTGCTGACGTACGCTGGGCCCCCATGAGCGCCGAGGTCCTGCTCGTCCTGCTCGTCGCCGTGCTGCTCGCCGACTTCGGCCTGACGTGGGTCGCCCGCTGGCTGCAGCTGCGCCATCAGCCCGCCACACCGCCCGAGGAGCTTGCCGGCGTGGTCGACGCGGCTGCCTACGCCCGCGGCCGCGCGTACGCGACGGCCAAGGCGCGGCTCGGCTTCGTCGAGGCCCTGGTGATGCTCGCGCTGTGGCTGGTGCTGATCACGACCGGCGTGCTCGCCGCGGTCCATGCCGTCCTGGCGGACGCGACCGGCGGCGGCTGGTGGACCACCCTGCTCTTCCTCGGCGGCGTCGCGCTCGCCTTCGACCTCGTCGGGCTCCCGTTCGCGATCGCCCGCACGTTCGGGATCGAGGCGCGCTTCGGCTTCAACACCACCACCGTCGCCACCTTCGTGCGCGACCGGCTGACCGGCTACGCCCTCGCCATCGTGCTCGGCGGTGGCCTGCTGGCCCTGCTGCTGGCCTCGATCGACGCGTGGGGCACGGCCTTCTGGCTGCCGTACGCGGCCCTGGCCGCCGTGGTCGTGGTCCTGCTGGCCACCTTCCAAACCAGCGTGCTGCTGCCGCTGTTCAACAAGCTGACGCCCCTCCCCGACGGCGAGCTCAGGCACGCCATCGCGGACTACGTGCGCGGCGCCGGCTTCCGGCTGGAGAACACCTACGTGATGGACGGCTCGAAGCGCTCGACCAAGGCCGGCGCGTTCTTCTCGGGCCTGGGTAGGCAGAAGAAGGTGGTGCTGCTGGACACGCTCGTCGAGCGGCACCCGCCCGACGAGGTCGTCGCCGTGGTCGCGCACGAGGTCGGGCACGCGCGGCTGCGCCACCTGCCGTGGCTGCTCCTCGGCAACGTCGCCTCGGTCACGCTGACGCTGTTCGTCCTCTCGCTGGTCGTCGACAGCGCGGCGTTGTCTCGCGCCCTGGGCGCCGACGGGCGCGTCCTGGCGCTGAACCTGCTGGCGTTCGGCCTGCTGTTCACGCCGGCCACGACGGCGGTCGGGGTGCTGCTCAACGCCCTCAGCCGCCGCTTCGAGTTCCAGGCCGACGCCTTCGCGGCCCGCAGCCACTCGCCGGCGGCCATGATCGCCACCCTGCGTCGACTGAGCCACGACGCCCTCGCCGATCCGACCGCGCACCCGCTGTACGCCTGGCTCTTCCTGACGCATCCGGCGCCCGTGGACCGCATCCGGGCGATCGCGGCCGGCGCCGACGAACCGACCACCCCAGCGCGCGGCGCCGCGCCGGCATGACGACGACTCAGGGCCGCGCGAGGCGCCCGGCGACCACCGCTCGGCGCGCACCGGTCGCGCTCGGCAGCGTGTTGGGGAGGCCGAACCAGGCGGCGTAGCCCATCAGCGCGAAGGCCAGCGTCTCGCGGTCCTTCGCGCGCCAACCGAGCCCCTCGAAGGTCCGCAGCGGCACGCCCGGCAGCCGTGCACGCAGCATGCCGACCAGCGTCGGGTTGAGCGCGCCGCCGCCGGCGAGCAGCACCTCGTCCAGCCCACCCGGCAGCACCCAGCGGCGGTAGGCGTCGGCCGTCGTCTCGGCGGTGAACGCCGTCAGCGTCGCGAGCAGGTCGGCGGGCGACCAGGCCGCCAGGCCATCCGGGAAGAGCTCGCGCAGGTTGAAGACCTCGCGGCCGGTCGTCTTCGGCGGCGGGAGCCGCAGGTAGGGGTGCTCGAGCAGGCGCGCGAGCAGCGCCTCGTCGACGCGGCCCGCGGCGGCGAGGGCGCCGCCCTCGTCGCACGGCGCGCCGCTGGTGGCGGCGGTCGCCTCGTCCAGCAGGCAGTTCGCCGGCCCGGTGTCGAAGGCCGACACGTGGGCTGGATCGCCGTCGGCAGGCAGCACGGTCAGGTTGCCGATGCCGCCGAGGTTGTGGACCGCGCGGCGGGCGCCGCGCTCGCCGAACAGGTGGAGGTCGCCGAAGGGCACCAGCGGCGCGCCCTGGCCGCCCGCCGCCAGGTCGCTCTGCCGGAAGTCGGAGACGACCGGCAGGCCGCAGCGCTCGACGACGCGCGTCGGCTCGCCCAGCTGCAGGGTGGCGACCGAGCGCCAACCGCGGGACTTGTCGGTCCGCGGGATGTGGTAGACGGTCTGCCCGGACAACGCGATGA
>JAABRV010000057.1 GCA_011390735.1 Trueperaceae bacterium | reverse complement strand
CGGCGGGCATGCGCACGACCAGCGGGGCGCTGAAGCCGCCGCCCGAGCGGTAGCGCAGCTTGGCGGCCTGCGACACGAGCTGGTCGAAGCCGGGGAACACGTAGTCGGCGAACTGGATCTCGGCGACGGGGCGCATCCCGTGCACGGCCATGCCGATCGCGGCGCCGATGATGGCGGCCTCGGAGAGCGGCGTGTCGATCACCCGGTCGGGGCCGAAGCGGTCGAACAGGCCCTCGGTGGCGAGGAAGACGCCGCCGCGCTTGCCGACGTCCTCGCCGAGCAGGACCACCGCGTCGTCGCGGACCATCTCCTCGGCCAGCGTGCGCGCCACCGTTTGGACGATCGTCTGCAGCGCCATCAGTGCCCGTCCCGCTCGAGATCGTGGGTGGAAGCGAGCTCGTCCCGCTGGCGGCGCAGGTGCGGCGGCAGCGCGGCGAACACGTCGTCGAACATCCAGCCGAGCGGCGCCCGGCCGGCGGCCACGTTGGCCCGCACCGCATCGTCGATCTCCGCCTTGACCTCGGCCGCGAGGCCCGCCTCGGACTCGTCGTCCCACAGGCCGCGGCCCTCGAGGTAGCGACGGTAGCGGGCGATGGGGTCGCGGCGACGCCAGGCGGCGACCTCGTCGGCGGGTCGGTAGCGGCCGTCGTCGTCGGCGTTGGAGTGCGGCCCGTAGCGGTACACGAGCGCCTCGATCAGCGCCGGCCCCAGGCCCTGCCGCGCCCGCTCCACCGCCTGCCGCGTGACGTAATAGGCGGCGAGGGGATCCATGCCGTCGACGCGGTAGCCGGGCATGCCGTAGGCGTGCGCCTTGGTGGCGACGTCCGCCGAGCCCGACTGGTGCCGGAAGGCGACGCTGATCGCGTAGCCGTTGTTCTGACACAGGAACACGGCGGGGGCGCCCTGGGCGCCCGCGAGGTTGAGCGCGGCGTGCCAATCGCCCTCGCTGGTGGCGCCGTCGCCGAAGCTGCACAGGGTGACGTCGCCGCGGCCGGCGAGCTTCTGCGCCATGGCGCTGCCCACCGCGGGGGGCACGTGGCTGGCGATCGCGGACGCGGTCGTGAAGATGCGCAGCGCGGCGCTGCCCGGGTGCGCGGGCATCTGGCGGCCGCGGGCAGGGTCGAGGCGGCTGGCCATCTGCTGTGCCAGCGCCTCGGCGAAAGGCCACCCGAGCGCCAGGGCCAGGGCGAGATCGCGGTAGTACGGGAAGGTCCAGTCGCGCCCGGCCTCGAGCGCGTGGGCGGCGCCGACCTGCGTCGCCTCGTGACCGGCGGCCGAGGCGACGAAGCTGACCTTGCCCTGGCGCTGCATCGTCGACAGGCGCTCGTCGAAGCGCCGCGCCCGCAGCATGTCGCGGTAGATCGACCGCAATCGGGCCTCGTCGAGGTCGCAGGCGAACGGCGCGACCCAACGCCCGTCGTCGTCGATGACGCGGATGGGGGCCTCGCCGAAGGGTTCGAAGCGCACGACGTTCCCGATCACGCCGACCTCCTCTCGCTCAGGACCTGGGCATCTTAGCAGAGCCCCTCCGGCGCCCCCGGTCGCCTCGAACGACGCCGCCCGCGTTCCGTCGCTCACGCGGATCGGTCGGTCTCCGGGGGCCGCCGTGGCGGTACCAGCTCGCGCCCGGCCGCGGCGCGCTAAGCTGCGAGCATGATGCGTCGCGAATGGGTGGCGTACGGTCTGATCGGGCTCGGGGTCCTGGCGTTGCTGGCGCGCGTGAGCGGCGGCGCGGGCTGGCTGTGGGTCGCACTGGTCGCCGCGGCGCTGCTGGCGACCTACGTCAGCCAGCGCACCTACGGCCTGCTGGTGGTCGGCGGTCTGCTGGCGGGGACCGCCGTGGGCATCCTGCTCCAGCAGCTCTTCCCGCGCTGCGACGGTGTGTTCCTCATCTCGCTCGGGGCGGGCCTGATCGCGATCGACGCGGTCGAACGCCGCGAGCCGCGCTGGCCGCGGAATGTCGGGCTGGGGCTCGCGGCGCTCGGGCTGCTGCTGGCGCTCGTCACCTCGGGCATCCTCGGGTCCGCCTGGTTCGCGCTGCTGCTCATCGCGGCCGGCGCCGCCGTGCTGTGGCGTGGGCGCGAGGCGAGCGCGTTCCCGCCGCCGAAGGTCGACCTCCCGGCCGCGCGGGCCCCGGGGCGCTCGCCGGTCTCGGCCGACGGAACGGTCGGCGAGAACGCCGCCGCGGGCGCGTCGGTCGACGTGACGCCCGCCGACGACGCGCCGGCCGACGACGGGGCGGCGGGCGAGGATCCGGAATCCGCGACGGACGCGACGGTTCCGCCGCCGGAGTCACGCTAGACTGCTCGGACTGAACGCGGAAAGCGGTCGCGGGCTCGCGGCCTCCGCCCAACCCATGCACCCCGGAGCGCGGCACGGTCGCCGTGAGCGCCGCTCCGCCCCCCAACGGAGGCGCCATGCAGGAATCCATCCATCGCGGTCTCGTCGGTGTCGTCGCCGACGTCACCGAGATCAGCTTCATCGACGGCGAGAAGGGCGAGCTCAGCTACCGCGGCTACGACATCAGCGAGCTGACCGAGGCCAGCTACGAGGAGGTCGTGTACCTGCTGTGGAACGGCGAGCTGCCGACGGCCAAGCAGCTGCTGGACTTCCGCGAGGAGATCGCGCCGCTGGGGGCCCTGCCGTTCGAGATCGTCGACCGCCTGCGCTGCGCCCGACCGACCACGGAGCCGATGCACCTGCTGCGGACCGCGGTGTCGAACCTCGCCTGCCACGATCCGAACCCCGACGACGTCGACATCGAGAACGTGCGCCGCATCGCCCACCGCCTACTGGTGCAGTTCCCGACGATCGTCGCGACGATGGAGCGGCTGCGCCACGGCAAGCCGCCCGTCGACCCCGACCCGGAACTGTCGATCGCGGGCAACTTCCTCTACACCCTGACCGGCGAGCACCCCACCGAGGCCGCGACCCACGTCATGGACGTGGCCCTGGTGCTGCACGCCGAGCACGGCTCGAACGCCAGCACCTTCACCGCGCGCACCGCCGCCTCGAGCCTGACGGACGCCTACAGCGCGGTCACCGCCGGCGTCGGCTCCCTCAAGGGGCCGCTGCACGGCGGCGCCAACGAGGCGGTCATGCGCGCGCTCGAGGAGATCGGCGACGTCGAGAACGTCGAGGCGTACGTCATGGACCGGCTGGCGCAGCCGCACGGCCGCGTCATGGGCTTCGGCCACCGCGTCTACCGCGTGCTCGACCCGCGGGCCGCCATCCTGGCGAAGGTCGCGGAGAAGCTCGCGAAGGAGTCGGGCGAGTCGCACTTCTGGGAGATGTCCGTCGAGATGGTGCGCGTGATGGACCGCGAGATGGAGAAGCGCGGCCGCGAGGTCAAGCCGAACGTCGACTTCTACAGCGCGTCGGTGTACCGCATGCTCGGCTTCCCCATCGACATGTACACGCCGATCTTCGCCGTGGCCCGCATCGCCGGCTGGATGGCGCACCTGTTCGAGCAGTACGCCGACAACCGCCTGGTGCGGCCGCTGCTCGCCTACCAGGGGCCCAAGGGCAAGAAGTTCACGCCCATCTCGTCTCGCTGACCGGGCAGACCACCGATCAACGAGATGGTTGATCGGTCCAACCACCGATCAACGATCTCGCTGACCGGGCAGACCACCGCTCGACGCGCGGGCTGCGTGTCGGAACCGCGCCCGGCTGAAGGCCCCCGCCGCCGCCCTCGGGCGGCGGCGCCTCACACCCAGCTGACCTCGCCGTAGGTGTCCTCGCGGTCGGGGCTGGTCGAGAACATGACGACCGGCACGCCGACGACGTCCTCCATCAGCGCGAGGTAGTCGAGCACCGGCTGCGGCAGCGCGTCGCGCGATCCGAGGCCGTGCAGGTCGCCCCACCCCGGCAGCGAACGGTAGACGGGGGCGCCGTGCCCGTCGACGTCGACGCACACCTGGATCTCGTCGAAGCCCGAGAGCACGTCGAGCTTGGTGACCACCAGGCCGTCGAAGCCGTTGATCTCGGCGGCGTAGCGCAGCTGCGGGAGGTCGAGCCAGCCCACGCGGCGCGGGCGGCCGGTGGTGGTGCCGAACTCGTCCCACTGGTTGCCGCCGGTGCCGCGCAGGCGGGACGCGGTCTCGCCCGCCACCTCCGTGCGGAAGGGGCCGTGCCCGACGCGGGTGGTGAAGGCCTTGACCACGCCGATGACGCCGTGGAGCGCCTTGTGGCTCACGCCGGCGCCCACCAGGATGCCGCCGACCGTCGGGTGCGAGCTGGTCACGAAGGGGTAGGTGCCGTAGCCGAGGTCGAGCATCGTCCCCTGGCCGCCCTCGAACAGGACGCGCTGGCCGGCGCGCAGCGCGGCCCGCACGACCTCGCCCGTGTCGGTCACCATGGGCGCGACGTAGGCGCGGATGTCGGCGAGCGCGTCCATCGCCACCTCGACGTCCGTCCAGCCGACGCGGGCCGTGGAGTTCGGCTTGCCCTCGAGGAGCCGGCCGAGGCGATCGCGCAGGACGGCGTCGTCGACCAGATCGCCGAAGCGCAGCCCCAGCCGCCGCGCCTTGTCGGAGTAGCAGGGGCCGATGCCGCGCCCCGTGGTGCCCACGAAGCCGCCGCCCTCGTCGTTCTTCTTGTGGTGCGGTAGCACCAAGTGCGCCTCGTGCGAGATCAGGACGGTGCCGGGGTCGCGTCGCGCACGCAGGCCCTCGAGCTCGTCGCGCAGGCTCCAGGGGTCGATGACCATGCCGCCGCCGAGCACCGACGTGGGCCCGTCGTGCAGCGTGCCGCACGGGAGGTGGTGGAGCTTGAACACCTCGCTCCCGACGACGACCGTGTGACCGGCGTTGGCGCCGCCCGAGTAGCGCACGACGACGTCGGCCTCGGTGGCCAGGGCGTCGACGACCTTGCCTTTCCCCTCGTCGCCCCACTGGGCGCCGATGATGGCGATGCCGGGCATGCCGACCTCCTCCGCGCGCGAGCGCCCTGGGGCGGGCTCGCCTCGCGCCTGCCGACGGCGACGCCGCTGCGCCGCGCCGGACGAGGGGCAGTATCGCACGGCCGCGCTAGCATGCCGCATGAACCCCGCCGCAGCGAGCGCTCTCCCGCCCGTCGCCGTCGACGGCCGCGGCGCCGCGCGGCTCGCGGCCGGCCATCCCTGGGTGTACCGTTCCGACGTCCTGACGCCACCGCAGCGCCCCGGGTTCGCGCCGGTCGTCGACCGCCGCGGCCGGCCCCTCGGCTGGGCCGCCGTCCACCCGACCTCACAGATCGCCGTGCGGCTGCTGCACCACCACGACGCGCCCGTCGACGAGGACCTGCTGGTCGCGCGGCTCGACGCCGCGCTCGACCTGCGCGCCGCGTTGGCGGCCGCTCCCGACGCCGAGATGGCGGGGGTGACCGGCTACCGCTGCGTGCACGCCGAGGCGGACGGCCTGCCGGGGCTGATCGTCGACCGGCTGGGCCCGGTGCTCGTGCTGCAGAACGGCTGCGCCGCGCTCGAGCCGCACCTCGATGCGCTGGTCGCGCGCCTGGTGCAACGCCTCGCGCCGGAGGGCGTGCTGGGCCGCTTCGACGCCCACGCCCGCGAGCTGGAGGGGCTGGCGACCGAGGTGCGGACGCTGCACGGTGAGGTGCCCGAGCGCGTCGAGGTGGACGACGGCGCGCTGACCTGGCGCGTCGACCCGCGCGGCGGCCAGAAGACCGGCGCGTTCCTCGACCAGCGACTCAACCACCGGCGCCTCGCGCGCGCGGCAATGGCGCTCGCCCCCGACCCGGGCGCCGTCGATGCGCTCGACGCGTTCTCGTACCACGGCGGCTTCGGCCTCCACCTGCTGCGGGCGGGCGCTCGCAGCGCCTTGCTGGTCGACAGTTCGGCCGCCGCGCTCGAGTCGGCGGCGAGGGCGGCGGCGCGCCACGGCCTGCCGCGACCCGAGCTCGACCGCTCCGACGCGTTCGAGTCCCTGCGCGCGCTGGCGCGCGCAGGCCGGCGCTTCGCCGCGGTCAGCGTCGATCCGCCGGCGCTCGCGAAGCGTGCCCGCGACCTCGAGCGGGCGATGGCCGCGTACAAGGAGCTGAACCTCAGGGCGATCCGACTGCTCGCCCCGGGCGGGGTGCTCGGCAGCTCGTCGTGCAGCGCGCACCTGCAGGAGGCGGAGTTCCTCAACGTGCTGGCGGACGCCGCCGCCGACGCCGGCCGAGCGCTGCACGTGCTCGGCCGCTTCGGCGCGGCGCCCGACCACCCGGAACGCCTCGGCTTCCCCGAGAGCCGTTACCTGAAGTTCGTGCTCGTGCGGGCGCTCGACTAGCGCGCGCCCCGCGCGCTGGACTAGCGGTCGGGCACGCGGTCGACGGACGCACCCGGAGGACGCGCGGTGGCCCGGGGCGCCCGGTACACTGGCGCCCATCATGGCTCCCCGTCCGCTCATCCTGATCAGCTCCGGCACCGTCAACGTCGACCTCGGCCTGCGCCGCGAGAGCGTGTTCACCGGCCGCAACTACGCCCTGGCGGTGCAGGCCGAGGGCGGACTGCCCCTCGTCGCCCCCGTGCTCGACCCCGCCGCCGCCGAGGACGCGGTGGCCCACGCCGACGCCCTGCTCCTCTCCGGCGGTGCCGACATCGATCCGGCGCGCTTCGGCCAGTCGCCGCAGCCCGACCTCGGCGTCGTCGACCCGGAGCGCGACGCCTTCGAGATCGCCCTCTACCGCGCCGCCCGCGCCGCCGGCAAGCCCGTGTTCGGTGTCTGCCGCGGCATCCAGGTGATCAACGTCGCGGAGGGCGGCTCGCTGCACCAGCACGTGCCCGCGCTCGGCCGCGGCCTGCAGCACTCGCAGGCGGACCGCGGCGGGCTCCCCCACCACCGCGTCGCGCTGGCGGAGGGCTCCTCGCTCCGCGCGGCGTTCGGCGGCGACGCCGTCTACGTCAACAGCTACCACCACCAGGCGCTCGACCGCCTGGGCGACGGGCTGCGCGCGGTCGCGCACGCCGAGGACGGGATCGTGGAGGGCGTCGAGGCGGAGGGCGGCGCGTGGCTGCTCGGCGTGCAGTGGCACCCGGAGATGAGCTACGCCACGCACCCCGACCAGCGCGCGCCGTTCCGGGCCTTCCTGGACGCCGCTCGGGCGTCGCTCGGCTGATAGACTCCGCGGCATCACGGGCCGGCCGGCGCTAGCGCGCGTCGGCGACAGGGCGTGTCGGCGTCGAACCGCCGTCGCGCCGGTCCAGAGGAGCCGCCATGGTCGTCGTCATGCAGAAGGGGGCCGCGCCCGAAGCACGCGAGCGCGTGCTCACCGAGATCCGTGCGCTGGGTTTCACGCCCCACGTCAGCGAGGGCGAGTCGCGCACGCTGATCGGCGCCATCGGTCCGGCGCCCACCGAGGAGATCCGCGAGCAGCTGCGCGCGCTCCCCGGCGTCGAGACCGTCGTGCGCATCACCAAGCCGTACAAGCTCGCCTCGCGCGAGTTCCGCCACGACGACTCCGCCGTGCGCATCGGCGACGTGGTCACCGGGGCGGGGCGCTTCACGGTGGCCGCCGGGCCCTGCGGCGTCGAGTCACGCGAGCAGCTGCAGGCCGCCGCCGAGATCGCCCGCCGGCACGGCGCCCAGGTGCTGCGCGGCGGCGCCTTCAAGCCGCGCACCAGCCCCTACGCCTTCCAGGGGCTGGGGGCCGAGGGGCTGGAGCTGCTGGCCGAGGCCCGCCGCGTGACGGGCATGCCGATCGTCACCGAGGTGACCGCGCCGGAGCTGGTGGAGACGGTGGCGACCACCGCCGACATGCTGCAGATCGGGGCCCGCAACAGCCAGAACTACGCGCTGCTGGCCGAGGCGGGCCGCAGCGGCAAGCCGGTGCTGTTCAAGCGCGGGCTGTCGACCTCGATCGCCGAGTTCCTGCAGGCCGCCGAGTACGTCCTCTCGCAGGGCAACCCGAACGTGGTGCTGTGCGAGCGCGGCATCCGCACCTTCGAGACCAGCACCCGCTTCACCCTCGACATCGCCGCGGTGCCGGTGCTCAAGGAGCTCACGCACCTGCCGGTGTGGGTCGATCCGTCGCACGCCGCGGGCCGCCGGCCGCTGGTGCCGGCCCTGGCCCTCGCCGCGGCGGCCGCGGGCGCGGACGGCATCATCGTCGAGGTGCACGCCCACCCCGAGGAGGCGAAGTCCGACGCCGCCCAGCAGCTCGACGACGCCGAGTTCGGCGCGCTGATGGCGTCGCTGCGCCAGGTCGCCGCGGCGGTCGGCAAGCCCTTCTAGCGGCCGTGGCCAGCGCCTTGCCCGCCACCGCGCCCGATCCCAACGCGCGACCGGCCCCGCTCGTCGGCACCGCCGTGCTGGCGGGGGTGGGCCTGATCGGCGGCTCGGTCGGTCTGGGGCTGCAGCAGCGCTTCCTCGCCCGCCGGGTCGTCGGCTTCGACCTCGACCCGGAGGTGCTCGACGCCGCCCGCGGGCTCGGGATCATCGACGAGGCGCGGCTGCGGGCGGGGCCGTGGCTCGCCGAGGCCGACCTGGTGGTGCTCGCGGCGCCCGCACGCAGCCTGGTGCGGCTGGCCCGCGAGATGGCCCCCTTCCTGCGCCCGGACTGCGTCGTCACCGACGTCGGCAGCGCCAAGGCCGACGTCGTCGCGGCGCTCACGGGAGAGCTGCGCTTCGTCGGCGGCCACCCGATGGCGGGCTCGGAGCGCGTCGGGGTGCTCCACGCCGACGCGTCGCTGCTCGAGAACGCCGTGTGGGTGCTCACGCCCACCGCGGCGACCGACGCGCAGGCCCTGGCGTTGGTGAAGCGCATCGTCGTGGCGCTCGGGGCGCACGCGATCGAGGTCGACCCCGGCCTGCACGACCGCCTGGTGGCGACCGTCTCGCACGTGCCCTACCTCGCGGCGGTGGCGCTCACGCACCTGGTCGCCGAGGCGGAGGAGCGCGAGCTGCTGATGCTGTTGGCCGCGGGCGGCTTCCGCGACCTGACCCGCGTGGCCTCGGGCAGCCCGCGCATGAGCCGCGACATGGTGGTCGCGAACCGCGCCGCCGTGCGCGACGCCGCCGCACGCTTCGGGCGGGCGCTGACGGCGCTGGCCGAGCGGCTCGACGACCCGGAGGCCCTGCTGGACGCCGCCGAGGACGCCAAGCGCACGCGCGACGCCCTGCCGGTGGTGCGCCGCAGCCTGATGCCGAGCCGCTTCGAAGTCGTCATCGCCGTGCCCGACCGGCCCGGCCAGCTCGCGCGCATCACCGCCGCCCTCGGCGACGCCGAGGTCAACGTCAAGGACATCGAGGTGCTCGGCATCCGCGAGGCCGGCGGCGCACTGCGGTTGGCGTTCGAGACGCTCGACGAGCAGCGCCGAGCCGCGGACGTGCTGCGGGCGGCGGGGTACGAGGCGCGGGTGCGCGGCAACGGCGGCTGACCGGTGCCGGGCGAACGCGCCGAGCTGTTCGACCTCGCGGTCGCCCGCGCCGACGCCTACCTGCGTCGGGCGCGGCGCCCGGCGTCGCGGACGCCGGCCGACCTGCGCAGGGCGCTCGAGGTGTGGGCCCTCAAGACCCGCTTCGCCTCGCGCATCGACCTGGACGAGCTCGCGCGGGTCCTCGCCACGCGCCCGCCGGATCCCGAGGACCCGGCGGCGCCCCGGCCGCGCTGGCGCGGGGGGCCTAGCGGGGCTTGGCGCTGACGCCCAGGGCGGCGACGGCGTCGCGCACGCGCTGGCCGTGCTCGGTCAGCACGCGGGCGGCGGCCTCCGCGTCGACGCTCCCCAGCAGCATGACGATGGCGGCCCGCACGTCGTAGCCGCTCGCGTCCAGCGCGGCCGCCGCCGCGCCGGCGTCCGCGCCCGTCGCCCGCGCCACCATGGCCTCGGCGCGCAGGCGCAGCTTCTCGTTCGTCGGCTGCATGCCCACCATGAGGTTGCCGTAGGCGCCCCCCAGGCGGACGAGCACCGTGGTGGAGAGCAGGTTCAGGCTCGCCTTCTGGGCCGTGCCGGCCGCCAGCCGGGTCGACCCGGCCAGCACCTCGGGACCGGTGTCGAGCCACACGCCGATCTCGGCGGCCCGCAGCAGCGGCGACCCCGCGACGCTGGCGATGCCGACCGTGAAGGCGCCCGCCTCGCGCGCGGCCAGCACGGCCTCGACCGTGTACGGCGTGCGGCCGCTGGCCGCGATGCCGACGAGCGCGTCGCGGGGGCCGATGCCGGCGGCGACGACGGCCTCGCGGGCCGCGTCCGCGTCGTCCTCGGCGCCCTCCTGCGAGCGCGACATCGCCTCCTCGCCGCCCGCCAGCAGGACGACCGTGCGGTCGAAGCCGAAGGTGGGCGGCAGCTCCGCGGCGTCGAGGTAACCGAGCCGCCCCGAGGTGCCGGCGCCGGCATACACGAGTCGCCCGCCGTCGGCGAGGCGCTCCGCGATGCCGTCGGCGGCCCACTCGAGGTCGGGCAGCGCCACCGCGACCGCCTCGATCGCGCGCCGCTGGCCGGCGACCAGCGCGGCCAGCACGCCGGCGGTCGGCAGCGTGTCCAGATCGGCATAGGCGGTGTCGACGCCCTCGGTGCTGAGGCCGGTGATGGCCGTCAAGCGGTCCGAAGCACCGCCGCGGTCCGAAGCACCGCCGCCGTCCATTCGGTCGCCACGGTCCGCCGGATCGCGTTCGCTACGCTCGCTCACAGTTCCCCCTCCGCGCGCTGGTAGACGCGCCAGGCCCTCGCGCCGAGGCGCCCGTAGAACGCCGTCAGCGTCGTCCAGTCGATCACGGCGGCGTGCAGCTCGTGGGCGCGCAGCCAGCGCGCCGAGGCGGCCACCAGGGCCAGCCCGAGGCCGCCGCCGCGGGCGGTGGCGTCGATCCCCAGCGGGCCGAGCCCACCGGTGGTCGAATCGAGCGGGCCCCAGGGGCCGAGCGCCGTCCAGGTGAGCCCCGGCCCGGGAACGGCGTCCGTCGGCCGTTGGGCGAGGCAGAACCCGAGCGTGACCCCGCCCCGCCGCAGGCCGAGCACGGTGGTGCCGACCGCCGCGGCGCGCGCGACCTCGTCGACCCAGCGCCCCGGGAACACGCGCTCCACGAAGGCGAGGGCGGCCTCGGGGTCGTCGTCGACGCACTCGACGCCGTCCGGGAGCGGGTGGTCGTCGATCGCGCCATCGGCGAGGTCGAGCCGCAGGTCGGCCTCCAGGCCGCCCGGGCGGATGCCGCGGGCGCGCAGGAAGCGCCAGGTGGCCTCAGGCGCCGTGAGCGGCACGCCCGGCAGCAGGCGCTCCGGGTCGGCGCCGACGCGGACACGCCGTCGACCGCGAGCCCTCAGCGCCCCGCTGGCGGCGTCCCACAGGGCCGCGCCGACGCCGTGACCGCGCTCGTCCTCGGCGACGGCGAACAGGGCGACGTGCCCGAGGTCTTCGGGCGCCCACGGGCGCTCCGGCGCGCGCGCGAGCAACGCGCCGAGCAGGCGGCCGCGGGCCCCGTGGACGCCACTGGCTTCCCGGGCCCCACGGGTCGTTGCGCGGGCCCCCCAGGCGAGCCCCGGGTCGGCATCGGGCGAGGCCCACCAGGCGCGCCAGGCGGCGGGCCCGAGCGGATGGCCGGCCACGCGGGCGTCGCGCCAGAGGACGGCGACCTCCTCGCCGTCGTCCGGGCCGAGCGGCGCGAGGCGGATGCCGCTCACGGGCCTTCGGGCGCCCGCAGGTCGAGGGCGACGCGGTAGCGATCGCCCCGGTAGGCGGAGCGGACGTACTCGAAGGGCTGGTCGTCGGGGTCGTAGGTGGTGCGCTCCAACGCCAACACGGGTTCGAACGCGCCGATCTCGAGGAGGCCTCGCTCGCGACGCTGGGGCAGGCGGGCGCTGATCGTCTGCCGCGCACGCTGTGGCACCACGCCGAAGCGGCGCTCGAGGGTGCGGTAGAGGCTGCCGTCACGCTCCAGATCGGCCGCCTCGAGGGCGAGCAGCGACGGCCGCAGGTAGGCGTGCTGCAGCGACAGGGGCGCGCCGTCGGCGGTCCGCAGCCGGGCGATGCGCAGCACCTTGTCGCCCGCGGCGCAGAGGAGAGCCTCGGCCACGTCGGCGTCGGCCTGGACCGGGCCGAACTCCAGGAGCCGCGCCCCCGGCCGGAAGCCCAGGTGACGCGCCTCGTCGGTGAAGCCGATGACGCGGTCGATCGTCTGCTCCAGCCGCCGCGGGCGAACGTACGTGCCGGAGCCGTGGCGCGGCTCCACCAACTCGTCTTCCTCGAGTTCGCCGAAGGCGCGTCGCACCGTCATGCGGGAGAGCCTGAGGGCGCCCGCGAGGTCGCGCTCGCTGGGCAGCGCGGCGCCCGCGGGCCAGGATCCGGCGCCGATCAGCGCGGACAGCTGCTCGCGGAGCTGGAGGTAGGCCGGGGTGGGGAGTGCCTTGTCGATGCGCAGCCTCGACGCCAGGTCCTGGGCGTTGATCTGGGCGGCGGCGGCGGGATCGGTCATCAGGTTCCCCCAGGCTGGCTGCGTTGCGGGCGAAGGTGGCGCGGGGAAGTATACCACTCGTGCACCAGTCGGCGCAACGGCGTCGGATCGAGCTCCGCCGCGACGAGGTGAGCCACATCCCTGACGCACATGCCCCCACCGACGCCGCGCGGGCCCGACACCCGGACGCTAGACGGTGGTCCTCAAGTGGACTATGCTGGGCATGTTCATCCGAACAGGAGGTCCGCGCATGTCCAGACGCATCCTCGCCCTACTCCTCGTCGCCGCCCTGGCGCTCTCCACCGTCGGCCTGGCCCAGACGAAGACCGTCGGCTACCCCGGCCTCGGCATGGTCGCCGGCACGCCCGGCGGCACGCTGACGCTGGCGCTCGGCGACTCCCCGCCGCGCTTCTTCTACTACGGCGAAATCAGCTCGATCAGCCAGGCGCTCACCATGCAGATGTTCGACACGCTGATCGACTTCGACCTCGAGACCTACGAGCTCGTCCCCGGCCTGGCCCGCGACTGGAGCGTGTCCGACGACGGCACCGTCATCACGCTGCACCTGCGCGAGGGCGTCGCCTGGCACGACGGCACGCCCTTCACCGCCGACGACGTGGTCTTCACCTTCGAGCAGATCGTCAAGAACCCCGAGGCGCGCGCCGGTGACGCCGCCAGCTTCATCTACACGGTGGACGGCGTGCAGCGTCCGGTGACCTTCGAGGCCCCCGACGCGAACACGGTGGTCATCACCCTGCCGACGCCGGCCCCGGCCTTCCTGCTGTTCCTGCGCGCGTTCTACATCATGCCGAAGCACAAGCTGCTGCCCTTCTCGGTCGAGGGCGGCGCGCAGCCGGCCGACATCAACGACGCCTGGCCCACCGACGTGGCCCCGAGCGAGGTCGTCGGCACCGGCGCCTTCCGGCTCAGCGAGTACGTCCCCGGTCAGGTGGTGCGCCTGGTCAAGAACTGGAACTACTGGCGCGTCGACGAGGCGGGGACGCCGCTGCCGTACCTCGACGGGCTCACCTACCTGATCGTCCCCGGCACCGATGCCCAGGTCGCCCAGTTCCTGGCGGGCAACCTCGACCAGCTCAACATCTCGGGCGGGCAGTTCCCCGACTTCAAGAGCCGCGAGCTCGCCGGCGCCGGCTTCAGCGTCGTCGCGGCCCGCGCGCTGTTCGGCTCGCCGCCCCACCTGGCCTTCAACTTCGACGCCGCCGACCCCGAACTGGCCGAGGTGTTCTCGGACCACGAGTTCCGCCAGGCGATGGAGCACGCCGTCGACCGCATGCGCGTCATCGACGACGTCTACAACGGCCTCGCGGAGATCCCGGGCACGCCGACGGCCCCGGTCAACGGCGCCTTCTACGAGGACACCACCGACCTCATGCGCATGTACGATCTCGAGGCCGCCGCCGCCGCGCTCGACGCGCTGGGCCTGGTCGACACGAACGGCAACGGCGTGCGCAACGTCAGCGCGACGCGCGAGCTCGAGTTCACGCTGACCTACGGCAACGACTCGGCCACCTGGACCGACATCGCCACGATCATCCAGAACGACTTCGCGGAGATCGGCGTCCAGGTCAACCTGCAGGGCATCCAGTCGAGCCAGCTGCTCGGCACCGGCCTCTCGGGCGACTACGAGGCG
>JAABRV010000056.1 GCA_011390735.1 Trueperaceae bacterium | reverse complement strand
CGCTCGACCGCCCGCACGGGCGCCTCTCGCTCGACGCGATCCTCGACGGGGCGCGGTCGTTCGCCCGCGACTTCACGGGTACGCTCGTCAGCGAGACGATGCTCGTCGCGGGCGTCAACGACGACCCGGCCCACCTCGACGCGGTCGCGAACTTCCTCGCCGAACTCGCGCCGCGCACCGCCTACCTGGCGGTGCCCACGCGCCCGCCGGCGGTGCCCGGCGTGCGGCGGCTGAAGCGGTTGGCGGCGTGAGCGGTCAGGCGTGGGTCCGGAAGACCATGTCCGGCATGGCGTGGGCCTGCCGCTCGGTCTCGCCACCCGTCCGCCGCTGCCGGAGGCCACCGGCCTTGGCGCGGTCCTGCAGCAGGACGGCCAACAGCACGGCTCCACACGCGACGTAGACACTGGCGAAGAGGATCACCCACATAGGACCGTCAAAGTAGCACCGGCGGTCTGACGGGATTCTCACGCGGGGAGGCCCTCCGATGGGACGCGAGGCCATCACCCGCCGCGGTCGCCGCGGGTATCGTTCGGTGTGGCGGCAGCACGACGCGGAAAACGGCCGAGGCGCCGTGCCCCACGACGGTCGCCGGCGAACGGGAAGCCGTACGTCGACCTCGACACGGCCCGCGAGGCCAAGGAGACAGGCCCATGACGATGTCGCTCAAGACCGACGCCGCGTACGCGCTTCTCGTGCCCAGCAGCATGGGCGTGCGCCTCACCCCGGAGAACGGTCAACCCTTCCACTGCGCCGAGCGCTTCACGATGCAGGTCACCAGCGCCGAGACCAACGTCGCCAGCATCGCGTCGTTCCTCGGCCTCCCGGTGAAGGTGCTGACGGCGCTCGTCAAGGACAGCCCGGTCGCGCGGATGATCCGCGACGACCTCGCGCGGCGGCACATGGACGTCGAGGCGGTCGAGGTCCCGCAGGGCGACCCGTGGGGGTACCGCCACCAGTTCAACCTGGCCGACAGCGGCCTCGGCGTGCGCGGCCCCCGTGTGCAGAACGACCGCGCCGGCGAGGTCGGCCGCACGCTGAACGTCAAGGACTTCGACCTGGAGCGGATCTTCGGCCGCGAGGGCGTGCAGGTCCTGCACCTGTCCGGCCTCATCGCCGCGCTGTCGCCGGAGACCACCCGATTCTGCCTCGAGCTCGCCCGCGCCGCGCAGCGGCACGGCACGCGCATCTCGTTCGACCTCAACCACCGCGCCTCGTTCTGGGCCGGACGCGAGGACGACCTGCACCGGGACTTCGCCGAGATCGCCAGCCTGGCCGACGTCCTGATCGGCAACGAGGAGGACTTCCAGCTGTGCCTCGGCGTCGAGGGGCCCGAGGCGGGCGGCGAGAACCTGGCCGCGAAGATCGACGGTTTCCAAGGCATGATCGAGCGGGTCAGGCAGGCGTACCCCAACGTCTCCGTCTTCGCCACCACGCTGCGCGAGGTGGTGCACGCCAACCTGCACCGCTGGGGCGCCATCCTGGCCGAGGGCGACCGCTGGCACGTGGTCGAGCCCCGGGAGATCGCCGTGCTCGACCGCATCGGTGGCGGCGACGGCTTCGTGGGCGGCATGCTCTACGCCATCCTGCGCGGCTGGGAGCCGGCCACCTGGGTGCAGTTCGGCTGGGCCACGGGCGCGCTGGCCACCACCTTCCTCACCGATTACGCGCAGGTCGCCGACGAGGGCCAGGTCTGGGCCGCCTGGAAGGGGAACGCGCGGGTCCAGCGCTGAAGCGGCCGCCCCTGATGCGGCCGTGTGGTGTTCCGACGCCGCGCGGGGCACCCGCGCCGCGCGCCGCGTAGGCTGTCGGGCATGATCCAGGCCATCCACCACGTCGCCGTGCGCGTGACCGACCTCGAGCGCTCCATCGCCTTCTACGCCGACCTGCTCGGCTTCGCGGTGCGCACCCGCACCACGCTCGCCTCCGGCGCGCGCATCGCCTTCCTGGCCCTCCCGGGCGGCGGCTGCGAGCTCGAGCTGATCGCCGGCCTGCACGACCACCACGCCGGCGACGGGCTCGTGCACCACCTCGCCTTCCTCGTCGAGGACGTGGCGGGCGCGTTCTCGCGGCTGCGGGACGCGGGTGTGACGCTGCTCGACGCCGCGCCGGAGACGCTCGCGAGCGGGCGGCGGCTGTTCTCGTTCAGGGGACCCGACGGGGAGTGGCTGCAGGTGACGAGCGCGTAGCGAGCCCGCCGGTCGGGACCCCACCCCCGGTCACGGCGCGGCGGCCACCGGCCGCCGCGTCCACGTCCACAGCACGAACGCCGCGACCGTGACGAGCCCCGCGTGCGCCAGGAACATCGTCGGCAAGCCGACCCCGCCGGCGACCCAGACGAGCGCGACCGGAGCGAGCACCTGCGACGAACGGTTGAGCATGAGCCGCAGGCCGAGGGCCGCGCCGCGCTCGCGGGCCGCGACGCGGTCCGCGACCATGACCATGGAGATCGGCTGCGAGAGGCCGTGGCCGGCCCCGAAGAGCGCGACCCACAGGCCGATGAGCCAGGGCGACGGGCTGGCGACCACGCCCGCGAGCGCCAGGGCGAGCGCGGCCAGCGTGTAGACGACGGTGCGCTCCCGGCCGCCCAGCAGGGCGACCACCTGGGGCATGACCGGCCGGATGACGACGGCGACCGCCGACCGCAGCGAGAGGATGGCGCCGATCGTCGCCGCGGGCATGGCCAGCGACTCCAGGTGCACGGGCAGGAAGGTGGCGTGGATCGTCATCGCCCACACGGCGGCCGTGCTCGTCAGGATGGCGATGCCGACGGTGCGGTCGCGCAGGAGTCCCGCGGCGGCGCGCCAGCGGAACGGCGGCACGTACGCCTCGGAGCGCCCCCGGCTGCGCACCGCGAGCATGAGCGCCACCGCCACCACGAACGACGCCGCGACCCCGACGAAGGCCGGCTGCACGCCCAAGGTGTCGAGCAGCACGCCCGCGACGATCGGGCCGACGACCTGGCCCGCTGCCATGGCGGTCGTCCACCACCCGTAGGCGGCCTCACGGCCGCGTCCCTCGGCGCCGAGGGTGGCGATGAGCGCCTGGGCGCCGATGATGAAGCCGTTCTGCAGGGCGCTGCCGGCCACGAACGCGACCACGAGCCACGCCAGCGACGGCAGGGCCACCATGGGCAGCAGCGCCACGGCCGTCCCCGCGAAGCCCAACAGCATGACCCTCCGCGCGCCCCAGCGGTCGACGGCGGTGCCGATCGGCACCGCCAGGAAGAGCGGCAACACCGCTGCGGCGGCGACCAGCAGGCCGATCCCGCCGGCATCGACCCCGAAGCGCAGCGCCAGCAGCGGCAGCAGCAGCGTGAGCATCGACCAGCCGGTGATGGCGACGGCGCTCGCCGCGCTGAGCAGGTTGAGGTCGCGGCGGGGGTTCACGAGCCGCCAGACTACCGCCGCAGGGCCGGGAGCGGCCGGCTCAGCGTCCCGTGGGCAGGCGCACCTCCGTGATCTTCCACACCCAGCCTCGCGGGCGCAGCACGAACTCGGTCGCGGCGTCGCCGTCCTCGGTCGGCACACGCAGCACGAACGCCGGTGGCCACGCGTAGCGCGCGGTGGCGCGGTCGAAGGTCTCGGGCACCGTGTTGCGCCCGATGGCGCCGCCCAGCAGCGGCCGCAGCGGCACCCCACCCAGCAGCTGCAGGATCCCCTCGGGCGAGGCCACCAGCTCGGCGACGGTGTTGCCCACCAGCGTCCCCACGGCCACGCCCAGCGCCTCGCCCAGCGAGGTCGCCATGCGCTCCAGTGGGCCGGCGTCCTGACTCGGCAGCGGGGCCGTCGCGCTCGGGCCCAGGTCCTCGAGGAGCGACTGGCGGACGCTCGCCACGTCGACGTGGTACGCGAGCGCCACCACGTCGTCGGCGCTGGCGGCCCGCTCGATGGCGACCAGCGCGATCCGCGGCGCGGCGACGAAGTAGTAGAGGGCGACGGCCAGGGCGAGACCGACCAGTACGTACGAGACTCTGCGCATCGTGCCTCCACGCCCGCGGAACGCGCGGGCCTGGGACGAGGGTAGCGCGGCGTCCGGCCGGGATCGCGATCGTGGCCGCATGGATGGCCGATGGTGCGCGCACCCAGCCGACGGCGGTAGGCTCGCCGCACCATGGCGACCCCACCGAACCAGCAGCTTCGACTCCCCGACGGTCGCCTCCAGGCCTACCTCGACCTCGGGCCCGCGAACGGCCGGCCCCTCCTGTACTTCCACGGCACGCCGGCGAGCAAGCACAACTGGTACCTGGGCCACGCCCCGGGGGTCCTGGAGCGCCTCGGCCTCCGCGTGCTGGCGATCGACCGGCCGGGCATCGGCGGCAGCGACCCGAGCCCTGGCCGCAGCCTGGTCGACTGGGCCGAGGACGTGCGCGCCTTCGCCGACGCGCTGGGCCTGCCCACCTTCGCCGTGCTCGGCTACTCGTGCGGCGCGCCCTACGCGTGGGCTTGCGCCGTCCACTTGCCGTCGCGGGTGTCGAGCGTGACGGTCGTCAGCGGCATGGTCGACGTGACCCACCCCGACCTCGCGGCGGCTCCCCCGCGTCCGAACCTCCAGGTGCTGGACCTCGCCGTGCGTCGTCCGTGGGCCAGCCGGCTCGTCTACCGGACGATGGCGCTCACCGCGAGGCTGCTGCCGGGACCGATGGTGCGCCAGGCGTCGGCGTCGATGCCGCCCGCCGACCGCGAGACGATCCGCGACCCCGCGGTCGCCCGCGCGTTCCTGACGATGCTGGCCGAGACCTTCGCGCAGGGGCCGGCCGGGGCGCAGGTGGACAGCGCGATCGTCGCGAGCGCCTGGGGCTTCGACGCCGCCGCCGTCCGGGTACCGGTGCGCATGTGGCACGGCGACGCCGACGAGAACGTACCCATCGACATGGCACGGCACCTCGCCGATCGGGTCCCCGGGGCCAGGCTCACCGTCCTGCCGGGCGAGGGGCACCTGTCGCTGGTCCGTCGGCACGCCGAGCGCCTGCTGCAGGACGTCTGAAGGCGCACGCCAACCCGGCGCAGCACCCCGTACGATTCACGCGTGTCGCGTCGCAAGGCCCGAACCCAGAACCCTGACGGCAGGCGCCTCGGGATCCCACGACCCGTCTTGGTCGCCGTCCTCCTCGCCTTGGCGTCCCTGGTCGCCGGAAGCATCATCGCCTTCGGGGGCCCTCGGCGCATCGCCTGGCGAATCGAGACGCGGGTGGTCCAGCCCACGACGCCTCCTTCCCCCGCCGCCACGCGCGCCGAGCGCTGGCGCCAGGACCTCGACTACCTCGAACGCAACCTCGTGCGGCTCCACGCCAACGCGTTCCACACGACGCCTCGGCGGGAGCTCGAGACCGAGTTCGCCGCAGCTCGCGCCCGGGTCGAGACGGCCGGCGACGCCGAGCTCCTCCTCGAGGTGATGCGCCTCGTCGCGCTCGTCGGAGACGGCCACACGACGACGTGGGCCTTCCTCGACGCGTTCGCGCCCGTGGCGTTGCACGTCGAGCCCGTCGGGCCCGCCTGGACGGTGACGGCCGCCGGCGAGGAGCACGTCGACCTCCTGGCGGGGGAGCTGCTCGCCATCGGAACGATGGGCGTGGAGGAGCTCGTCGAGCGGCTGACGCCGTACGTCGCCGCCGACTCCGAGGCCGATCGCCGACGGCGAATCGCCCGCCTCCTCGTCCTCCCGCAGGCACTGCACGCGCTGGGGCTCACCGACGACAAGGAGCGCGCCGTCGTCACCGTCGCGCGACGCGACGGAAGCTCCGCCACCGCGACGCTCGACACGGACGGCACCGCACGGCTCGTCCACGCGGACGCGGCGTTGCTGGTGTCCCGCGATCCCCATCGGTCGCACTGGGTCGTACCACTCGTGGAACGCGACGCCGTCTACCTGAGGTACCGGCGCGCACGGGATCGCGAGACGTTCGCCGCCGTCGCGCAGGAGGCGCTGGCCCTGCTCGACCGCTCGCCGCACGCGCGTCTCGTGGTCGACCTGCGGGGCAATGGCGGTGGCGACTCCTCGGTGATCGGGCCGCTGCTGCGGGGCCTGCGCGAGCGCGAGGCGGGCTCACGCGCCTACGTCCTCATCGACGCCGGGACCTATTCGAGCGCCACCATGAACGCGCGCGACCTTCGTGACCTCGGGGCCGTCCTCGTCGGCGAGCCGACCGGCGACACGCCAGGCGGTTGGGGCGAGGTCCGGACCTTCACGCTCCCCAACTCGGGGATCCCGGTCTCCGTCTCCAGCTACTTCCACGGCGCTCGCGGTTCACGAGTCGTTCCCGACGTGTCGGCCGAACCGAGCGTGCGGGCTTGGCTGGAGGGAACCGACCCGGTGCTGGAGGCGGCGCTGCGTCGGTGACGGAACCCCGGACCGTGCCGGGAGCGAGCGGCGGATCGATGAAGATCCACGCGGTCTCGGCGTCGGCGCACGGGCGGGAGCGGCCGGGTTCGTGCGGGCGATGGGTCGCCCGCCCCGCCGCGGCGGTGCCCCGCTCGGCATGATGGGAAGGAACCGAGCCGGCCCCGGCCGCGCGCCGCCCGAAAGGAAGGGTGACCCGCCATGCGCCGCATCCGCCATCTCACTCTGCTCGCCCTGCTCGCCCTGCTCGCGCTGCCCGCCTGCCTCCCCGGATCCATCGCGATCCTGCGCTCCATCGACGGCCAGACCTGGGCCGCGCGCTTCGACGTCGCCGTCGGGCCGACCGGCGGACCGGCCATCCGCTTCCCCGTCGATCTCGCCTTGACCTTCCGTCAGACCGGGACCGACGTCACCGCCGATGCCTCGCTGGAGTACAACTCTCCCCTCCTGCGGCTCCAGACCGACGGGCTGATCGACCTCAGCGGCCGCCTCGACTTCGACGGACGCCTCGGCCTGGAGAGCCGCTCCGGGCTGCTCACCTTCGAGGGCCGCTTCGTGCGCAACCGGCTGATCGGCACGGTGGCGATCGCGGGGGTGCCGCCGGTGGCGGACGTGGAGTTCGTGCGCGTGAGGTGACGCGGGGCCAAGACGCCCGTCGCGCGCGGTCGCGGCCCGACCTGGCGGGCTCGGAACGGCTGCACGTTCAGGGGGCACCGGCCTCGGCCCGACGACGCGCCATCTCACGCGACAGCCAGGCGCCCGACGCCAACAGGATCGCGCCGCCCACGATCATGCCGGTCCCCGGCACCTCGCCGAACACGAGCCAGCCGAAGGTCGCCGCCACGACCGGCGAGACGATGACGTCCACCAGCGTGTAGGTGTCCGCGCGGATCCGCCGCAGCACCATCGCGATCCCCAGGTAGGCGACACCGGTCGAGACGATCCCGAGCCCCGCCGCCCACAGCAGCACCGGCAGCTCGACGCCGAGGGCGGGGTACGCGATGGTGGCCAGCGGCTCGCCCGGCCCCGCCAGCAACAGGGACGGCGCCAGCACGAGGGCCGCGACCAGCATCTGCCACGGGATGTCGTAGTCGCTCTCGGTCCGGCCCTCGTGCCGCAGGTAGGTGACCATCGCCGCGTAGATCGCCGCGTCGGCCAGCGCCACCAGGTTGCCGGCGACGTGGCCGCCCGCCAGCGGCTTGGCGATGACGATGCCGACCAGCGCCAGGGCGAAGATCGCCGCGTAGGAGGGCCGCGGGCGCTCCCCCAGGAAGGCCCAGGCGAAGAGGAACGAGAAGAACGGCGCGACGCTCCAGAAGATCACCGCGTTGGCGATCGGCGCGAGCGTCATGGCGAGGTTGAAGACGCTGATCTGGGTCGCGATGAGCACCCCGATGACCAGCGTGTCGCGCATGTTGTCGGTGGGGAACTCGAGCGGCCGGCCCGTCGCGCGCGGCACGGTCACCAGCAGGAACGCCGCGGCGAACGCCATGGCGTAGAAGTTCAGCGTGGCGATCGGGATGCGACCGTCCACCAGCTTGACGAACACGCCGATGGTCGCCTCGGACACGGTGATCATGGCGAGCAGGAGCACGGTGCGCATGCGGGCTCCTTTCGGGGTCGACGGTAGCGGCGCGACCTACCTTCGGGGTGGCGTGGTCGCGATCGGCGGCCGCTCCAAGGCCGCGCGACGCGTCTCGGCGCCCTTCACTGGTCCGCGGTGGTCACCCGACCAGGGCGTCTGGACCGCCTTGGACTCCAGCCTATCCTCCGGGCTGTCGTCGCCGAGCCGGCCGTTGCCACGGTCGCCCACGCCCAGGCGGCGCCGTTCCGGTGGGGCGTGGGGCAGGACCGGACGACGGTGGCGACGGGGGCGAACGCGATGCCCGCGGGGTTCGCTCCGCGCCACACTGCGAACGCTTCGCCTTGGCGCGCGGCATGATGGGAGGCAACCGCGCAGGTCTCAGCTGCGCGCCGCCCGGAAGGAACGGTGACCCGACATGCGCCGCACCCGCCACCTCGCTCTGCTTGCCGTACTCGCGCTCCTCGCGCTGCCCGCCTGCCTCCCCGGTTCCATCGGGTTCCTGCGCAACGTCGACGGCCAGACGTGGGCCGCCCGCTTCGACGTCGCCGTCGGGCCGGCCAGCGGACCTGCCGTCCGCTTCCCCGTCGACCTGACCCTGACCTTCCGTCAGACCGGGGCCGACGTCACCGCCGATGCGTCGCTGGAGTACAACTCCCCGCTCCTGCGGCTCCAAACCGAGGGGCTGATCGACCTCAGCGGCCGCCTCGGCTTCGACGACCGCCTCGACCTCGAGAGTCGTTCCGGGCTGCTCACTTTCGAAGGCCGCTTCGTGCGTAACCGACTGATCGGTACGGTGGCCATCGCGGGCGTGGCGCCGGTCGGCGACGTCGAGTTCACGCGGGTGAGGTGACGCGGCAAGGGAGCTACGCCGGCGCCGCCGTCGGCAAGCCCAGCTCGACCGCCGCCGACCGCAAGCGATCGTCGTAGACGATCATCTCGACGAGTCTGTCGTCCGCGGCCATCGCGGTCGCCAGATGGATGGCATCCGCCGTCCGAAGGCGTGCCTCCGTGCGGATGCTCCCCGCGGCCTCCAGGATCTCGCGGGTCACGTCGACCAGGTCGAGACCGCTGAGCACCAGGCGTCCCGTGCTGACCGCCGCCGCACCGGCGCCCTCCACGGCGCGGAGCAGTTCGGCGTGCGCCAGCATGCTCGAGAAGGGTGGGAGCGTGCGTCGGGTCCGCAGGTGCAGGCGCAGCGCGTCCGTCTCGTCATCCTGGACGACGAGCTTCACGAGCGCGGACGTGTCGAGGTAGATCACCGGGGGTCGTCGTCGCGCTGAGCCCGCGGCTCGGCGGAGACGGCTGCGGCGACACGCAAGGGCTCGACCTCGAGGAGGTCGCCCGTGGCGGCCCTCACGCGGCCCGCCCGCACGAGCTGGTCCCATCCGTCCCCGGCCGGCGGCACCAGGCGCGCGACGATCATGCCGCGCAGCGTCACATCGATCGCTTCGCCGCCGCGGACGAGCTCGACGTAGCGACTGGCATGCTGCCGAAGCTCACGGATGCCGATTCTCGTCATGAGCTACATCGTAGCACCTGCGGCGAAATCGCAGCAGACCGAGGTAGGCGGAAGCCGGCGGGATCCGGGTCCGACGACCATCATGGGGCGGTCTACCGTGGGCCCAGCCCCTCGCTCGTGGGCGTCTCGCCCCGCGCCAGCGTCTCGACGAGCCGTCGCATCGTGACGCCGAGGGCGTCGCGCACCCGCCGCCAGGCGTCGAGGCCCTTCCCGCTGGGATCGGGGAACGACACGTGCAGGCGGGTGGTCGCGGCCGGGTAGACGGGGCAGGTCTCGTGGGCGTCGTCGCAGACGGTGAGGACGACGTCGAAGGCCCACGGATCCGGCACGTCCCACAGGGTCTTGGACGCGTGGCCCGAGAGGTCGATACCCACCTCGGCCATCGCCTCGATCGCGTCCGGCTTGACCCGGGTCGCTTCCGTACCGGCCGACCACACCTCGGCGTCCAGGCCGAGCCGGGCCGCGTGGTGCCGCAGCCAGCCCTCGCCCATCTGGCTGCGGGCGCTGTTGTGGGTGCAGAGCACCAGGAGGCGCAGCGGGCGCGGCTCGCTCACCGCCGTCGCGGGCGCGTTCACGACGGCCTCGCGCCCAGGGTGATCTGGGGATCGGCACACGCGTCCGTGGCCCCCGCCTCGACCTCGGCGGACGCGCGGGCGGCCTGCGGGAACCAGCGACGCTGCAGCCACAGCGCCACGCTCACCAGGCCGATGAGCACGGGCACCTCCACCAGCGGCCCGATGACGGTGGCGAACGCCACGCCGGACCCCAGGCCGAACACGCTGATGGCGACGGCGAGGGCCAGCTCGAAGTTGTTGCTGGCGGCCGTGAACGACAGCGTCGTGGTCTTGGCGTAGTCCGCGCCGATGGCGCGGCCCATCGCGAAGCTGACGAGGAACATCGCCACGAAGTAGAGGAACAGCGGCAGCGCGATGCGGGCGACGTCGAGCGGGATCTCGACGATGAGGTCGCCCTTGAGCGAGAACATCACCGCGATCGTGAACAGCAGCGCGACCAGCGTGAGCGGCGAGATGCGCGGCGCGAACTCGCGGTCGAACCAGGCCTGGCCCATGCGCGGGATCAGCGCCACCCGCGTGAGGATTCCGGCGGCGAAGGGGATCCCGAGGTAGGTGAGGACGGCGCGGGCGATCTCGGCCATCGACACGTCGACCAGCTGCCCCTGAAGCCCGAACAGCGGCGGCAGCACCGTGAGGAACAGCCAGGCGTAGACGCCGAAGAACAGGATCTGGAAGACGCTGTTGAACGCCACCAGGCCGGCAGCGTAGTCGTTGTCGCCCTCGGCCAGCTGGTTCCACACGAGCACCATCGCGATGCAGCGGGCCAGGCCGATGAGGATGAGGCCGGTCATGTACTCCGGGTAGCCGCGCAAGAACGTGACGGCCAGCAGGAACATGAGGACGGGGCCGACCAGCCAGTTCTGCACCAGGGAGAGGCCCAGCACCCGCACGTCGCGGAACACCTGCGGCAGCTTGCCGTAGCGCACCTTGGCGAGCGGCGGGTACATCATGACGATCAGCCCGATCGCGATCGGCACGTTGGTGGCCCCGACCGACAGGCCGTCCAGCCACGCGCCGACCTGCGGCGCGGCCCAGCCGACCAGGACGCCGACCGCCATCGCCGCGAAGATCCAGACCGTCAGGTAGCGGTCGAGGAACGACAGGCGCCGCGTCATCGGGCTTCCATCGGTGCCGCGGGCACCCCGGCCACGTGCTCGGCGGCGTCGGCGAACGCCACGAGCGCGGCGGCGACCTCGCGGAAGCGCGCCGGCTCGAGCTCGTAGTAGGTCCAGCGGCCGCGCCGCTCGGCGCGCACGAAGCCCGCCAGCACGAGTTGCTTCAGGTGGTGGCTGACGGTGGGCTGGGCGAGGTCGAGGAACGTCTCCAGGTCGCAGGCGCAGACGCCGTCCTCACGGCTGCAGCACGTCTGGATCGGCTCGCGCAGGAACTCGAGGATCTTCAGGCGGGCGGGATCGGCCAGCACCTTGAGGTGCGCGTCGAGGCTCATGGCATCAATGCTAATCGATATCGTCGATGCACACGAGGGGTTGTCGCCGCCCGGACGTGGCCTCCCGCCGAATGCCCCGCCGGCGAGCCACCAGGCGGCGTGCCGACGGCCGCAGCCAGCGCGCCCATCCACGGGGTGCGTTCCCGGAGACCGTCAACCGTGCGACGCGCTCGGCCGGATCGGGCCTACAGAATCGAAGGGACCGGGCGCATGGCACCCGGAGCCCCTCCGAGTCCCCCCTGCGTCCAGGGAGGAGTCCCTCATGGCACGCGATCTGAGCGGCAAGCACGTGGCGATCCTCGTCGCACCCAAGGGTACCGAGCACGTCGAACTCGCCGCACCGAAGGCCGCGGTGGAGGGCGCCGGCGGCCGCGTCAGCGTCGTCGGCATCCGCCTGGGAGAGGCCACGACCGTCCGCCACGACCTCGAGCAGGGCGAGACCATCGCCGTCGACGCGGCCTTCTCCGACGTGTCGGCCGACGACTTCGACGCGGTCGTCATCCCCGGCGGCACCGTGGGCGCCGACAGGCTCCGGCTCGACGTGGACGCCGTCGGCTTCGTCCGCGGCTTCTTCGAGCAGGGGAAGCCGATCGCGGCGATCTGCCACGGCCCCTGGCTCCTCGTGGAGGCGGACGTCGTGCGCGGCCGGACGCTCACCTCCTACCCGAGCTTGCAGACCGACATCCGCAACGCCGGCGGCACCTGGGTCGACCGTGAGGTGCAGGTCGACCAGGGCCTCGTCACGAGCCGCAGGCCCGACGACCTGCCGGCGTTCACGGCCAAGCTGGTCGAGGAGGTCGCGGAGGGGAGGCACGAGGCCCAGGCGCGCAGCGCCTGAGCCACCGCGCCAGCACTAGCCCGGGCCTTGTCCTCCGCCACCGTTCACCAGCCGCCGTCCGCGTCGATCTTGGCGACCACCACGGTGGCGCCGCTTCCTCCGGTGAGGTCCGTGCTCCCGAAGGTGGCGGGGCCGTTGAAGACACCCGCCGCGACGGTGCTTCCGTCCGACCACGCGGCCAGCGCGTTCATGGCGTCGAAGTCGCTGCCGCCGCCGCCGACCGCCCACACCCACGAGCCGCTCGCATCGACCTTGGCGATGAAGGCCTCTTCGTCGTCGGGCCCGCTGGTGACGAGCGCGGCGCCCCCGAACGAGGCCCCCTCCGCGAAGTGGCCGCCCACGATGGCGCTGCCGTCGTCGAGCGTGCTCACGTCGTTGGCCCACGTCGTATTCAGCCCGTCCGCCGCGGTCGCCCAGACCCAGGTGCCATCCGCCGCAACCTTGGCGGCGAACGCGTCGGTGACGCCGGCCGCGCTCGAGAGCGTCAAGGAACCGAAGCTCGCCGTGTCGCGGAGGACCCCGGTCACCACCGCGCCGCCGTCCGGCAACGCGCCCACGCCGGTGGCGTTCAGGTTGTTGGGCCCGCTCACCTTGGTAGCCCACGCCCAGGTCCCGGTGGCATCGATCTTCGCGACGAAGGCGTCCACCGAGTTGGCGGACACGGCGTGGCCACCGAACGTCATGGTGCCCGTGAACAACCCGACCACGATGGCGCCGCCGTCCGGCAGGGCCGCGATCGATTCCGGCTTGCCGTCGCCGCTCGGCGTCTCGACCCACGACCACGCGCCCGACGCGTCGATCTTCGCGACGAACGTGTCGTAGGCGCCACTGCTGTCGACGAGCGTGCCACCGAACGCGGCGTCGTCGCTGTCGAGCCAACCGGCCACGAAGGCGCCCCCGTCGGCCGTCGCACTCACGGCGGTGGCGACCTCGTCATCGGTTCCCCCGGCGCCCGTCGCCCACACCCAGGTTCCGTCGGCATCGATCTTGGCCACGAACGCGTCCGGCCGTGTCGTGACGCCGGCCAGCTCGAGACTGCCGAGCGGCATCGTCCCGCGGAACGAGCCGGCGACCAGGGTCCCACCATCTTGCAGTGCGCTCACGGCGTACGGCTGGAAGTCCGTTCCCGTCGCGGGCCCGGTGCCCGCGCTCGAGACCCAGGCCCACGTGCCGTCCGCTTCGACCTTGCCGACGAACAGCGGGCCGGCGGCCGACAGGCTGCCGAACGAGCCCGAACCCCGACCGGCGATCACGGCACTGCCGTCGTCGAAGGTCGTCACGGCGCGTCCTGCGCCCGATCCGCCTGCGATGGTGAACGCATCCGTGGGAGCGGTCGTGCCGGTCGGTGGATTGGCCTGCGGGGCTCCGCAAGCCGCCAACGTCATGGCCGCGACGCCCGCAAGCAGCAGGCGACCGAGAACGAGGTGCCGGGTGGGTGGCAGATCATGTTCTGCTGCGCGGCAAGGCGTCTGTCGAACCATGGCGAGCCTCCTGGGGTCGACGCGACAGGCGTCTGCCATGGACGTTAGGGGGTCGGGCGTTACGCGGCCGTGACGTCGGCCAGGTGGCGTTCCAGCCTCAGCTGACGCGCGCGGTGCGTTCGCCTCGAGCGGGCATCCCCATAGCGGCTCGCTGCCATCGCAGCCCGGCCCTTCGCCGCCGCCGCCGCGGCTTCCAACAGGCCTACGACACGCCCGAGGCCGACGATCAGATCGCCAACGAGCTCATCGCCGCCCGAGCGCGGGCCGGCCTGAC
>JAABRV010000055.1 GCA_011390735.1 Trueperaceae bacterium | reverse complement strand
GGGGCGGTCGGCGCCGGTGAGGCGCCCGATCCGCTCGCCGGCCTCGCCCCTGGGGACCGGGCGGCGGCCGAGCGCTGGATCGCGGACGGCGTCGATCCGGCCCACGCCGGGCTGATCGCGGCCGAGCCGGCGCTCGCGGGCCTGCTCGCCGACGCGCTCGCCGCGGGCGCGCAGCTCACCACGGCGGCACCCTGGGTGGCGCAGGAGACCCGCGGCGAACTGCGGCGGCGCGGGGAGCTGCCCACGCCGCTGACGGGCGAGGCGCTGGCCGAACTGCTGGCCCTGCTCGCCGACGGCACCCTGCACGCGGGCGGCGCGCGCGAGGCGTGGGCCGCGGTGGCCGCCGGCGAGGGGCACCCGCGCGCGGTCGTCGAGCGGCGCGGCCTCGCGCGCCTCGACGACGAGGATGCGCTGTTGGCGGCGGCCCGCGCGGCGGTCGCCCAACACCCCGACGAGGCGGCGACGTTCCGGGGCGGCAAGCAGGCGCTCGTCGGCTTCTTCGTGGGTCAGGTGATGCGCGCGACCGGCGGCCGCGCGGACCCGCGCGCGGCGCAGGCCGCGGTGCGAACGGCCCTGGCCGAGGACGGAACCTAGTCGCGGGGCGGCGGCGCTCGCGGGCGCCGCCGCCCCGGACCACCGCTCAGGGGGCCAGCGGACTCGCGCGCTCGGGGTCGGCCGCCGCGCGCACGAAGCGCGCGAGGTCGCCCTTCATCTGCCGCAGGATGCCGACGTCGACGTACATCATGTGCCCGGCGTGGTAGCGGACCTCCTCGAGGTTGCCGCGCAGCTCGGGCGGCAGGCCCAGGTGGTCGAGCGTGTACCGGGTGGCGAAGTGGGGCGTCGCCAGGTCGTAGACGCCGCTGGCGACGAAGACCCTGAGGAACGGGTGGGTGGCGATCGCGCGGCGCAGGGTCTCGGCCACGTTGACGAAGCGGTTCTGGAACTTGCCGTAGTCCCAGATCGAGTAGAGGCTCGAGATGACCTCGTACGGCAGGTCGCTGTCGAAGCCGAGCTCGCGCCGCAGGTAGTCGTTGACGGTGGCGCCGTAGGCGCCCATGGTGGCGCCCATCGAGGGGTCGAACTCGGGCTTCTCGCCGCCTCCGTCGCGATCGACGCCCGTGTAGCGGGCGTCGATCCGGCCGACCGTGCGGCCGCGCTCGCGCAGCAGCTCCTTGGTGAAGCGGTGGATGTCGAGCCGCAGGCGACAGCGGCGCACGTAGCCCACGTCGAGGCCGGTGTAGCGCGCGAGGTCGGCCGCCAGCGCGTCGACCTCGTCGTCCGGCAAGGCATCGCCGCGCAGCAGCGCGGGACCGTAGCGATCGAGCGTCCACGCCTCGACCTCGGCGAGCAGCTCGTCGATCGGGCGCGCCTGCAGCTCGGCGTCGAGCCTGCCGTGGTAGTGGGCCGCGGCGGCGTAGGTGGGGAGGAAGAGCAGCGGCGGGAGGTCGTTGCCCGTCTCGAAGCGGACGGTCGAGAAGTCGAGCACGCTGGAGATGAGCATGAGGCCGTTGAGGTAGAGCGCGTGCCGGTCCATGAGGTAGCCCGCCAGGGCCGCCGCGCGGGTGGTGCCGTAGCTCTCGCCGATGAGGTACTTCGGCGACGACCAGCGGCCGAAGCGCGAGATCCACAGCCGGATGAAGTCACCGACGCTCTCGACGTCGCCATCGAAGCCGTGGAAGTCCTTCGGCTTCTCGCCCGTGACCGCGCGACTGAAGCCCGTGCCGACCGGGTCGATGAACACCAGGTCGCTGACGTCGAGCAGGCTGGCCTCGTTCTCGACCAGCTGGTACGGCGGCGGGACCGGCATGCCGTCGTCCCGTAGGCGCACCCGCTTGGGGCCCAACAGCCCCAGGTGCATCCACACCGACGACGAGCCGGGGCCACCGTTGAACGAGAACGTCACCGGCCGCCGCGCGGGATCGCCGGCGCCCTCGCGGGCGTACGCCACGAAGAAGACCTCGGCCCGCGGCCGCGCCCCCTCCCAGGTGGCCGTGGCGTCGCCGTCCTTGCGCTTCTCCTGGTGCAGGACGATGCGCCCGGTCGTGGAGGTGTAGCGCACGGTGGCGCCGCCGATGGTCGTCTGGTGGTGGCGGGTGACGAGCTGGTCGACGACCGCCGGCGGGGCGGGGCGGGCGTCGCCTTCGGGTGCGGGTGGCTGCGGCATGCGACCTCCTCGGAAGATCGACCGAGCCTACCAACCGCGTCAGGCCACGGGCTCGGGCCCGGCGGCCAGTTCCACCACCACCGTGCCGCGGCCGGCGTCGTACCAGCAGCCGACCGCCTGCGCGCGGTGCGGTCGGCCGTCGACGTCGCAGGGAACCCGGCCGTGCACCATCATCGAACGCAGCAGCGCGGCCAACCCCGGCCCGTCCACCGCGCCCTCCCACAGCCACCGCGGCGCCGGGGCGTCGCCACCGACGGCGTCCCCGGAGGGCTCACGGCTCACGACCCGCCGCAGCATGCCGGGCAGACCCTGCAGACGTACCACCGGTGCGCTCTCGCTGACCATGCCGTCAGGATGCACCGTTCGCGGGGCCATCGTGGCCGCGACCTGGGCAATTGCCAAGCGGTCCTGGGCGACTGGTAGGCTCCGAGGCGTGCCCACCATCGGCGCCCTCAACGAGACGCCGCTCCACGACGCGCTCAAGCGGTCGCTGGCGCCCGCGGGCGCGGCCTTCGAGGTGCCGGTCGCGGGGTTCGTCATCGACGCGGTGCACGACGGCCTCCTCATCGAGGTCCAGACCCGCGGCGTCGGCAAGCTGCGGCGCAAGCTCCGGCGGCTGCTCGCCGAGCACCCGGTCCGCCTCGTGCTGCCGGTGACGGTGGAGAAGTGGATCGTCAAGCTCGGCGAGCCGCCCACGCGGCGCCGCTCGCCCAAGCGCGGTCACCCCGCCGACGTCGCCCGCGAGCTGGTGGGCATCACCGACCTGCTCGATCACCCCGGGCTCGAGCTGGAGCTGGCGCTCATCCAGGAGGAGGAGTGGCGCGAACACCGCGCCGGCGTCGCCTGGCGCCGGCGCGGCTGGGTGACGGTCGACCGCCGCCTCGTGGCGGTGCTCGAACGCCGCCGCTGGCGCGGGCACGCCGGGCTGCTCGCGCTCCTACCCGAGGCCCTGGCCGACCCGTTCGGCACCGCCGAGCTCGCCGCGCGCAGCGGGATGAGCCGCAGCACCGCCCAGAAGCTGACCTACTGCCTCCGCGCGGGCGCCTGCCTCGACGTCGTCGGCAAGTCGGGCAACGCCGTGCAGTACGCGCGTAGGCCGCGCGACCGGCCCAGCCTCGGCGCCCCGCCCGCCGCCGCGACCGACACGTCGAGCCGCTGAGCCGCCCGGGGCACGGTCAGGCCCCGACGCGCTCTTGCCACGCCGCCCGCAGGGTCTCGTCCGGGAGCGTCACCACGCGGCGTCGACGCAGGTCGACGAGGCGGGCGACCGGCCGCACGCCACGCACCAGCTCCACCGCCCGGACGTAGGTCGCCATGGCGAAGTGGTACCGCTCGGGATCGAGCCGCCGGTCCGTCTTGTAGTCGTCGAGCCGCCACGCGTCACCCGCGCGGGTCAGCCGGTCGATGACGCCCTGCCAGGTGCTGCCGCCGGCCTCGAAGGCGAAGGGGAGCTCGGCGTGCTCCTCGTCCGCGTCTCCCGGCCCGGGCAACTCCCCCGCGGCCACCAGCGCCCAGAAACCGGCCAGCAGCTCCTGGACCTCGCCGAGGATCGCCGCGCGCGCCTCGGCCGGGAAGGGGAACAGCACCTCCTGGCCGGCGAGGCCGGCCAAGTCGTCGTCGCCGGCCCCGGCGCGCACGCCCACGCGCGCGAGCGCGTCGTGGACCAGCGTGCCGACGGCGGTCCCGCGGCCGGCGAGGCGTTCTCCGGCGGCGGGATCGGCGGGACGCAGGTCATCGTCCCCGATCCCGTCGCCGGCGTCGCCCGGCGTCGTTGGCGGCGCCGCCATCGGCGCCGCCAATGGTGCCGCCATTGGCGAAGCCGATGGTGCCGCCATTGGCGAAGCCAATGGCGCTGGCCAGGGCGCCCGCACGCGCGCCTCCGGCGCCCGCCCGGCGCCTTCGAGCACGACCCACGACGGGCTGACGACCGGCGGGAACGGCGGCGGCGCGGGTACGCGGCCGGCCCACGGGGCGGCGGCGGCCAACGCGGCCGGCGGCTCGGGCGCGGCGACGGGCACCGCGCTACCCCCGTCCCCATGCTGCTCGAGCACCACGCCGAGCGCACGGGCGACGGCGGCGGGCCGCCCGTCGCCGGTCCCCGTGGGCCCCAGGCCGGCGACGTGGAAGGCGCGCAGCCACGGTCCCGGCCCCTGCGCGCCCTGGCTGCCCGTCACGATCAGCTCGTCGCGCGGCCGGCTGAGCGCCACGTACAGCGCGCGAAAGGTCTCGCCCTCGGCCCGCGCCCGCCGCTCGCTCTCCAGCGCCTGGTACGCCGGCGTCCCGCGCCGCGCGAGGCGGCCGTCGCGGGCGTCGACCGCCACCGGCGCGTCCCGCTCCCAGCCGCGCGCCCCGGCGTCGACGACCACCACCACCGGCCACTCCAGCCCCTTGGCCGCGTGCACGGTCAGCAGGGTGACGCCGTCCCCCGCCTGCGGCACGTCGCCGGCGTCGGTCTCGCGCGCCAGCCGCTCGAAGCCGTCGAGGAGGCGCTCGAGGTCGCCCGGCGGTCGCTCCGCCAGGGCCACCACCAGGGCGTCGACGTTGTCGCGCGCGCGCCGCGGCCAGCGCGCCACGAACGGCACGCCGTCGACGAGCGGCTCGTACGCCAGGCGCGCGACCGCGCGGGCGGGGTCGCCGCGGACGAGCGCACGCACGGCGGCCAGCCGCTCGGCCGCGCGGGGCGCACGCTGCCGCAGCGCGATCTCGGGATCGGGGTCTCGGGCGACGGCGGCCGCCGCCGAGGCGTCGAGGCCGCCGAACGGCCCGCGCAGGAAGGCGGCCAGCGACACGCCACGCGGGTCGAGCGCCACGCGCAGCGCGTGCCACAGGTCGCGCAGCTCGGGCCGGGTGAAGAAGCCGCGCCCCTGGCGCAGCACCGCCGGCACGGCCGCCGCGCGCAGCGCCGCCTCGACCGCGGCCAGCGCCGCATGCGAGCGGGCGATGACCGCGATGTCGTCCCATGGGCGCCCCTCGTGGCGCAGCCGCCGCAGCCTGCCGGCGAGCCAGCCGAACTCGGCCGCCCGCAGCTCGCCGAGGCCGCGCGCGTCGTCCCGCCACCAGTGGAGCTCGACGCGCCCCGTCCGCGACGCCTGCTCCCCGGCGGGCCGGACGTCCGGCGCCTCCTCCGGGCCGAAGCCCCAGCCCTCCTCGGCCAGCCGACCGGTCAGGTGGTTGAGCAGCGCGGTCACCTCGGGCGTGTGCCGGCGGGTCTCCACCAACGGCGCGTCGAGGGTGCCCGCCTGCTCGGCTCGGCGGGCGGCGCGGCGGAACACCTCGACGTCCGCCTGCCGGAAGCCGTAGATCGACTGCTTGGGGTCGCCGACGACCTCCACCTGCGCGCCGGCGCGCTCCAGGGCCTCGAACAGGCGCCCCTGCAGCGGGTTGACGTCCTGGAACTCGTCCACCAGCAGCAGCGGGGCGCGCGCCACCCAGCGGGCGGCCAGGGAGGGCGCCTCGACGCACCTGAGCGCCTGCCGCTCGATCTCGGAGGGCGCCAGCCGCGCGGGCCCCATGCGCGCCAGCCAGCGGTCGTAGGCCGCCTGCTGCAGCGCCCACAGGTCGGCCGCCCCGTCGTCGACGGGCCGCAGGTCGGGGGCGAGCGAGCGCCGCCCGAACAGCGCCATCGCCTCGTCGGCTGCGGTCTCCCCCAGCCGCCCGACGACGGCCGCGAGGGGGTGGTGGGGGACCTCGGCGACGAACAGCAGGCTGCGCAGCTCCTCCTCGAAGGTGGCCTGCGCCTCCCCCTCGCCGTAGGGCACGAAGTCCGGGTCGAGGCCGAGGCTCGGCGCCACCGACCGCAGCGCCTGGATGAGGAAGCCGTGGATCGTCACCATCGTGGCGCCGCCGAGCTCACGCGACGCCTCCTCGAAGGCGGGCCGCCGGGCCTCGTCGAGGCGCATCACGTCACCCAGGTAACGGCCCTCGCGCAGCAGCGCGCCGATCGCCTCGCCGACCCGGACCCGCAGCTCCGCGGCGGCCGTGCGGGTGTAGGTGACCGCGGCGATGCGCCGCAGCGGCACCCCCTCGTCGATCGCGTGCACCACCCGCAGGACGAGCGAGGTCGTCTTCCCCGTCCCGGCCGAGGCGACGCGCACCCTCACCGCGCGGCCGTCCCCGCGCGGCAGAGGTCGGCCACCGGGCAGGTCACGCAGCGGTAGCCGGGGGAAGGCCGCGGCGGGCCCGCCGCCCAACGGTCGCGGGCCTCGCTGACCGTCCGGCGCAGCTGGCGCCGCCGGGCGGCCAGGGCAGGCGCGTCCACGCCGTCGGGCGTCAGCAGCCGCGGCTCCCCACCCAGCGGCCAGGCCACCACGTCGACCCGCTTGCAGGTCGCGGCGTGGCGCCGCCGCAACAGGTCCGCCGCCCACAGCTCGTTCCAGCGGAGGTCGGGCCGCACGGGCGCGAGCGCCTCGTCTCCCGGCAGCAGGAAGCGCACGATCGTCACGCGCGTCCCGTCGCGCTCGACCGCGTCCAGCCGCGCCTCCGTGCCCTCGCCGCGGAGCCGCACCCCGTAGCGCAGCCGCGCCAGCGCATCGCGCTGGGCGGCCAGCCACCCCGCGAGCAGCGGGAACTCGGCGGCGAGCGCGGCCGCGCGGTCGTCGCTCCAGGGGTCCTCCGACGTCAGCGCTCGGCGCGCGCGGCGCGCCCAGGGGCCGCGCGGATCGGGGTCGGCGAGCGGCGCGGCCCACGCCTGGAAGGCGCACTCCTGGGCACGTCGGAGCGTCTCCACCGTCGTCGGTCCGCCCGCCTCGCTCGCGCCCAGCGCCTCGAACGGCTGGGCCGCGAACACCTCGAGCGCGCTCGCGCTGGGGAGGTCGGGCGGACGGGCGCCACGCGCCGCGCCGAGGAGCGCCTCGTCGGCGCGCAGGGGCCCGCCACGGTCGGCATCCGCGTGCGTGACGGTCACGTGGTCGGCCCGGGCGCGCAACTCCGCGCGCCAGGCGGCGTCGAGTCCGCGGTAGCGCCGCGGCAGGCCGGCGTCGCTCGCGCCGTCGAGCGCGGCCGAAGGCAGGCGCGCCTCCTCGGGCACGAAGTAGTCCTCGCGCTCGCCGAGGTCGTAGGCGCCGGCGACCGCGCCGACCAGGTAGGCGCGGCGGAAGCGGCGCCCGGCGGCGCGCCGCGGCTCGATCAGCGCCACGCCGGGACGCGGCCGCTCGCGCAGGCTCGAGGCGCGCAGCAGCGCCAGCCACCAGGCGCGGAAGCCCTCGCCGGTCGCGAGCCGCGCCGCCTCCTGCGCCCGTCGCAGCGCGGCCTCCTGGGCCCGGGCGACGGCGGCGGCCGACGCGTCGGCGACCGTCGCCCCGCCGCCGGCCGCGGTCGCTGCCCCCGCCCCCAGCAGCAGGTCCGCCGCCAGCGCGACCACCTCGCGGGCCCACGCGGGGCCGTCCTCCGCCGGCGTCAGGGCTGCGAGCCAGTCGTCCCAGGCGGCCACCAGGCCGGCGTCCGCGGCCAGCCGGCCGATGGCCTCCCGCCCCGTCAGCCCTTCCGCCAGCGCGCGCCGCCCGAGTTCGGACAAGGCGGGCACCGCCAGCAGACGACCGGCGGTCGGGTGCTCGGGGAGCTCGAGCAGGTCGACCAGCACGCGACCGAACGGGAGATCGACCAGCGCGCGGGGCGCCTCGTCCGCCAGGGCGACGCCGAACTCCCCAGCCAGCGCCGTGAGCGCGCGGGCCGCGCCGGGCGGCGCGATCACGGCGACGTCGCGCGGGTCGACGCCCTCGGCCAGGTCGCGCGCCACCGCCCGCAGCACCCAGCGCACCTCGGCGACCGGGTTGGCGAAGCGCCACGCATCGAGCCTGACGGGACGATCGGCGAGGCGCTCGATCGCCGCCCCGGCGACCCAGCCGGCGGGCGGCTCGGTCGCCGACGTGACCACCACGTCGGCGGCCCCGGCGATGGCCCGCAGCCAGGCGAGGTCGGCGGGCGGCACCTCGCGCCAGCCGTCGACGACCAGCAGGTCGGCCGGCAGCCAGCCGCGCAGCGCCTCGGGCGACGCTCCCCTGGCGGCCGCCTGCGCCGCCGCCCGCACGTCGTCGTCGTCCCACGCCTCCCCCTTCAGCCGCTCGTAGCCGGCGAAGACCTCGGCCAGCCGGGCGGTCTCGCCCGCGCCGCTGCCGAGCCCGGCTGCCAGTTCGGCCAGCCGGTCGGATCCGTGCCCGTGGCGCTTGGCCTCGGCGATGGCCCGCGTGAAGAGACTGGCCTCGCCCGGCGTCGGCAGCGCGCCGAAGCGCTCCGCCAGCGCCTCGGCCACCAACGCGAGCCGGGCGGTGGCGAGGATCTGCGGGCGCAGCCGGTTCGCGCGGCCGAGTTGCAGCAGCGCCAGCTGCTGGAAGGTGAGGAACTCGACGCCAAGCAGCGGCCCGTCGGCGACGAGGCGCCGCAGGGCCTGGTCGCGCTGCGCGGGCAGCCCGACCCAGGCGACGCGGCGGCCCTCGGCGGCCGCGCGCCGGGCGGCGGCGACCGCGCGCTCGGTCTTGCCCGCGCCGGGCCCTCCCACCACCCACCGCCAGGCCACGCGCCGTCCCGTCAGCCGTCCCCGGCGGCGTCCGCTCCGGGCGGCGAGCCGCCGAGCGTGCCCGCCGCGTCCAGGGCGGCGCGCTCGCGCCCCGCGTCGAGTGCGCGCGCCGCGTCCAGGGCGGCGAGCTCGCGGACCAGGTCGTCGGCCGCGTGCACGGGCAGGCGGCAGGCGCCGGCGGCGCAGGCGTAGGCGGTGGGTCGACCGTCGACCGCGCCGCGGCCGGCGAGCCACGGGATCCGCGCCGTCCACGGGTCGTCGGGGCCGTCGCTGCGGAGCACGCAGGCGCCGCCGGGGTGGGCGCGGGCGGCCTCGAGCAGCGCGATCGTCCGCGGGTCGTCGGCGGGACCCACCACGGCGACCTGGTGCGGCGGACGGCGCAAAGCGCGGGCGGCGATCAGCGCGGACACGGCCGCGGTCGGCGCCGTGCGGGCCATGCCCGCGACCCCGGCCAGCGCGGCCTCGGCCGCCGCCTGCCAGTCGTCGCGCTCCGTCCAGGCGGCGGCGAGGGCGAGCAGCAGCGCCGCCGCGGGCTCCGCCGCCGGGGTCGCGCCGTCGAGGCCGTCGCGCGCCCGCACCAATGGGACGGGGGCGTCGCGCGGGACGGTGGCGACGCCGCCATCGGGCAGCGCGAAGTCCGCCACCACGGCCTCGGCCAGGTCGAGCGCCCGCGCCAGGTGGCGGCGGTCGCCGGTCGCCCGGTGCAGGGCCAGGCACGCCAGTCCCACGTGCACCTGGTCGTCGAGCAGCGCGACCCCGTGGTCGGGGTCGCCGGGCGGCGCGTCGACCAGGCGGCGCAGTCTGCGACCGTCCCAGGCGCGCGCCCAGAGGGCGTCGGCGGCCTCGAGCGCGCGGGCGCGCGCCCGCGCGGCGCCGGCGGGCGGCAGGTGGTCGGCCGCCTCGAGCAGCCCGCGCAGCATGAGGCCGACGTAGGCGGTGATGGCGGGGTCGTCGCGCCTCGGGTGCGGTCGCTCGGCGCGCGCCCGCAGCAGGCGGGCCCGCAGCGATGCGACGCGCTCGGCTGCCACCTCGCCCGAGCCACCGTCGTCGTCGCCGTTCCACGCCAGCACCGAGCGGCCCTCGAGCGGACCCGCCGGCGTCACCCCGAAGACCCTGGCCGCGACCTCGGCGTCGTCGCCCTCGGGCAGGGCGCTCGCGAGCTCCTCCGGGGTCCAGGTGTGGAAGCCGCCCTCGACGCCGTCGGCCTCGGCGTCCAGCCCGGTGGCGAACAGCGCGTCGTCGCGCAGGAGGTCGCGCTCGAGGGCGTCGAGCATCGCGGTCGCGCCCCACGCGAGGCGGGCGTCGCCCGTCTCGGTCGCCGCCCGCGCCAGGCGGGGCAGCATCTGCGCCTGGTCGACGAGCATGACCTCGAAGTGCGGGACGGCCCAGGCGCCGTCGACCGCGTAGCGGTGGAGCGCGCCGCCGAGTTGGTCGGTGACGCCACCGTCGACGATCGCGCGCAGGGTGCGGTGGCGCATCGCGTCGGCGCCTTCGCCCGGCACCCGTTCGAGCCACCGCAGCGCGGCGTGCGGCGGGAACTTCGGCGCGTCGCCGAAGCCGCCGCGGGCGGCGTCGTAGGTCGCCTGCAGCGCCTGCAGCACGAGCGGTTCCGCCTCCGCCAGCCGCGTGCTCGGCCGCGTGTCCGGCGCGGGCGCCACCTGGACGGCCGTCGCCGCGTTCGTGGCGGCCGACGCCCCCCTGGCTGGAGCGCCCCCCTCGAGGCGCGCGAGGGCCGCGGCGACCTCGTCGGCGGCGCGCTCCACCTCGCTCCGCCGCTCGCGCCAGGCGTGGCTCAGCGCCGTGAGGACCCGGCGGAACGAGGGACGCCCGAAGCGGTCGTCGGGGGGGAAGTAGGTGCCGGCGTACCAGGGTCGACCGTCGGGGGTCAGGGCCAGCGTCATCGGCCAGCCCCCGCTGCCCGTCAGCATCTGGAGCGCCGCCATGTAGACGGCGTCGACGTCGGGCCGCGCCTCACGGTCCACCTTGACGCTCACGAAGCCCTCGTTCATCAGGGCGCCCACCTCGGGGTCGTCGAACGACTCACGCGCCATGACGTGGCACCAGTGGCAGGTGGCGTAGCCGACCGACAGCAGGACCGGCACGTCGCGCGCGCGGGCCTCGGCGAGGGCCGCGTCGCCCCAGGGCCACCAGGCCACGGGCTGGTGGGCGTGAAGCCGGAGGTAGACGCTCGTGCTGTCGGCCAGGCGGTGGGCGGCGGGCGTAGCGTCGTCCATGGGCCACGGTACCCTCAGGTCGTAGCCTGACGCATGCGTCTAGCCGACCTCCGCACCCAGTACCGCGACGGCGCCCTCGAGCTCGCCGACCTCGACCCGGATCCGCTGCGCCAGTTCGCGGCCTGGCTGGCCGACGCGATCGCCGCGGGCCTGCTCGAGCCCAACGCGATGGGGCTGGCCACCGTCGACCCGGACGGCGCGCCGTCGCTGCGCATGGTGCTGCTCAAGGGGCTGGAGCACGGCCGCTTCGTGTTCTACACGCACCTGGAGAGCCGCAAGGCGCTCGCCCTGAGGGGCGAGGCCCGCTGCGCCCTGACCTTCTGGTGGGACGCGCTCGAGCGACAGGTCCGGGTCGAGGGGGTCGCGGCGCCGGTCGACGACGCGACCGCCGACGCCTACTTCGCCTTGCGCCCCCGGGGCAGCCAACTCGCCGCCTGGGCCTCGCTCCAGAGCCGGCCGCTGGCCGACCGCGGCGCGTTGACGCAGGCGCTGGCGGAGGCGGAGGCCCGCTTCCCCGAGGCGGTGCCGCGGCCGCCGTTCTGGGGCGGCTTCGCCGTGACCGCCCACGCCATGGAGTTCTGGCAGGGTCGCGCCTCGCGCCTGCACGACCGCTTCCGCTACGAGCGCGGGGCGGACGGTTGGGTCCGGAGCCGTCTGGCGCCCTGAGGCCGGGCCGACCCCAACGAAGACCCGGCGCAGCGACGCGCAGGACCCCGAGGCAGGCGCGCCTCGGGGTCCAAGGGGTCGGGTCGGTCGCGCGTGCGGGCAGCTACTCGTCGCTGCCGTAGGCGTCCGCGAACTCGGGGATGCGCTCCGGGTAGGTGCGCACGCCCGAGGAGGCGATGTACGCCTGGATCGTCGCGTCGACGCGCTCGCTCCGCAGCTGCTGCTCGAGCTGCACCCGGACCTCTTCGAGCGACAGCACCTGCGGCGGCACGCGCCGCTCGACCAGGATGACGTGCCAGCCGAAGTCGCTCTGGACGGGCTCGGTCGCGACGCCGGGTTCGGCCGCGAAGGCGGCGGCCTCGAACTCGGGCACCATCATCCCCTGCGCGAAGCAGCCCAGGTCGCCGCCGCGCTCCGCAGAGCCACGGTCGGTCGACGCGGTCGTCGCCATCGCGGCGAAGTCCGCGCCGGCGCGCGCGGCGCGGGAGAGCGCGGCCGCACCGGCCTCGTCGTCGACCAGGATGTGACGGGCGCAGACCTGCTCGGGCTGCGTCAGTTGCGGCTTGAGGGCCTCGTAGGCGACCCGGATCTCGAGTTCGCTCAGCACGATCTCTTCCTCGAGCTCGGCGAAGAGCAGCTGCACGAGCTGCTCCTCGCGCAGGACCACGAGCAGCTGCTCGACGTCGCCGAAGCCGGCGTTGGCGAGGACCGCGTCGAAGGCGGCCTCGTCCGGGAACTGCTCGCGCGCCTGGGCGAGGATGCCGTCGACGACCTCGTCGTCGACCGCGAGGCCGCGTGCGCGAGCGGCGTCGATGAGCACGATCTCACCGGCGCGCTGCTCCAGGAACTGCGGGAGGAACGGGTAGAGCTGTTCCATCGTCTCGACGGAGTACACGCCGCCCTGGCTGGCGATCAGCCCGCGGACCGCGATGTCGAAGCGCTGGAGCACGGCGCTGGAGCGCTCGCGCGTCGCGCCGAGCTCGACGAGGACGGGGTCGTCCTCGGCGGCGGCGAGCGTCGGAAGGGCGAGGATGAGGAGGGCCAGCAGGGCGGCCAGCGGACGGAACGGGCGGAGTCGCTGCATGCGGCAGGCTACCAGAGGCCGGTGTCAGTCACCGTCGGCCGCGTCGAGTTCGCGCAACCGCTGGTAGGCCTCGCGCTGCGCCTCGCTGGGGGCGCGCGGGACCACGACCCGCACCTCGGCCACCGCGTCGCCGCGCGCCGGCTCGGCGGCGCCTTCCCCGCGCGCGCCGGTCGTCAGCGGCCAGCCGCGCCCGCGCAGGCGCAGCTTGCGTCCGCTGGCGGTGCCCGGCGGGACGGTGAGGTCGACGTCGCCATCGAGGGTCCGCACCCGCACGCTGCCGCCGAGGACGGCCACGTGGTCGGGCACGTCGGCGACGACGTGGAGGGTGGTGCCGTCGAGCCGCCAGCGCGGGTGCGGCGTGTGGCGAATCACCAGCAGCAGGTCGCCTCCCCCGGGCGCCTGGCCCCGCAGGCGCAGCTTGGCGCCGTCGCGCACGCCCGCCGGGATCGTGACCTCGAGCGCCTTGCCGTCGACGCGGACGCTCATGGGTCCGCCGTGGAACGCGCGCTCGAGCTCGACGTTGAGGTTGGCCTCGACGGTCCGCGGCCGCGGCGCGGTGCGGGTCGGACCCGCGAACGGGTCCTCGCCGAAGCCGCCGCCGAACGGCGAGCCACCCCCGACGCCACCGCCGAAGAGGGAGCGGAAGAAGTCGCTGAAGCCGGCGGCGTCCTCCGGACGGACGTTGCCGTAGAAGGTGGTGCCGCCGTGCGGGTAGCCGCCGCCCGGGAAGCCGCCGCCGGCGAACCCGCCGGGCGGCGGGCCGCCGGCCCCGAACTGGTCGAAGACCTTGCGCTTCTCAGGGTCCGAGAGGACGGTGTAGGCCTCGTTGATCTCCTTGAAGCGCTCCTCGGCGCCGGGGTCGTCGCGGTTGCGATCCGGGTGGTGCTTGGCCGCCAGGCTACGGAACGCCCGGCGCACGTCCTTCTCGGACGCGTCGCGGGCGATGCCCAGTACCTGGTAGTAGTCCTTGTAGGCGGCCATGGTCTGTTCCGCTCCCGTGTGCCCGGCCGCCGCGCGGCGGCGGGGGTTGCCCGCCGCCGCGCGGCGGCGTGGCGCTCACGCCTCCTGGTAGACGACGACGCGTGCGGGCCGCACCAGCCGGTCGCCCTGCACGAAGCCGGCCTCGAACACCGACTGGATCGTGCCGCCCTGGCCGGGCTCGCTGGCGGGGACCGCCATGATCGCCTCGTGGCGGTCGGCGTCGAAGGCCTCGCCCGGCTCACCGGTGCGCTCGAGACCCAGCGTCTCGAGCTTTCGCAGCAGGCCCGCGAGGACGGCCTCCACGCCGGGCACGATCGAGGCCGGGTCGTTGCTCTGCGCCGCCGCCGCGAGCGCGCGTTCGAGGTCGTCGTGCACGCTCAGCACCGGTAACAGCGCGCCGTCGAGGCCCTGCTGACGCGCGCGCTCGAGCTCGGCCTGCTGGCGTCGCCGCAGGTTCTCGAGCTCCGCCCGCGCCCGCAGGGCGCGGTCCTCGGCCGCCGTCAGCTCGGCGCGCGCCAACTCGAGCGCCTCGTTGGCGCGCGCGAGCTCGGTCCGCCAGACCTCGACCTCGTCGAGCTCGTCGCCCTCACCGAGGGCGCCACCCTCTTCGCGGTCGACCGCCCGGCCGGTGTCCGGCTGCGTCGCCTCGCGTTCGTCCCGGGCGTCGTCCATCGCGCTCACGACGCGGGCTT
>JAABRV010000054.1 GCA_011390735.1 Trueperaceae bacterium | reverse complement strand
TAGCGCGGGGGGTGCGTCACCGGCGCCGGGGCATCGCTGCGCGGCCAGGGTCGACGGGGGGCGGGTCGAGGCCGCAACGGTGCGTGGCGCCAGCGCCGCTCGGCGATCGCCCCCACGACCGCCCCCGTTCCGTGAGAGTTGTCATTGACGCCCCGCACCCCGCCCCGTACGCTGGCGCCAGAGGAGGCTCCACCGTGAAGCGTACCGTCCTGGTGCTCACCGGACTGATCGCCATCCTGCTCGCCGCGTGCGCGCCGACGTCCCTGGTCGCGACCAACGTCGTCCCACGCCTCATCAGTGCCAGCCCCCCGAACGCCGACGGCGAAGTGCTGCTGCAGGGCCGCTACTTCGGCGGCGGCGGCGAGGGCAGCTACGTGTTGGTCGGCGCGGACATGAACGGCAAGGGCGGCGTCGAGGTGACCGTCGCGAACTGGGCGACGACCCGCATCACCTTCGACCCTCCGGCGCGCGTGGGCCCGGGTTACGTGTTCGTCGTCGTGGGCGGCACCCTCAGCAACGGCCTGCCCCTCGACCTCCCCTGACGGCGCGAACGCGCTCGTGCGCCCGACCGCGTGAACGCCGCGCGGTCGGGCGCTTCTTCGTGCCGTGTCCCGCCCGGTCGGCGGTCCCGGGACGCCGCTGGCGGCGACGTGTAGACTCGCGGCGATGAAGTTGCGCGCCGTCAAGGGCACGAACGACCGCCTCCCCGCCGACCAGCCCCGCTGGCACCACGTCATCGACGCCGCGGCCCGCGTGCTCGGCCGGGCCGGCGTCCAGGAGATCACCACCCCCGTCTTCGAGTTCGCCGAGGTGTTCGAGCGCTCGGTCGGCGAGGCGGCCGACCTCGTCGTCCAGAAGGAGATGTACACCTTCGACGACCGCGGCGGGCGCCGGCTGACGCTGCGTCCGGAGTTCACCGCCGGGGTCCTGCGGGCGTTCGTCGAGCACGGCATGCACACCTGGCCGAGCCCGGTGAAGCTGTGGAGCCACGGGCCCGCGTTCCGGGCCGAGAACGTTCAGCGGGGTCGCTACCGTCAGTTCCACCAGGTCAACCTGGAGATCGTGGGGACCGCCGCCCCCGTCGCGGACGCCGAGGCGATCGCGCTGTTCGCGGACGTGCTGCGGGCCCTCGGCCTGCGCGGCGTGCGGGTGGCGCTCGGTTCGGTCGGCGACCCGGACGACCGGGCGGCGTACAACGCCTACCTGCGCGGCGCCCTCGAGCCGCACGCGGAGGAGCTCAGCGAGACCAGCCGGGAGCGGCTGCGGCTCAACCCGATGCGCGTCCTGGACGCGAAGGATCCCGGCGATCGCGCCCTGGTCGCGCCCCTGAAGCGTCCGCTGGACTTCCTGAACCCGGCGTCGCGGGCGCACTTCGACGCCGTCGCCGCCTGCCTCGACGCCTGGGGGGTCCCCTACGACGTCGATCCGGGCATCGTGCGCGGCCTCGACTACTACCGCCGCACGGCCTTCGAGATCCATGCCGAGGGCATCGGGGCGCAGTCGGCGCTGGGCGGCGGCGGGCGCTACGACGGCCTCGTCGCGCAGCTCGGCGGCCCCGACGTGCCCGGCATCGGCTGGGCGTTCGGCATCGAGCGCGTCCTCGACGCGCTGGCCCAGGCCGAGGTGGCGCTGCCCGCGGCCGAGCGGCCACTGCTGTTCCTGGTGCCGATGGACGACGAGGCCGTGGCGGAGGCCGCGGGGATCGCCAGGGGGCTGCGTGCGCATGCCCGCGTCGAGCACGCGTACGTCAGGCGGGCGCCGGGCAAGGGCCTGCGTGACGCCGATCGCAGTGGCGCGCGCTTCGCGGGGCTGCTCGGCGCGCGCGAGCGGGCGGACGGCGTCGTCTTGCTCAAGGACCTCGCGAGCGGCAGCGAGCGCCGGCTGCCGCTGGGGCAACTGCCGGACTGGATCCTGGCCGAGACCTCCCTCGCGCCGGCGACGACCGACACCGAGTCGACCGCGTCCGACGCGGTCTGAGAGGAACACCATGCGACGCACGCACACTTGCGGCGCCCTGCGCGCCGACCACCAGGGCGAGGCCGTCCTCCTCCAGGGCTGGGTCCACCGCCGGCGCGACCTGGGCGGGCTCATCTTCCTCGATCTGCGCGACCGCGATGGCATGACGCAGGTGGTCGTCGAGCCCGCCGCCGGCGATGCCGCGTTCGCGACCGCCAGCTCGCTGCGCAACGAGTGGGTCGTCGAGATCGAGGGTGCGGTGCGCCTGCGTCCCGAGGGCCAGCGGAGCGATCGCCTGGCGACGGGCGACGTCGAGGTCGTGGCGGGCCGGGTGGCGGTGCTGTCCGAGGCCAGGACCCCGCCCTTCCCGCTGGACGACGCCGCCGGCAAGGCGGGGGCCGTCAACGAGGACCTGCGACTGCGGCACCGGTACCTCGACCTGCGCCGCCCCGACGCCATGGCGCCGTTGTTGGTTAGGCACGCCGTTATCCGCGAGATCTGGCGCTACCTGGACGAGCACGGCTTCGTGCAGGTCGAGACCCCGCTGCTCACGCGCAGCACGCCCGAGGGGGCGCGCGACTACGTCGTGCCGGCTCGCGGTCAGCCCGGCCACGTGTACGCGCTTCCCCAATCGCCCCAGCTCTTCAAGCAGATGCTGATGATGGGTGGCGTCGACCGCTACTTCCAGGTCGCCCGCTGCTTCCGCGACGAGGACCTGCGGGCCGACCGCCAGCCCGACTTCACCCAGCTCGACATCGAGATGGCCTTCGTGGAGCAGGACGACGTCCTCGCCCTCAACGAGGGGCTGATGGCGGCCGTCGTGCACGGCGCCACCGGTCGCGGCGTGGCGACGCCGTTCCCGCGCATCGGCTACCGGGAGGCGCTCGATCGCTTCGGCTCCGACAAGCCCGACGTGCGCTTCGGGCTCGAGCTCACCGTCCTCGACGAGCTGTTCGCGGCGACGCAGGTGCGCGCGTTCCGGTCGGCCCTGGACGCCGGTGGCGCCGTCCGTGGGCTCCGCGTGCCCGCCGAGCTCGCCGCCCACCTCAGCCGCAAGGCGATCGAGGGCCTCGAGGCCGTCGCGAAGCGCCACGGCGCCGCCGGCCTCGCCTGGCTGCGGCGCACGGAGGACGGCTTCGGCGGCCCGCTGGCCAAGGCGCTCTCCCCCGACGAGCAGGCGGGCCTGCTCGCGGCGTCCCCGGACGTCGGGGACCTGTGGCTCGTCGTCGCCGACCGCTGGGTCACGGCGTGCACGGCGCTGGGCGCCGTGCGTCTGCATCTGCGCGACACGCTCGAGGTGCCCTGCGACGCGCAGGCGCTGGCCTTCCTGTGGGTCGTCGACTTCCCGCTGCTCGAGCAGGATGCCGACACGGGCGCCTGGACGTACATGCACCACCCGTTCACGCGGCCGCGGGACGAGGACCTCGCGTGGCTGGAGAGCGACCCGGGGCGAGTGCGGGCGTGGGCCTACGACCTGGTGCTCAACGGCAGCGAGATCGGCGGAGGGTCGCTGCGTATCCACCGCGAGGACGTGCAGCATCGGATGTTCGCGGCGCTCGGCTTCACCGCCGAGGAGGCGCGCCGGCGCTTCGGTTTCTTCCTCGACGCGCTCGCCTACGGCACGCCGCCGCACGGCGGCATCGCCTGGGGCCTCGACCGGCTCGTCATGCTGCTGGCGGGTGCGCGCAGCCTGCGCGACGTCATCGCCTTCCCCAAGAACCAGCGCGGCTTCGACCCGCTCACCGACGCCCCGGCCGCCGCCGAACCGGGCCAGCTGGAGGAACTCGGCCTGACGTTGCTCCGTCAGACGGATGCCGCCGGCGAACCGACGCTTGGCGAAGGGGCGAACGCCGAAGGCGCTCGCCGGGTCGCGGACGCCACCGAACCGACGCTTGGCGAAGGGGCGAACGCCGAAGGCGTTCGCCGGGTCTCCTTCGCCGGCGAAGCCGGCGAAGGAGACACATGATCCCGCTCGTCATCCTGGACCTGGACGACACCATGATCGGCCGGAGCGGCCAGGTCAGGCAGGCGGTGTGGACCGCGATCGAGCGGGCGCGCGAGGACGGCATCAAGCTGGTGGTGTGCACCGGGCGGCCGAACCTGGGCGTGGCGCAGCGGGTCGTGAAGCGGGTGGGGCCGAACAACCCGCACGTGTTCCAGTCCGGCGCGCACCTGGCGTTCGCGGACGGCGAGACGCTCAAGGCGTCGTCGTTGCGCGAGGCGATGGCCCTGCAGCTCGTCCGCCACGCGCGTGAACACAACCTGGTGCTCGAGGTCTACACCCCGCACCACCTCTACGTCGAACGCAAGACGCAGATCAGCGAGACCCATGGTCGGATGATCGGCGTCCAGCCGCTGGTGCGCGACCTGTCCGAGGTCGTGGCGACCGAACCGGTCATCCGCGCCCAGTGGGTGGTGACGACGGAGCAGGAACCCACCGCCATGGGGCTGCCGCTCGATGGCGTCACCGTCAGTCGCGCGACCTCGCCGGCGCAGCCCGACACGCTGTTCATCAGCATGACGCGGGCCGGCGTGTCGAAGGGCAGCGCCGTGCAGGACCTCGCCGCGCACCTGAAGATCCCGCTGTCGCACGCGATGGCCGTCGGCGACACCGCGGGCGACCTGCCGATGCTGGAGCAGGTCGGCTTCCCCGTCGTCATGGGCAACGCCGAGCCGGGGCTGAAGTCGCGCTTCGACCGCGTGGTGGGCGACGTGGAGGAAGACGGCGTGGTCGAGGCGCTCGAGCTCGCCGCGACCCTCCGTCCGCCCGCCTGAGCCGCGGTACGCTCTCGCGCATGGGCATCACCCGCATCCAAGACCTGCCTGCCGCCGTGGGCGCCGAGGTGACGGTGGCCGGCTGGCTGACCGGCAGCCGTTCGTCCGGCAAGATCGCGTTCCTCCAGCTGCGTGACGGCAGCGGCTTCGTGCAGGCGGTGGTGTCGAAGCAGGACGTCGACGAGGCCACCTTCGCGACCGCCCGCGCGCTGGGTCAGGAGAGCGCGCTGCGCCTCAGCGGGGTCGTTCGCGCGGACCCGCGCGCGCCGAGCGGCGTGGAGCTCGCCACCCACGCGATCGAGGTCGTCCACGCGACGAGCGACTACCCGATCACGCCCAAGGAGCACGGCGTCGACTTCCTCGCCGACCACCGGCACCTCCACCTGCGCCACCGCGCGCCGTGGGCCATCCTCCGGGTGCGCGACGAGCTGGAGCGGGGCGTGCACGACTTCTTCGCGGACCGCGGCTTCGTCCGCTTCGACGCCCCGTTCTTCATGCCCACCGCCGTCGAGGGGACCACCAACCTCTTCGAGATCGACCTCTTCGACGAGGGCAAGGCGTACCTGTCGCAGTCGGGCCAGCTCTACGCCGAGGCTGGGGCGATGGCGCTGGGCGCGGTCTACACGATGGGGCCGACGTTCCGGGCCGAGAAGAGCAAGACCCGGCGGCACCTGCTGGAGTTCTGGATGGTCGAGCCCGAGGTCGCGTACCTGGAGCACGAGGGCAACGTGCGCCTGCAGGTCGACATGCTGTCGTACCTGGTGGGCCGGGTGATCGAACGGCGCGGGCGCGAGCTGGAGATGCTCGAGCGGGACGTCGCCAAGCTGACGCCCGCCGCGGCGGGCGACTACCCCGTGATCAGCTACGACCGCGCGCTGGAGATCCTGGCGGAGGCCGGCAGCCCGCTCGCGTGGGGCGACGACTTCGGCGCGCCGCACGAGACGATCCTGGGTGAGGCCTTCGACCGCCCCGTCGTCATCGAGCGCTACCCGACCTCGGTGAAGGCCTTCTACATGGAACCCGTGCCGGGCGACCCGAGCCGGGTGCTGTGCAACGACGTCATCGCGCCCGAGGGGTACGGCGAGCTCATCGGCGGATCGCAGCGCATCCACGACCTCGACCTGCTGCGCCGGCGCATCGCGGACCACGACCTCCCTGAGGAGGCCTTCTCCTGGTACCTCGACCTGCGCCGCTTCGGCAGCGTGCCGCACTCCGGGTTCGGCATCGGCCTCGAGCGCACGCTCGCCTGGATCACCGGCGTGAACCACCTGCGGGAGGTCATCCCCTTCCCGCGGATGCTCACGCGCATGTTCCCCTGAAGCGGGACCGATCGGCCGTCGGCGCCGGGCGCAGGGGCGTCCCACGGCATGCCGTACCGGCCCGGCCTTCTGCGGGTCTCAACCGGGCGGCGGCGCCACCTTGCCCCACAGCGACGGTCGTTCCTCGCCGGCCACCGTGATCCTCACCTCGTCGGCCGTCACGGCCGCCCGAGCCGTGGCCACCAGAGAGCGCATGACCGCCAGCTCGTCGTCGACGTCGACACGCAGGCCGGCCGGCGCCTCGGGAACGTCCACCACGGCGAGACGCCTGCGATCGAGCTCGATGACGAAGCCCGTCGCGGCGTCCGCCTCGGCGGGCCACACGCCGCTGGCCACGAGATCCTCGCGCAGCGCGCCGAGGGCGGCCGTCAGCCGTGCGCTGGGGTCGTCCTCGCCGGTCAGCGCGACGTCGGCGTAGCCCGGCCGCTCGAGCCCCCGCGCGTCGACGACGACGAATCGGACCTCGACCACGACCGGCGGCGGGGCATCGTCCCCCCCTCCGACGGCCGGCGGCGGTTCGACCCGCGGCACCCCGCCCGTGAGGGCGAAGACGGCGGCGAGGAGCAGGACGAAGGCCGCGATGAGCAGCTGCGGGGCGGCCCAGCTGGGACCGCCCGGGTCTCGCTTCGCGACCGTGGCAAGCGACCGCCGGGGGCGGCGCATCAGCGGCCGCCCAGCGCGCTCCAGGCGCTCACCAGGGCTCGGGCCAGCTCGTCGACCGCGCCGGGATCGCGCAGGTCGTCGGCCGACATCTCCACGAAGAGGCCACGCCCGGCCGCGCCGGCGAGGACCGCGAGCGGTGCGCCGACGGGACCGTCGACCGTCCAACCGGCGGAGGCGAGCGCACGCGCCAGTTCCGCGCCCCAGTCACGTCCGATCGCGAGGTCGGGCACCAGGCGCAGCAGGACGGAGCGACGCAGCGCGTCCGTGCCGGCGCGATCCAACGCCGACTCGGCGTTCCAGCGGATCGCTCGGTCGAGGGTATCCGCCGCCTCGGCGTCGTCCAGGACGTAGAGGCGCGCCTGGCGCCGGGGCAGGTCCCCGAGGTGGACGGTGACCATCGCGTCGGCCCCGACGCCCATCGCCGTCCGGTCCGCCAGCGGCACCGGCGCGGGGCCCGTGCGCGTGCGCTCGACGTCGATGCCCGCGCGAGCCAGTTCGACCGCGAGCAGGTCCACGAACACCCGCGTCAGTTCCCCTTCGACGTCTGCAGGCAGCGCGCCCGCACCGCTCCGCGACAGGTGGCCGGCATCCAGGACCCAGCGCGTGCGGGACACCGTCGGGATCGGCTCCTGCCCCGCCCCACCCACGCCGAACGCGACCACGACCTCCATCCCGCTGCCGGCCGGGACGCTCCACACGCGCGGCTCGACACCGGGCGCGAGCTGCACGCGGGCCTCGCTGCTGCCCCGGACGCGCTCGATGGCCGCGCGGACGAACGACCGGCCCTCGAGCGCCGGGGTCACCAGCGGGTCCGCGCGCTCGAAGCGCAGCTCGAGCACCCCGGTCTCGGGGTGGTGGAAGGTGACGTAGCGCCCGGGCGCGTCGAGGGCGAACACCAGCCGTTCGCTGGCCCCGAAGCCCTCCAGCCGCATGCTCAGGCTGGGACGCGGCAAGACGACCGCGACCGAGGCCGACTCGCTGAGGAAGGCCACCCGGCCCCCCAGGGCCTCGCCGACGGCCTTGACCGGCACGAAGGCCTCGCCGCCGGTCCACAGGGCGGCGGGACCCGGCCGCGCGCGGCCATCGCGCACGATCGCTGGCCGAGGCGCCTCCACGCGCGCCGCCTCGGTCACCAGCGCCACCTGCACGATCGCCGCGCCGAGCGTCAGCGTCACGCGACCACCGCCGAGGTCGACGTCCACGTCCGCGCCCAGCGCGCGAGCGAAGTCGCCTGCGGGGGCGTACGTGACGTCGGAGACCAGCGTGGTGGTGGCGCCGGGCACCTCGACGCCGTTGACCAACAGTTGGGGCTGCGCCGCCGCCGCGGCGAGCAGGGCGACCGCGACCATCAGCGTGCCGAACCGCTTCACCGCGACTCGCCCTTCAGCACCCGGTCCATCTCGCGGCGCGCGTCGCGCTCGGCGCTGGCCGCACGCTTGTCGTGCCTCTTGCGACCCCGGGCGAGGGCGATGAGCAGCTTGGCGCGCCCCCGTTCGTCGAAGTAGAGCTTGAGCGGGACGACCGTCAGGCCGCGCCGCTCGAGGCCCTTGCGCAACTCGCCGATCTCGCGCCGGTGCAGGAGCAGCTTGCGTCGGCGCAGGGGCTCGTGGTTGTTGTAGGAGGCCTGGGCGTACATCGGCAGGTTCGCGCCCTCGAGCCACACCTCGTCGCCGACGACACGCGCGTACGCCTCGGCGATCGAGCCCCCGCCGGCCCGCAGCGACTTGACCTCGCTGCCGGTGAGCACCAACCCGGCCTCGAAGGTCTCGAGGACGTCGTAGTCGTGGCGCGCGCGGCGGTTCGTCAGCATCGCGGCCATGATACGTGCCGTCCCGGTGAGCGTGTGCGTGCGGGGCTGCCCCGGCGCGTCGGGGAACGCGCCGTCAGTCCAGCCAGGTCTCGATGTCGTAGGGGTCGACGTCGACCCGCACCTGGACCCCCCCACCGGGTCGCGCGTCCACGTGGACGAGCCGTGCGGCCAGCGTCGCCTCGTCGTCCGCGCGGACGAGCACGTGGAAGGCGTAACGCCCGCGGGCGCGCGCCAGCGGCGCGGGGGCGGGGCCGAGGACGTCGTCCGGCGGCAGGCCCGCGGCCGTCAGGCGACCGGCCAGGGCGTGCGCCGCGGCCGCGGCCGCGCCCCGATCGCGATGGGTGATCTGGACCCGCGCCCACTGCCGGGCCGGCGGGTAGCCGAGCGCCCGCCGGCGCGCCGCGACGCGCTCGGTGAAGGCGGCGACGGCGGCGTCGAGGTCGTCGGCGAGCCAGGTGCGCCACACCTCGTGCTCGGGGCGATGGACCTGGGCGACGAGCAGCGGCCGTCTTGCCGACGAGGCGAGGTCGGTCAGCGACAGCAGCACCCGCAGCGACCCCTCCTCCGCCCGTACGTCCTCGTGGTCGTGCAGCGCGTCGCCCGCCGTGAGCGCGACGAGGGCGAGGTCCGGCAGCGGCGGGAGCCGCAGCGCCGCGGTGGTGCCGACGATCACCCCGGGCTCCCCGGCGAGGAGCGGGGCCAGGTCGTCGCGCTGGTCGCGGTCCCAGCGAAGCACGCTCAGGGTGGGCACCACGCCCTGCACCGCCTCGGACACCCACTCGGTCCCGGCCCCCGGCCGGGGGGCGAGGTCCGGGGCGCCGCAGGCGGGGCAGGCGTCGGGCGCGGCGGCCTCGACACCGCAGCGGTGGCAGCGCAACCGCTCGATGCGCGCGTGCCAGCGGAGCGGGAGGTCGCAGTGGGGGCACATGACGACCTCGCCACACGAGCGGCAGCCGAGGGCCGCGGCGTAGCCGCGTCGCGGCACGACGAGCAGCGCCTGGCGGCGTCGCTCGGCCACCTGCCGCAGCAGGCGCACGAGCGGCGCGCAGAGCGGCCAGCCCCGCTCGTGGCGCAGGTCGAGCAGGGCGGCACGCGGGCGGGGTCGCGGGAGCACGATCTCTCGGTCGGCGCCGGCGGCCCGCAGTTCGGCGGTCGCCAGCGGGTCGACGAAGGCCCACGCGGCGCCGGCGGCACGGGCGAGTTCGAGGGCGTCTCGGCGGCCGACGCTGCGGGCCCCAGCGAGCTGCTTGTGACTGCTGCTGGCCGCGTCCCACACGGCCACGCGCGACAGGCCGGGCAGGTCGAGCGCAAGGGCCGGGTAGGTCCCCACGAGGAGCGCCGGCGTCCCGGCGGCGAGCTCGCCGGCGACCGCCGACCGCTGCTCGTCCGCGAGATCGGCGCCCCAGCGCAGCGTCGGCACGGCCTGGGCGCCGGCACGCGACAGCGTCTCCGCCTGCCCGTGCTCGGGGACCAGCAGCAGCGCCTGGCGCCCGGCGGCGACGGCGCCGACGAGCCAGGGGAGCGTGGCTTCCCAGCGGGCGCGAGCGTCGCCGCCGGTGATCAGGAGCCCGGGGGCGGTAGCGGCGTCGGCGCCGTCGCGGAGGCCGGCGGTGCTCGCCGACGCGCCCCGGTCGAGCGGCGTCTCGACGTCGAAGGGCGCTGCCGGCGATGCCGTCACCCAGGGCACGCTCGCGGGCGGCCGCGTCACCTCGAGGTAGCCGGCGAACCCCTTGGCGACCAGTGCCCGTGCCGCCCCGGGCGACACGCCGGCATCGCGGGCCAACGCGGCCGCGCTCTCGCTGGGCCCCTGGTCGACGAGCCAGGCGAGTGCCCGGCGCTGCCCCTCGCGCGCGGCGCCCGCCAACGCGTCGTCCGCCGGACGGAGCGCGACCAGGCGTCGGTCGCTGGCCTGGGCCTCCTCGACCCGCTCGTGGAGCAGCCCGTGCCGGCGCCAGGCGTCGAGCGACTCGACGTCGAAGAGCGCCGCGTCGTGCCAGCCCGCGTCCGCCAGGCGCCGGCCCTCCGCGCCGAACAGGTCGACCGGCGCGTCCGGGTCGCGGCGGAGGTGGTGGTGCCAGGGGCCCCTGAGGCCGGCGGCGGCGAACGCCGCGACGCTGACCCCGACCGGCACCGCGCAGCGCGCCGCCTGTGCGGCGACCATCGCGCGGACCGCGGCCCCGAGCGTCGGACCGCCGGCGACCCAGGCGATCGCGGGCCGCAGGTCGAGCGCCTCGGCCGCGCTCGCCTGGCGGACGTCGGCGACCCAGCCGACCCGCAGACCGCCCTGCCACGGCACGGCCACCCGCCGACCGACGCCCTCGCCGGCCGTCCCGGGCGCCCCGCGGGCCGGGGCGTCGTCCCCCGCACCGGCCGGTGCGCCGGCCTCCGGCGCCCGGGGTGCGGGACCGTGGGGCGGGAGGTAGTCGAGGCCAGGTACGGGCACCGGCAGCCACACGTGGAGGACCTCGGGCACGGGTCAGTGTACGGGGACGCCTCTGGTATCGTCGTCGACGATGGAGGATCGTGACCCCCACCCGCCGCGTTCGGCCTACGCCAGTGCCGGCGTCGACCTCGCGGCCGCCGACGACGCCCTGGAGCGCATCCGGGCCGACGTCGAGTCGACCTACACGCCGCAGGTGCTGCGCGGCCTGGGCGCCTTCGGGGGGCTGTTCGCGCTGTCGAGCGACGTGCGCGATCCGGTCCTGGTCGCATCGACCGACGGCGTCGGGACCAAGACACGGCTGGCCGTGGCGCTCGGCCGCGTCCGGGGTCTGGGCAGCGATCTCGTGAACCACTGCGTCAACGACATCCTCGTCCAGGGGGCCAGGCCACTGTTCTTCCTCGACTACGTCGCCAGCGCGCGCCTCGACGCGGGCGTGATCGCGGAGGTCGTGGGCGGTATCGCCGACGCGTGCCGCGAGGCGGGCGTCGCGCTGATCGGCGGGGAGACGGCCGAGATGCCGGGCGTGTACGCCCCGGGCGAGATCGACGTCGTCGGCACGATCGTCGGCATCGTCGGCCGCGGCGCCGTCATCGACGGCAGCCAGGTGCAGGGCGGCGACGTCCTCCTGGGACTCGAGTCCGGTGGCCTGCAGACCAATGGCTTCTCGCTCGCGCGCTCGGTCGCGAGCGGCCACGAGCGGGAACCCGTCGATCCTGGCGACCCCTCGGGGCCGACGTTGGGCGACGCGCTGCTGGCGCCCCACCGCTCGTTCTCGGCGCCGCTGCGACCGCTCCTCGACGCCGGCCTGGTGCGGGCGCTGGCCCACGTGACCGGTGGCGGGATCCCGGGCAACCTGCCGCGGGTGCTGCCGCATGGCCTGGGGGCCGAGATCGAGGAAGGGTCGTGGCCGCGGCCCGTCGTCTTCGACCGACTGCAGTCGCTCGGCGAGATCGCCGAAGCCGAGATGCGCAGCGTGTTCAACCTGGGCATCGGCATGCTCGTCGTCGTGCGACCCGCCGACGTCGAGCGCGCGCGGGCGGCCTGCCCCGAGCCCCTGCACGGGATCGGCCGGGTCGTCCCCGGCGAGGGCGTGCGCTACCTGCGCGCCGGTTGACGGGCCTCAGCCGCGCCCGCTCGGCGCGTGCGCCGGCAGCACCACGGTGAAGACCGTGCCCTCCCCCACCCGCGAGCGGACGTCGACGGTGCCGCCGTGCTGCTGGACGATCCAGCGAACGATCGCCAGGCCGAGGCCGGAGCCGTTGCCGCGCGTGGAGCGCGCGCCGTCCACCCGGTAGAAGCGCTCGAACAGGTGCGGCAGGGCCTCGGCGGGGATGCCCGCGCCGTCGTCCAGGACCTCGAGGCGCACGTCGCGTCCCTCGCGCTCCAGGTGCAGTTGGACGTGCCGCGCCCCGGCGTCGAGGGCGTTCTGCACCAGGTTCAGCACCACCTGCTTGAGCCGGCCCGGATCGCCCTCGACCTCGAGCAGCGGCTGGCTGCAGTCGACCGTGATGCGCGCCGGCGCCGACAGTGGCGCGAGGTCGTCGCGCACCGCCTCGAGCACCTCGAGGAGGTTCATCGGCTCGCGCTGGACCTGGAACCCGGCGTCCGCGCGGGCGAGCTCGAGGAGGTCGTGCACGAGCTTCGCCATGCGCTCGCCCTCGCGCTGGATGACGCCGAGCGAGTCGACCTGCTCGACGCTGGGGTGGGTGCGCCGCAACAGGTACTGGGCGTGGCCCACGATCGCCGTGACCGGCGTCCGCAGCTCGTGGCTGGCGTCGGCCGTGAAGCGCCGCTGCGTCTCGAAGGACTCCTGCAGCCGATCGAGCATGTGGTTGATCGACACGGCGAGTGCCCGCAGCTCGTCGTCGGTGGCCGGCACGGGGACCCGCCGCGACAGGTCCTGCCCGGAAACGCGTGAGGCCGCCTGCGTGACCCGCTGGACCGGCGAGAGCACCTGGCGCGCGAGCCACCAGACGCCGAAGGCGAACGCGGCGAAGGCGATCAGGACCGTGAGGCCGAGGTCGCGCGCGAGCTGCTCGAGCGTCCGCTGCACGTTGGAGGTCGGCAGGCCCACCAGGATGACCGCGGTGAGCGCGACCTGCTGGTTGGGGAACGCCACGGTCCCCAGCGTGCCGAGGACCCGCAGGCGCTCCTGGTTGGCGAGCGTGACGTGCGCCGCCAGGTCGTCGCCGCGGATGAGGTCCTCGAGGACGCGGTCGGGGAGCAGCGCGAGCAGCCGGTCGCCGGTGGGGTTCGCGCGGACGGACGTGGGCTGGGTGTAGTTGACGCCGTTGCGGATGCCGGCGACGTCCTGGGGCACCTCCGGCGCCGTGGCGACCAACACGATTTGATAATACGCGTCGCCGGGGAGGCGCTGCAGGCCGGTGGCGATCGCCCCCTCGGAGAGATCCGTCAGCGCCTGCTGCGCCCGCTCCTCGACCGCGGTGTCGAGCGAGCGCTCGGTCAGCAGGTACACCGAGACCGCCACCGCCGACAGGATGACGGCGATGAACGCGCTGGTGAAGATCGCGAGCCGCAGCCGCAGGGTCATCGCGGGCCGACCACCGACGCGCGCCACGGGCCGCCGCCCACGGCTTCCTCACTCCTCGCGCAGCACGTACCCCACGCCGCGCACGGTGTGGATCAGCCGCCGCTCGCCCTCGCCCTCGAGCTTCCGCCGCAGGTAGCCGACGTAGACGTCGACGACGTTGCTCCCGCCCGTGTACTCGGGCCACACCTTCTCCTCGATCTCGAAGCGGTTGAAGACCTTGCCCGGGTTCCGCGCGAAGAGCTCGAGCAGCTCGAACTCCTTGGCCGAGAGCTCGATGCGCCGCCCGTCGCGGAACACCTCGCGCCCATCGAGGTTCATCACCAGGTCGGCGACGCGGACCTCGCCGGTCACCGCTGGGTTGACGCGCCGCAGGTGCGCGCGGACGCGGGCGAGCAGCTCCTCGATCGAGAACGGCTTCACCAGGTAGTCGTCGGCGCCGGAATCGAGGCCGGTGACCTTGTCGTCCACCGAGTCCTTGGCCGTGAGGATGATGATCGGCGTGTTGCTCGTCTTGCGGATGCGCCGCGCGACCTCGAGGCCGTCGAGCACCGGCAGCATGAGGTCCAGCACCACCAGGTCCGGGTTGAGCTCGCGGAACTTCGAGAGGCCGGTGACGCCGTCGTAGGTCACGACCGTCTCGTAGCTCTCGGCCTGCAACTCGAGATCGACGAACTTCGCGATCTCCTTCTCGTCTTCGACGATGAGGATGAGGGGCTTGCGTTCCATGAGACAAGAATGCCATAGCCGTCGATGAGAACGTGCTTGCCGCCGTCACGAGCCGCACCGCAGGCGACGGCCCGACGTCGGCGCCGGCCGCCTCAGTGCGCCGGTG
>JAABRV010000053.1 GCA_011390735.1 Trueperaceae bacterium | reverse complement strand
GGACCAGGCGCTCGCGGTGTACGAACGCTGGCTGGCGGCCTTCCCGGACGACCCCGAGGCGCTGCGCTGGGTCGGCCGCATCCTCCTGGAGCGCGACGAGCCTGCGGGCGCGCTGCCGTACTGGGAGCGGCTCGTCGAACTGCGGCCGGGGGACGAGGCGGCGCGGCACTTCCTCACCGCCGCCCGGCTCGGGGTCCAGGTGGGCCCGGCGGCCAGCCGGGCGTTCCAGCAGGGCCTGGCGCGTTACGAGGCCGGCGACCTCGCGGGTGCCGCCGAGGGGTTCGCGGGCGCGCTCGCCGCCGCGCCGTCGTTCGCCGACGCGCACGCCTGGGCCGGGCGGGTGGCGCTGGAGGACGAGCGGCCGGCCGACGCCGCGGGGCACTACCGCGTGGCGCTGGAGCTGCGGCCCGAGGACGCGGGCCTCGCGTACTTCGTGCGCATCGCCGAGACGCAGGTCGAGCACGGGGTCACGGCCGGCCGGGCGTTCTTCGACGGGCTGAACGCCTACGAGGCGGGCGAGCCGGACCGGGCCGGCGAGGCCTTCGAGCTGGCGGTGGCCGCCGCCGCCGGGTTCGGGGAGGCGTGGGCCTGGCTGGGCCGCGTGCGGCAGGAGCAGGGACGCTACGCCGCCGCCGAGGACGCCTGGGCCCGGGTCCTGGCCCTCGATCCGGGCGACGAGCGGGCGCGCGGCTTCCTCAACCTGGCACGCGAGCAGCGGGCCTACGCGGACGAGGGTTCGGGTGGCAGTGCGGCCGCGGCCGAGGCCTTCGCCGCCGGGGTGGCCGCGTTCGAGCGGGCGGAGCTGGAGCTCGCCGCGGCCCGCTTCCGCGAGGTGGTCGCGGTCGATCCGGACTCCGTGCTGGGGTGGACCTGGCTGGGCCGGGTGGCGTACACGCAGCGGGACTTCCCCCTGGCGGCCGACGCCTACGGGCGGGCGCTCGAGCTCGATCCGGACGACGACGACGTCGCCTGGTTCGCCGCGGAGGCGGCCGCCCGGGCGGCCGCGCAGGACGCGGACGACGAGGATGCGGGGGATGCCCCGTGAGCACGGGCTCGGGCGCGCAGGTGCGCAGCGTGGCGCTGCGGGTGGCCGCGCTCGCCCTGCTGCTGCTCCTGGCCCTGGTGGGCGCGCTGACGTTCAACGTCCTCGACCGCGTCCCCGACACGACGGTCTTCCTGGTGCGGGACGACGGTGACGCGCTGACCCTGGAGCCCGTGTACCGCCGGCTGCGCCCGAGCGACCCGCTGGCGGCGGCCGAGGCCACGGTGGCGGCGTTGGCGAGCGGTCCGACGCCGGACGAGGCGGCGCGGGGCCTGGGCAGCGAGGTGCCGGCGGGGACCGTGGTGCGCGGCGCGCGCTGGCGCGACGACGTGCTGGTGCTCGACCTCAGCGGCGACGTCGTGGCGGGGGGCGGCAGCGCCTCGATCATGGGCCGCCTGGCGCAGCTGACGTACAGCCTGACGCAGCCGTCCGGCGTCGACGCGGTCGAGCTGTGGGTGGACGGCCGCCTCCTGCCGGCCTGGGGCGGCGAGGGCGTCATGGCGAGCTGGCCGTGGCGCCGTCCCGAGGGTGGGCTGCCGCGATGGTGACGAGGGTCGCGCGCCGCGGTGCCCGGCGGGTCGCGCTGCTGCTCGCCGCGCTCTGGCTGGGGTGGGCGGCGGCGCAGCCGGCCGTCGACACCTGGCCGCGGCCGGCCGAACGGCCCCTCGCGGGGGAGCCCGCGTGGCTCCATCCGGAGGGGCGCGAGCGCCTGCTGCAGGAGCTGGTGGCGCTGTTCCGGACGCACTACTGGGACGCCGATCACGTCGATTGGGCCGACTGGGGCGCGCGCCACCGCGAGGCGGTCGTCGCGGCGGAGGACCGCGGGGCGCTCGACGCGGCCTTCGGCCGCATGGTGCGGGAGCTGGGCGACGGGCACTCCTCCTGGCTGGGCCTGCCCGGTGAAGCCGGGGCCTCGGAACGCGAGACCACGCCGACGCCGCGCCTGGGGGTGCAGCTGTCGTACGTCGACGGGCGCGGCCTGGTCATCGAGCGCGTGTACCCGGGGACGCCGGCCGCCGCCGCCGATCTGCGGCGCGCGGACGTCATCACCGCGGTCGGCGACCGCGACCTGCGTGCGGCCGGCAGCCTGTTCGAGGCCAACGGTGCCCTGGCGGCGGCGCTGGGCGAGGGGTCGGCGGCGCTGCGCGTCGAGCGTGGCCGGCTGGCCTTCGACGTGGAGGTCGGCGCCACGACCGTCGCCTGGACCGACGTGGCGACGCGGCCCTACGCCGTCATGCTGGGGGAGCACGTCGGCTACCTGCACGTGCCGACCTTCAACGAGGCCGGCGTCGGGGCGGCGGTCCACCGGGCGCTGCACGACCTGGCGGCGGAGGGCGCGAGCTCGCTCGTGCTCGACCTGCGCGGCAACCTCGGGGGGCGCTTGGTGGAGGCCGGCCTGGTCGTCGGCGCCTTCGTGTCGGGGCCGTGGGCGCGCGCCACGGCGCGCGGCGAGGTCGCGTGGTCGGCGACCTACGAGGTCGGCCGGTCGCCGAACGGCGGTCTGCAGGCCGTGTCGCGACTCGTGCAGGCCGACGGCGCCGTCCTCGGGGAGGGGCGCATCGAGGATCCCGTCGCGTTCGCGGGTCCCGTCGTGGTCGTCGTGGGTTCGGAGACCACCAGCGCGGGCGAGATCGTGGCGGGCGCGTTGCTCGCGGCGGGGCGCGCCCGGGCGGTCGGCGAGGCGACCCAGGGCAACGTCGAGGCGATCCGCGCCTACGCGCTCGCGGACGGCTCGCGCGTGCTGGTGGCGATCGCGCGGGTCGAGGGGCGCGATGGCGCCGCGCTGGAGGCCGGCGTGGCGCCGGAGGTGACGGCCCGGGCGTCGGTGCTCGACCTGGCGCGCGGGGTCGATCCGCCGGTGGCCGAGGCGCTGCGGCTCCTGGGTGGCCTGCCGTTCACCCCCGGCCGCTGGTTCTGATCCCGGCGCGCCCGCCGACCGCTGGGCGGCCCCGGCGCCCACGTCGGAGGGCTGCGCACCCTCATCGGAGGCCCGTGATACACTCTGCGACGCTGCGTCGAGCGCCCGATGCCGTGCGTCGAGAACCCGACGCCCTGCGTCGAGAACCCGACGCGGGCACGAAGAACGACGCGGACGTGCGAACGCCGCGTCGTGGGTGGTGCGCCCGACAGGACTCGAACCTGTGGCCTTTCGCTCCGGAGGCGAACGCTCTATCCGACTGAGCTACGGGCGCGCGACTGGGGATCGACGGTCGACGCCGATCCGAACGTGCAACCGCCAACCTAGCACCGCCCCTGGAGGACGTCAACACCCATGAAGCTCAGCCGCCGCGCCAACACGATCATCCTCTGGCTCGTCTCCATCGGCCTTCTCGCGGGGATGGTCATCACCTTCACGCCCTCCCTCGGAGTCGGCTTCGGTGGCGCCAACGAAACGGGCGCCGTCGCCCTGCGGGTCAACGGCGAGCCGATCCGCGAGCTCACCGTGGCCCAGGCGCGTTCGAACCCGCTGTTCCTGTCGGTCACCGAGGGCGAGGTCGGCGAGGACCTCGAGCTCCTGCTGGTCGACGCGCTGATCCGCCAGGAGGTCGTCCGTCAGGAGAGCGCCCGCCAGCGTGTCTCGGACGCGGACGTGCGCCGGGCCGTCGACGAGTTCCGCACCACGCGGGGCATCGCGGGTCGCGCCAACGACTCCGCCTACCTCGATCTGCTCGCCCGCTCCGGCTTCACCGACGAGACGTTCCGCGTCTACCTGCGGCAACAGCTCCAGGAGGAGGCCTGGGAGGCCGCCGTCATCGATGGCGTCGAGGTCGACGACGAGGAGGTCCGGGCCTTCTTCGAGGGCAACCGCGACCGCTACGTCAGCGAGGAGCGCATCGAGGCGCGGCACATCGTCACCGAGGACCGCGCGGCCGCCGACGAGGCCCGGGCCCGCCTGGAGGCGGGCGAGCCGGCCGGCGTGGTGGCGCGCGAGCTCTCCGTCGAGCGGGCCGATCGCGACGGCGCCCTCGGCGCCGCCGCCGGCGAGACCGAGCCCCGGCCGGTCGGCCGGCCCGCGCTGCCGACCGCGGTGGCCACGGCCGCCTTCGGGCTCGGTGGCCCCGGCATCACGGACGTGATCGAGTCCGACGGCCGCTTCCACGTGGTCGTGGTCGAGGCCTACCTGCCGGTCGCCCCGCGGCCGTTCGACGAGGTCGCCGCCGCGGTGCGCGACGACGCCCTGGCCGCCAAGCAGAGCGGCGTCCTGGAGGCCGAGATCGAGCGCCTCGTCGACGCCGCCCGCATCGAGATCCCGGAGGCGAGCTCGCTGAGCTTCGACGACCGGCCGGTCGCCGTCGTGGGCGACGCCGAGATCATGGCGACCGACCTGGTGCGCGCCACCTACACCAACCCGCAGATCCAGCAGGCGCTCTCGCCCGACACCGCGTTCATCATCACCGCCTTCTTCAAGCCCTCCGTCTTGGCCCAGCTCGTCGACCAGGAGCTGGCGCTCCAGGGGTTGGCCGAGCTGGACGCCCCCTTCGTGGGCCCGCGGTCCGTGGTGGCGCAGAGCGCGCTGAACTACGTGGCGCGCGACGCGGAGGTCGATGAAGAGGACGTCGTCGCATACTACGAGCAGAACCAGGCGGCCTTCACGGTCCCGGCGTCGGCCGAGGTCCTGCGGGTGGAGTCGGGGTCGCTCGAGATCGCGGCGGCCTTCCGCGACGCGGTGCTGCAATCCGGCGACGTCGCACAGGCCGCCGAGGCGGCCGGTGCCGTGGTCGACGACCTCGGCCTGGTGGTGCCCGGCCAGCTCGAGGGCCTGCTCGACCTGACCCTCTTCGGCACCGATGCCTTCGAGCCGCTGCCCACGGAGCCGTGGCAGATCTCGGACATCCTCGTCGTCAGCGACGAGGTCCCGCTGCTGCCCGAGGCGCTCGAGGTCGACCCAGCGGCCGAGGATCCGGCGGCCGAGGAGCCCACGGCCGAGGCCGACGGGGCAGAGGGCGGGGACGCCGAGCCGCTCACGCGCACGGTGGACCGCTACGTGATCCTCGTCGCCGACCGTCGTCCCGAGCGGGTGCGTCCGCTCGCTGAGGTGCGTGCCCAGATCGAGGCGACGGTCCTGGCCGAGGCCCGCGCCGACCTGCGCGAGGCGTGGATCGAGGGGCTGCGGGAGACGATCGACGTCGAACTGCTCGTCGAGGACCCGGCCGCCGGGTTCGACTTCGGCGCGCCGAGCGAGGCCGCCGAGGGAGACGCCGCCGAGGGCGAGTCCACCGAGGGTGGGTCCGCCGAGGGCGAAGCCGATGGCGCGGCGGACGGTGAGACCGAGCCTCAGGAGGAGCCCGCGGCGGAGGGGGAACCCGCGTCCGAGTGATCGGCGGGGCCGGGAGCGTTCGCCCCGGGTGACCGGGGCCCGGGGCCTGGTAGCCTCGGGCATGCCCCGAGCCCTGCTGTCCGTCTCCGACAAGACCGGCCTCGTCGAGTTCGCCAGCGCCCTCATCAACCTCGGTTTCGAGGTCGTCGCCACCGGCGGCACCCAGCGGGCGCTCGCCGAGGCGGGCCTCCCCGTGACCGCCGTCGCGGACGTCACGGGCGCCCCCGAGATCCTGGATGGGCGGGTCAAGACCCTGCACCCGGCCATCCACGGCGCGTTGTTGGCCCTGCCCACGGCGGCGCACGACGACGAGTTGGCCCGGCACGGGTTGACGCGCATCGACCTCGTCGCCGTCAACCTCTACCCCTTCCGCGAGACGGTCGCCCGCGAGGGCGTGACCGACGCCGAGGCGATGGAGAGCCTCGACATCGGCGGACCCACGATGATCCGCGCGGCGGCCAAGAACCACGCGCGGGTGCTGGTGGTCGTGGAGCCGGCCGACTACGACACCGTGCTGGCGGACCTGCGGGCCGGCGAGGTGCCGCTCGCGCGGCGGCGCGAACTCGCGCGCGCCGCCTTCGCCCACACGGCCGCGTACGACGCCGCCATCGTGGGCTACCTCGACCGCGACGAGCCGCTGCCGCCGACGCGCCACCTGACGCTCGAGCGGGCCGAGGTGCTGCGCTACGGGGAGAACCCGCACCAGCTCGGCGCCCGCTACCGCGAGGCCGGCCGCCGCGGCTGGTGGGACGGCGTGGTGCAGCACGGCGGTCTCGCGCTCTCCTACCTCAACCTGTTCGACGCCGACGCCGCCTGGCGCCTCGCGCACGCGTTCCCCGGGCGCCCGACGGCGGTCGTGGTCAAGCACGCCAACCCCTGCGGCGTCGCCGTGGTGGACGACGCCGACGGCGGCCTCGCCGAGGCCTACGAGCGGGCCTTCGACGCCGACCCCAAGTCCGCCTTCGGTGGCGTCGTGGCCCTGAACGGCGTGGTGGATCACGCGCTGGCCGAGTCGCTGGTGGCGAACCCCAAGGCGGACGTGCTCATCGCGGCCGGCTACGAGGACGCCGCCCGCGAGCTGCTGGTGCGCAAGCGCAAGAACATGCGGGTGCTCGAGGCCGCCGCGCCCGGCCCCGCCGCCTACGGCCTGCGGCGCGTGGACGGCGGCTTCCTGGTGCAGACCCCGGACGCCGTCGAGGCCGATCGCGAGGGTTGGCAGGTGGTGACGCGGCGGCAGCCGACCGAGGCCGAGTGGCGTGACCTGGAGATGGCTTGGGCCGTCTGCGCCGCGGTCTCCTCCAACGCGATCGTGTTCGTCGAGGGGGGTCGGGCGGTCGGCATCGGGGCCGGGCAGCAGAGCCGGGTGGACGCGGCGGAGCTCGCCGCGGCGAAGTCGGCCGGCCGAGCGCGCGGTGGCGCCTGCGCGTCGGACGCGTTCTTCCCGTTCCGGGACGGCCTCGACGTCGCCGCCGGCGCCGGCGTGGCGACGGTGATCCAGCCGGGCGGCTCGATGCGCGACCCGGAGCTGATCGCCGCCGCCGACGAGCATGGGATGGCGATGGTGTTCACGGGGCGGCGCCACTTCCGGCACTGACGCGCCCTGCGCGGCCCGGCGAACGCGTCGCGCCGCCGTGCGGTGCGTCGTGGACGCGGTTGCTGGGGGCCCCTGGTACCAGCGCTGCGCGTGGCGCCGGCCTTGACCCCCACATCTTGTACCCGTGATACGATCGCGCCTGCGCCCCGAGGGCTAGGCTCGAACTCGAACCCCGTCCCGGGGTTGTGATGAACCTCCCACGGCGCGTCCCGCGGTTCTAGTATCAATGGGACCTGGGCATACAAGATGTAGTACTACTCGATACCCACGTTCGCCTTGGCGCGAACCGGAGCCCGGAGCGGCAGCGACCCCTCCCGGGCTCGACCACACGAGAGAGGATCCACAGCGTGGCCGACGTCGCACCCACCCGCCTCACCGATGCCCTCGCCGCCTTCGACGACCACGCGGTCGCGATCGCCAAGCGCCAGTACTTCCAGGAGAGTGACGGCGACCTCCTCGGCATGTTCCGGCGCGTGGCCGACTGGGTCGCGCGCCCGGAGCCGGCCGAGCTGCGTGCCGCCCAGGCCGACCGCTTCTTCGACCTCATGGTCAGCAAGCGCTTCTGCCCCGGCGGGCGGGTGTTGGCGGGGGCCGCGACGGCGCACGGCAACGTGCTCAACTGCTTCGTGCAGGACGGTCGCCCCGAGATCGAGGGAAGCGACGCCTGGGTCCTCGAACTCGCCACCAAGCTCGCCGTGGTCACCAAGGTCGGCGGCGGGAACGGGCTCAACCTCGATCCGCTCACGCCCAAGCGCGCCTACCGGGGGCCCGCCGGCCGCCTCTACCTGACGATCAGCCCCAGCCACCCGGACTACGAGAAGGTGCGCGACGGCACCTTCATGGACCTGGTGCACGGCACCTACGTCACCCGCGGCTACCACACCGCGCGCTTCGTCGAGTACCACGAGGCGCCGGTGCACAGCCCGGTGAAGCAGGTCGGCGACTCGGTCGAGAGCATCTGGGCCCACGCCGGCGAGGTCGTGACGACGCTGCTCGCCGGCGACGACCTGCTGCTCGACCTCAGCGGCCTGCGTGCCGAGGGCACGCCCGTCAACGGCTCCGGCGGCTCGTCGAGCGGTCCGTCCTCCTTCGCCGTCGAGGTGTTCGACAACTTCGCCCGCTGGGCCGGCCTCGGCGGCGCCGCGTTCGCCGGCCCGGTCGCGACGCTGCGCTACGTGTTCGCCCCTACGCTGCGCGTGATCAGGCAGGGCGGGACGAGGCGCGGCGCCGGGATGGCGACGATCTCGATCACCCACCCCGACGTGCACGACTTCATCACCTCCAAGGACCTCGAGCGCGAGCAGGCCGAGGGCGACATCAGCACCTTCAACATCTCGGTGCTGGTCAGCGACGAGTTCATGCAGCGCGCCCAGGCCGAGGGCCCCCAGGGCGTCCTGTGGGAGATCGCCCAGCACGCCTGGCAGACCGGCGAGCCCGGCCTGATCTACGTCGACCGCATCAACGAGTTCAACCCGATGCGGGAAGCGCTGGGAGATATCAAGTCCACGAATCCGTGCGGCGAGATCCCATTGTTTCCCGGCGAACCGTGTGACCTCGGCGCGATCAACCTCGCGGCCTACGTGCAGACGCAGGGCGTGGGCATGGCGGGCTTCGACGTCGAGACCTTCCGCGAGGACGTCGGCAGCACCATCCGCTTCCTCGACAACGTGCTCGAGGTCAACAAGTTCGCGCTCGAGGACAACCGCGAGATGAGCCTCTACCTCCGGCGTCTCGGTCTCGGGATCATGGGTCTCGCGGACGCCCTCATCCGCATGGGGTACCGCTACGACAGCGACGAGGGTCGCGCGGCCGTGAGTCAGATGATCAACGAGCTGCGCGAGGCCGCCACCACCGCGAGCCGGGCGCTCGCCGAGGAGCGCGGCCCGTTCCCGGCCTTCGCCGAGTCGTCCCTCGCGAACGCGCGCCGCAACGTCGCGCTGCTGACGGTCGCGCCGACCGGCACCACCTCGATGCTCATGGGCGTCTCCTCGGGCGTCGAGCCGATCTTCGCGCCCTTCATCTACCGCAAGATCGGCTCCAGCTACGCCGCCCTGGTGGCCCCGCTGTTCCGCGAGCTGCTCGAGCGGCACGCCCCCGCCGCCGGCTTCGCCAAGGGCGGCGCCTGGGACTGGGAGAAGGTCGTCGAGGCCGTGCAGGAGAACCACGGCAGCGTCCAAGGGCTCGACTTCGTGCCCGACGACGTCAAGGCCGTGCTCGTCTGCGCGCACGACATCGCGCCCGTCGACCACGTGAAGATGCAGGGCGTCGTGCAGACGGCCTTCGACGGCGGCGGCGAGATGGTGGCCAACTCGATCTCCAAGACGATCAACCTGCCGAACGAGGCCAAGGTCGACGACGTCTACGAGGCGTACAGCCTCGCCTTCGCCACCGGCTGCAAGGGCATCACCGTGTACCGCGACGGTTCGCGGCAGTTCCAGGTCCTCTCCACCAAGGCGGAGAAAGGCGAGATGAACAAGAGCGACGATAGTGCAGCCGCCGGCGCCGGCACCAAGCAGGCGCGGCCCACCCCCAGCCGCGATCACCTCCCCGGCGAGCCGCTGTTCGACCGCCCCGCGCGGCTGACCGGCTTCACCGACGCGGTCAAGCTGACGCTGCCCACCGGCGAGAAGCGCGGCTTCTACGTCACCGTCAACAAGCAGGACGGGCTGCCGGTCGAGTGCTTCATCACCAGCGGCAAGGCCGGCGACGAGGCCAACGCCGACTCCGAGGCGCTCGGTCGGGTCGTGTCCATCGCGCTGCAGTACGGCGTCCCCGCCGAGGCGCTGGTCAAGACCCTGCGCGGCATCAACGGCGGCATGTACGGCACCTACGAGGGCCGGCTCGTCGCCTCCCGAGCCGACCTCATCGCCGTCGCGCTCGAAACCGCCGGCGTCGAGAACGTCCTCCAGCGCGGCCAGGGCTGCCCGGACTGCGGCGCGCCGCTGCGGTTCGAGGAGGGGTGCATGAAGTGCGAGTCTTGCGGGTACTCCAAATGCGGATGAGGCGCTAGGCGGCGCTCCGCGCAGGGCCGGGCAGCCCCGCAGCGTCGTCTTTGTGCCAGCGCCGGCGCTCCGCGCAGGGCCGGGCAGCCCCGCGACCTCGCTTTGTGGCCAGCACAAACGCTCGGCCGCGTGGCTGCCCGGCCCTGCGGCGGCCGCGGCGGGCAGGCGCGCCTCAGGCGCTCGCCAGCGGCAGGCTCACGGTGAAGCACGCGCCGCCGCTGGGACGGTTGGCGGCCTCGACCGTGCCGCCGTGGAGGGCGACGATGGCGGCGACGATCGCCAGGCCGAGGCCCGAGCCGCCGGCCTCGCGCACCCGCGCGTCGTCGGTGCGGTAGAGGCGCCTGAACACGTGCGGCAGGTGCTCCGGCGGGATGCCCGGTCCCTCGTCCGCGACCTCGATGACCGCCTGCGACCCGCGCTCGGCGAGGGTGACGCGGATCTCGCTCGCGCTTGGGGCGTGGTGCAGGGCGTTGTCGAGCAGCGCGTTGACGACCTGATGAAGGCGGTCGCCGTCGGCGACGGCGCTCACGGGCTGCGTGTCGACCGCGATGCGCACGCCCGCCTCGCCGGCGCGCGAACCGAACCCGCGCGCGGCGCCGCCGACCACCGCGGCGAGGTCGGTGCGCTCGCGGTGGAGGGTCAGCTCGCCCGCCTCCGCCAGCGTCAGCAGCCGCAGGTCGCCGACCAGCCGCGCGAGCAGGTCCACCTGCTGCAGCAGCTGCGTGACCGTGTCCGGGCCGGCCTCCATCAGGCCGTCCTGGATCGCCTCGAGCTCGCTCTTCAGCACCGTCAGCGGCGTCCTCAGCTCGTGCGCGACGTCGGTGGTGAAGCGCCGCCGCTGGTCCTCCTCGGCCTGCAGCCGGTCGGCCGTGTCGTTGAACACGCGGCCGAGGTCGGCGACCTCGCTGGGCCCGCCGGTCGGCGCGCGAACGCGGCGTTCGCCGGCCCCGTAGCGGCGCGTGACGTCCGCCAGCCGCGCCATGGGCCGGGTGGTGCCGAACGCGACGCCGCCGCCCACGACGACGGCCAGCAGCAGGGCGATGCCGGCCGCCTGGACGGTGGCGCGCTGCAGCTCGCCCAGCAGGGCGCGCGAGGCCGCCGCCATGGAGGCGCGCTCCTCGGCCGCCTGGGCGCCGGCCCCCTGACCGCGCGGTCCCCCCATCACGCCGAACGCTCGCGGGACGCGCTCGCCGGCGGCGCGGTAGCTCAGGTAGCCCGTGAGGCTGACGGAGAAGAGCGCGGTGAGCGCGACCGTGAGGACGAGCCGGGCCGTCAGGCTCATGGCCGCAGGCGGTAGCCGACCCCGCGGACGGTCTCGAGTTGCTCGCTGCAGGCGCCGAGGCGCTGCCGCAGGTTCTTGACGTGCGCGTCGACGGTCCGCTCGTCGGCGAAGCCGCTCGGCTGCGCCTCGAGGAGTTCCTGGCGGTGGAACGCCTTGCCCGGCTGCGCGGCCAGCGTGGCGAGCAGCCGCAGCTGGGTGGGGCTGAGCGCGAGCGGTTGGTCGTGGCAGCGCGCCTCGAAGGCGCCGAGGTCGACGGTCAGGGCCCCGACGGTGTGGTGGGTCGCCTCGCGCACCTGGCCCCCCGCGCGACGGAGGACGGCCTTGACGCGGGCGACCACCTCGCGTGGGCTGAAGGGCTTGGTCACGTAGTCGTCGGCGCCGATCTCCAGGCCGATGAGGCGGTCGATCTCCTCGACCTTGGCGGTGACCATGATGATCGGCACGTCCGAGGTGCGCCGGATCCGGCGCGCGACCTCGATGCCGTCCGGTTCGGGGATCATGAGGTCCAGCAGGATGAGGTCGGGGTCCGCCGCACGCCACAGTTCGAGCGCGCGTCGCCCGTCGCCCGCGCGCTCGACGGTGTACCCGTCGGCGCGCAGGTAGCGCTCCAGCACGGTCGCGATGCGCGCCTCGTCCTCGACGATCAGGATGCGTTCTCCGGCCACGGTGCCCTCACTCTACGGCGAAGCGGTCGCAACCCGCGGGGCGCGCCGGTGTACGGCGCGCCCCGTCGACGGGTTCCACGGCGCGGGGTTCGGCGCCCCGCGAAGGGTCTACCAGCGGGCCTGCGGGCCACGGCCCCGCGGCTGGCCAGCGGCGACGGCTTCGCCGGCCTGTGGGCCGCGCGCCATCTCGGCCCGGTTGGCGAACAGGCGCTCGCCGGTGACGTTCTGGCCCTCGTCGCAGCCCGCGCGGTCGAAGAGCGTGGCGAAGGCGGCCGCGCCGCGGGACGTCATCTGCTCGGCCTGCAGTTCGGTGATGGCCCCGGTCTCGAGGAGGTTGGCGATGACGCCGTCGCGGGCCTCGAGGTAGGCCGCCTCGACGGTGGCCGCGTCGACGCCCTGATCGGCCGCGATGGAGGCGAAGGAGGCCCCTTCCTGCTTGAGCGCGTGGACCTCGTCCTCGGGCAGGCCGATGACGCTGGCGACGACGCCCTGCAGCTGGCCGGCGAGGCCGGCGCTGCCCTGCATGCGGCCGCCTTGCGCGGTGGAGGTCTGCTGCTGGGCGGCGACGGCCTGCGCGCGGCGGGTCTCGTACTGCGCCTGGGCCGCGGCGGGGGCGCGCTCGGCGACGACGGCCTGGCGGGCGGCGGGTCCGCGCTCGGCGGGGGGGCCGTAGGCCTGGGCGAGGGCGAGGCTGGCGAGGAGGGCGGCGGCGGACGTGAGGAGGACGATCTTGCGCATCTGGGATGCTCCCTTCGTCTCGGGTTTCCCGAGTTGGTCGCACGATAGGAGCGTCCGCGTGAACGTTGGACGAACGGTCGGCGAAGGCGGCGTGGCGGCGCGCCCGAGGGCGGGCTCACGCCACGCCGCTCAGCGGGTGTCGCCCGATCCGGAGATGACGCCGCGCCGCTTCCGGTCGGCGAGCTTGGCGACGTTGCGCCCCGCGATCTCCTCCAGCGGCAGGCCGAGGTCGTGGGCGACGGCGGCGACGTACCACAGGACGTCGCCGAGCTCGAGCGCCAGGGCGTCGCGCTGGTCCGCGGTCAGCGGTGAGGCCGGGGTCCAGCCCTCGTCGCGCATGAGCTTGCCGAGCTTCTCGGCGACCTCGCCGGCCTCGCCGGCGAGCTTCAGGACGGGGTAGAGCAGCGTCGCAGCGTCCGGGTACGCGGCGGTGGCGCGGGCCTTCAGGGCGTATTCGTCGAAGGTCATGGCGCTCAGGCTACCGCTCGCCGGGCGACGCGTCGTCGCGCGTGTGTCCAACGTGACGCCCCGCAGCGTGCCGGTGGGGCATCGTGGGGGAGATGAGGTGCATGCATCGAACCATCCTGACGGCGTGCGCCTCGCTCGTGTTCCTGGTCGGCCCGGGGGTCGGGGCGCAACCGATCGTCGATGCCCGCTACGAGGCCGTCGTCGGCGACCTCATGGCGACGCCCGAGGGGCTGGCCTTCCTCGAGGCCTTCCGCGCGATCCGCCGCGACTACCTCGGGGTGGCGGACGCCGAGACCCTGCTGGACGGGGCGCTCCGGGGGATGGTCGAGGCGCTCGAGGATCCCTACGTGCGCTACCTCGACGCCGACGAGCTCGACGACGACCGGCGGACCATGCGCGGTCCGGCGTCGATCGTGGCGCTGGCCCTGGGCGACCTCGGGTACCTGCGCCTCGAGTCGTTCGACAGCCAACGCGCTGGCGAGAGCTTCTTCGCGGAGATCGAGATCCTCATGCAGCGCGGCGTCCGAGCCCTGATCGTCGACCTGCGCGGCAACGCGGGTGGGCTCGTGCTCGGTGGCCTGCAGGTGCTCGACGTCTTCCTCTCCGACGTCGTGCTCGGTTTCCGCGCCACCCGCTTCGGCCAGGTGCCCCTCGGGTACGCCAACCCGCGCGCCGAGACGCTGCCGCTGGCCGTGCTGATCGACCGCGACACGGCCTCCACCGCGGAGATCGTCGCGGGCAGCCTGCAGACGCATGGACGCGCGCGGCTCTACGGCGAGATCAGTGCCGGCAAGGGCGTCGGACAGTCGACGGTGCCGCTGTCGCATGGTGGCGAGCTGCGCCTCGTGACGTTCGCGTGGGCGTTGCCCGACGGCCGCAGCATCGACGGCTGGGGCCTCACGCCCGACGTCCCGCTGCGGGGGCAGGTGCCGGCGTTGGCGTCGACCGACCTGGCGCGCGTCGTCCTCGAGCCCGAACTCGATCCCGTCCTGGCGATGGCCATCCGCGACCTGCGCCGGCTGGTCGGCGACGAGCTGGGGCGGACGCCCGCGGGGCCACCCGATGGCCAGGCGGACGTGGGACGCTGAACCCGGCCCCGCCAACGACGCAGCCGCACGCGCGAGCCGGCGCCCGCCCGGCGATGGCGGCGGCTGGACAGGGGCCGAGAGCCCCTGGTAGCATGTCGTTCGCTCGCGCCGCGATCCGCCGGTCGCGGCCGCGAGCGCTCGTTCGGCGGTAGCTCAGCGGTAGAGCGG
>JAABRV010000052.1 GCA_011390735.1 Trueperaceae bacterium | reverse complement strand
GGGTCCTTGATCCCGTCGTTGCCGTCGACCACGTATTCCTGCGGGATCACGTGGAGGATCTCCATGTTCGCCTCGAGCGGCACGGCCTGCGCGTTCTCGATGCAGCGGTCGACGTCGCTGCGGGTGATGTCCATCCCGCGGCGGATCGCCGCCATGCCGTGGCTGGTCAGCGCCCTCAGGTGGCTGCCCGCCACCCCGACCCAGGCGGAGTGCACCTCGACGCCGGCCACCCGTTGGGCGGCTTGGATCGACTGCCGTACCGAGGTGATCGTGCGCTCGAGGTTGACGACGACGCCCTTGCGTAGGCCGTCGCTCGGGACCGTGCCCTCGCCGATGATGTCGAGCACACCGTCGCCGGCGACCTCACCGATGACCGTGCAGATCTTGGTGGTGCCGATGTCGAGGCCGACGATGATGCGTTCGTCCGTCATGGTGCGCTGCTCACTCCCCAGGGGTAGACCGCGACGCGGCTCCCACGTTGGCTCTCGAAAGCCGACCATTGCGACCGAAGGGCGTCCACGCTCGGCGTGAAGAGCTCCACGTCCGCGAGCACGACCTCGAAGCCTTCCGGCCCGTACGTTATCACCCTCACCCCGCGACCGGCCAACATACCCAGGAGCTCCAGCGCCTCCGCGATGCGCGGCGTGCCCCAGCCCGTCACCGTCGGCAGACCCTCGAGGCGCGCGGGGTCGGCCCTTGGCAGTGCGGTGCCGTCCGCCGCCCACGCGCGTTCGCCGTCGCGGATCACCGGCTCGCGCTCCACGACCGAGATGGCGACGGCGTCGGGCCACAGGCGCGTGACGCGCGCCTGCAGCACCCACGGCTCGGCGGCCAGGGCGCGCACCCCGAAGCGCGTCACCCACAGCAACGGATCGCCCGGGGCCACGTTCGCGAGGCGCATGACCTCCGCGCGCGAGAGGTGCGCGTGGCCGGCGACCTCGACGCGTTCGATCGTGGGCCAGAAGCGCGTCGCGACCACCAGCACGACCAGCAGGACGCTCAGGCCGACCCAGAAGGCGCGCACCGCGCTCAGCCCCCGGCCGTCGCGCTTCGCGGCTCCGCGCGGGGGCGATCCCAGCCGCGAGCCGCCGGTTCGCCGCCCGCGAGGCCCCAGCGTCGCCACTCGACCTCGAGCGGGACGGCGACCGCGGCGCGCACGTTCTCCAGCAACTCGACGACGTGCGCCGCGGTCGCGTCGCCCAGGTTGACGACGAAGTTCGCGTGCTCGTGGGCGATCATCGCTCCGCCCACGCGCAGGCCCTTGAGCCCGGCGGCGTCGATCAGCCGGCCCGCGGCGTCCCCCGGCGGGTTCTTGAAGGCGCAGCCGGCCGAGCGTGCCTTCGGCTGCCCACGGCGCGCCGCGTCGACCGCCTCCTCGGCCCGCGCCACGCGCTCGGGCGTGGACGGCGTCAGGCGCAGGCGGGCGCGCAGGACCACGGCGCCCGGCGGCAGCGCGGAGCGTCGGTAGCCGAGCCCGAGATCGGCGGCGGGGACGCGCTCGACGCGGCCGTCGAGCATGAGCTCGACCTCCTGCAGCGTGTCACCGATCTCGCCGAAGCGGGTGCCGGCGTTCATGACGACGGCGCCGCCGAGCTGCGCCGGGATGCCGAGCACGCCCTCGAGGCCGGAGAGCCCGAGCTGCCGGGCCCGGCGCACCAGTCCCGGCAGCGGCAGCGCGGCGCCCAACCACGCATCACCCGTGGCGTCGAGGGCGCGGGCGTCCGCGTACGCGCGCCCCAGCCGCACGACGCGCTCCGGCACGCCGCCGTCACCGACCAGCAGGTTGGAGCCGCCGCCCAGGACGCGGAAGTCGGCGCGGGTGGCGTCGCGCACGGCGGCGTCGGTCTCGCAGGTCCACACCTCGGCCTCGCCCCCGACCTTGAGGGTGGTCAGCGAGGCGAGTGCGAGGCGCGTCACCGTGGCGCCGGTGCGCGCGGCGTCAGCCCCCGGCATCGGGCCCCTCCAACGACTCGCCGGTGGCGAGCGCCCGCGCGACCCGCCAGACGTCGCCGGCGCCCAGCGTGAGCACGAGGTCGCCGTCGCGCAGGGAGGCGCGCAGGTGGGCGACGGCGCTCGTCAGCGTGTAACGTGCGGCCGGCGTGCCGGCCGCACGCACGCGCTCGACGATGCGCGCGACGTCGACGCCCGCGATGGGCGCCTCGCCGGCCGCGTAGACGTCGAGCACGAGCACCTCGTCGGCCAGCGCGGCGGCGTCCGCCAGCGCCGGCCACATCCGGGCCGTCCGCACCCAGCGGTGCGGTTGCAGCACGGCGCGCACGCGCCGGCCGCTGGCCCGGGCGGCCGTCAGGGTGGCGTGAACCTCCGTGGGGTGGTGGGCGTAGTCGTCCACGATCTCCGCGCCGCCCATCCGACCCCACACCTGCCACCGGCGGCCGACGCCGCCGAAGCCCGCCAGGGCGGGTGCCAGGGCGACGGCGTCGAGCCCGACGCGCTCGACCGCCGTCAGCGCGGCGGCGGCGTTGAGCACGTTGTGCCGACCGGGCACGCGAAGCTCGACCTCGGCGCGCCGCCCGCCGGCGAACGCCAGCGCGAAACGGGCGCCGCCGGCGTCCAGGACGAGTCCCTCGATGCGGGCGTCGGCGTCCGGGGCGAGGCCGTAGCGCGTCGCCCGCGGGTGGTCGCCGAGCAGCTCGTCGAGCCCCGGCCAGTCGGCGCAGTACACGAGTTGCGTCGCGCCGAGGGCGAAGCGCCGGGCGGCCGCCTGCAGGTCGGCGAGGCTGGCATGGTAGTTGCGGCGCTCGTCGAACTCGCCGGCGACGTGGTCGTCCTCGAGGTTGGTCACCACGGCGATGGCCGCCCGCAGGTCCGCGAAGCCGGGGTCGGACTCGTCCACTTCGGCCGCCAGGTGGGGTCCGGCGCCGTGGCGCATGTTGCCGACGAGCCCCGGCAGCGACGCGCCCAACTGGATCGAGGGGTCCACCCCGGCGGCCAGCAGCAGCGTCGCGACCATGCCGGTGGTGCTGCTCTTGCCGTGCGTGCCGGTGACGCCGATCGTCTGCCGGCGGGCGAACAGGTCGCCCAGGAGGGCGATGCGCGGGCGGACCGCCACCCCGAGCTCGTGCGCGCGCCGCACCTCCGGGTGGTCGCGAGGCACGGCCATCGTCGTCACCAGCAGGTCGACGTCGCGCTCGACGTGGGCGGGGTCGTGCCCGATGGCGACCGGGATGCCGTCCGCGCGCAGGGCGGCCTGGGCAGGCCCGTCGGCCGCGTCGCAACCGCTGACGGCGAAGCCCTCGGCGCGGTACCAGCGGGCGAGGCCCTGCATGCTGACGCCGCCGATGCCCATGAAGTGGACGCGCTGGGCGGTGGGGGCGTGTTCTTCGGTGGTCGTCATGAATCGGGACTCCTGGGTTCGGGGTTCGGGGGCGCGGGCGATGGCCCCGCGAGCGGCGACGGGTGCGCGAGGGGCGACCGGCGCACCAGCGGCGATCGGCGCGCGAGCGGGGCCAGGGCCTCGAGCAGCAACTCGCCGCCGCGTTCGGGGCTGCGGGAACGGGCCGCCTCGGCGGCGAGGGCCCGGCGGTCGGGCTCGAGCAGGGCGCGCCAGGCGCGCTCCAGGGCGTCGGGGTCGCCCTGCGGCGCCCACAGGCCGGCGCCGTCGGCGGCGAGGGCCTCGGCGTTGTGCCTTTGGTGGTCCTCGGCCGCGCTCGGCAGGGGGACGACCACGAGGGGCACCCCGTGGAACGCCGCGTCGGCCAGGGTACCGAAGCCGCCGCGGGTGATCGCCAGGTCGGCGGCGGAGAAGGCCGTCGCCGCGTCCACGAAGCCGGCCAGCAGCGTGCCCGGCCGCGCGCCCCAGCGCTCTCGCACCGCCGCGAGCCAGCGCTCGCCCGTCTGCTGCAGCAGCCACAGGTCCGGGTGGTCCGCCTGCACCCGTTCGGCGATGGCGGGCACGGTCTCGTTCAGGTAGACCGAGCCCTGCGAGCCACCCAGCACCAGCGTCAGCGTCGCGTCCACCGGCACGCCGAGCGCTGCACGGGCCTCGTCGCGCGGCACGCGCCGCCCGCGCACGGGCAGCGGGACGACGGTCGTGCGGGCGTGCGAAAGGCGCTGCCCGGTGACGGCTTGCGTGAGCACCACGAGGCGGGCGTGCCGGGCGAACGCCCGCGTCACCAGGCCGGGCACCGCGTTGGTCTCGTGCAGCGCGTAGGGCGTGCCGGTGAGCCTGGCCGCGGCGACGCCGGGCAGGCTGGCGAAGCCGCCGAAGCCGACGAGCAGGTCGGGCCGGGCGCGGCGCAGCAGGACCGTCGCCTGCCCGATGCCCAACAGCGCGCGCGCGAGCGCGGCCGGGGAGGGCCGCTCGCGGTCGAGCTTGCCGACCGCGACGCCGCGGAACGCCACGCCCGCCTCGCGGGCCCAGCGGGCCTCGGGGCCGTCGGCGCCCCCGAGCAGGGTGACCGACCAGCCGGTGGCGGTCGCCTCGTCCGCCAGGGCCAGCGCGGGGAAGACGTGCCCGCCGGTGCCGCCGGTCGCGAGCCACAGCGTGGGGGCCGCGGCGGCGGTCACAGCGGCGCCCCTTGGGCCCGCGCCTCACGGAAGGCGGCGTGCACGAAGCCGAGCGCGATGGCCACCGACAGCGTGGAGTTGAGGCCGAAGCTGACCAGCGGCAGCGGCACGCCGGTGACGGGCAGCAGGCCCGCGGCGACCAGCAGGTTGAGCGACGCCTGGCCGCCGACGTAGAGGCCGGCGCCGGCCGCCAGCAGCGCGCCCGGGCCGCGGGCCGCGGCCGCGATGCGGAAGACGCGGCCGACGAGCAGCACGAACGCCACGACCAGCACCGAGATGCCGACGAGCCCGAGGCTCTGGCCCACGGCCACGGCCACCATGTCGGTGTCGGCCTCGGGCACCCGCACGGGTCTTCCGGGACCGATCCCGAGCACGCCGGCCGCCTGCAGGGCGGCGCGGGCGCGGTCGGCCTGGTAGCCGGCGCCGAGCACGTCGGCCTCCCCGCGCAGCATGTCGCGGAAGCCGAGCAGCCGGTCGCCGAGGTACCCGAACTGCGCCAGGTAGGGGGCGCCCACCACGACGGCGATGACCGCGGCGGCGGTGCCGATGGCGAGCAGGCGCTGCAGGCTGGTGCCGGCCGCGACCATGATCGCGAAGGCGAGCGCGAACAGGAACAGGGCCGTCGAGACGTTCGGCTGGGCGACGATGAGGCCCGCCGCGACGCCCACGACGAGCATGGGGCGCCAGATGTGCCAGTCGCCGAGGTGGTTGTGGAAGAAGGCGGCGAGGTAGGCGATGACCGCGACCTTCATCAGTTCGGAGGGCTGCAGCGTCACCGGGCCCACCGACAACCAGCGGCGCGCCTGCAGGCCCTCGGGCGACACGCCGGCGGCGAGCACGACCACGAGCAGCCCCAGCGTCACGACGTAGCCCAGGGGCGCGAGCTTCACGATCACCCGGCTCGGGACGCGGCCCACGAGCAGCACGAGCGCGACGCCGACGACGGCGCGCAGCGCCTGCTCGAGCGCGGCCTCGGGGGCGGCGGCCGCGACCCCCAGGACCCCGAGGGCGGAGAGCAGGACCTGCAGCGTCAGGAGGAGGGGGTCCACGTCACCCCCTCGTCGGCGACGGCCTCGCGGGCGAGCTCCGTGACGGCCGCGCGGAAAACGGCCGCGCGCTCGACGTAGTCGCCGAACTGGTCGAAGGAGGCCGCCAGCGGCGCGAGCAGGACGGCGCCGCGGCCGCCGTGGCGGTCGCGCAGCTCGCGCCAGGCGCGGTGGACGGCGGCGCGCAGGGCGGCGCGGCCGTCCGGCTCGGCGATGACCTCGGCCGGCGCGTGCCGGGCGGCGGCCGCGGCGTAGGCCGGGCCGCTGGCGCCGATCCCCAGCGTGAGCACGACGCGGTCGCGCAGCAGCGGTGCGAGCGCGTCGACGTCCGCCCCCTTGTCGACGCCGCCGGCGATCCACACCAGCGGCGCGGGCGTGGAGCGCAGCGCGGCCTCGACCGCCAGCGGGCGGGTGGCGATCGAGTCCTCGATGAAGCGCACCTCGCCCAGCCGTCCGACCTCCGCGTAGCGCCCGGGCAGGCCGGCGAAAATCGCGAGCGCGCGGGCGATCGCCGCGCGGGGCACGCCCGCGGCGTCGAGCGCCAGGGCGGTGGCGAGGGCGTTGGCGATCTGGTGCTCGCCGACGACCCGCAACTCGTCGACGCCGATCAGGGGGGTCTCGTCGAGCCACAGTCGACCGCTGCCCCGCTCCAGGAAGGCGTCGCCCCGCGCGGCGAGCGAGAAGCGCCGCACGCGCGCGGGGCTCTCGTCGAGCCAGGCCGCCACGAGTGGGTCGTCGGCGTTGCCGACGAGGGTCTGCCGGGGGCCGAGCTCGCGCAGCAGGTTGCGCTTGGCCGCGTGGTAGGCGGCGACGGTGCCGTGGCGGTCGAGGTGGTCGACGCCGAGGTTGAGGACGACGGCGACGTCCGGCCGCAGCCCGGGGGCGCGCTCGAGCTGGAAGCTCGAGAGCTCGACGACCAGCGTGGCCTCGGGGCGCGCGACGGCGGCCAGGGCGGGCACGATGTTGCCGCCCGCGACGGCGTCGACGCCGGCGGCCAGCAGCCCGTCCGTGATCCAGCGGGTGACGGTGCCCTTGCCGGCCGTGCCGGTCACGCCGACGCAGCGTGCCGGGGTGCCGCGCAGGACCCACACGACCTCGCCGATCGTCTCGACGCCGGCGGCGCGCAGCCGCGCGAGGTCGGGGTGGTCGATGGGGACGCCGGGCGCCGCGACGCAGGTGCGCGGCGCCGGGTCGCGGGCCAGCGCCTCGGCGACGTCCATCACCCGTTCGGCGCCGGCGGCGAGCGCGGCGTCGACGTCGGGACCGTCGTCGCGCCGCTCGTAGAAGAGGACGGGGGTGCCCGCGCGCCGGGCCCGCGCCACGACCGCGCCGCCGCTGCGGCCGAGGCCGTAGACCAGCAGGGGCGCGACCGAGTTCACGCCGTCGGACCCGCCCCGAGGGCGATCGCGAGGGCGATGAGGACCCCCGTCACCAGCCAGAAGCGGAGCACGACGCGGGTCTCGGGCCAGCCGGAGAGCTCGAGGTGGTGGTGGAAGGGCGCCATGCGCAGCAACCGCTTGCCGCCGGTGGCGCGGAAGTAGACCACCTGGACGATGACCGACACGACCTCGAGGACCGGCAGCAGCGCGACGAGCGGCAGCCACCAGACGACGCCGCCGAGGATGGCCAGACCGGCGACCACGGCGCCGAGGCCCTCGGCGCCGACGCCGCCCATGAAGACGCGAGCGGGGTGGGCGTTGTACCAGAGGAAGCCGAGCAGCGCGCCGAACAGCGCGGCCGCCAAGGGGTTGCCGAGGAAGAGCAGGAGGACGATCGCGGTGGTGCCGGCCGCCAGCCCGTCGAGTCCGTCGGTGAAGTTGAAGGCGTTGACGCTGCCGACGATGACGAAGGCGAGGAAGGGGACGTCGAGCCAGGCGACGCCCAGCGGCCCGTGCCCGCCGTGGACGGCGTAGGCGGCGAACGCGAGGGCGTAGGTCGTCTGGCCGAGCAGTCGCCAGCGGGCGAAGAGCCCGGTTGCGGCGCTGACCGACGAGGCGTCCTCGCCCAGCCGGGTCGCGCGCTTGCGCGCCAGGGCGACGGCGTCGTCGCCGAGGCCGAGCAGCGCGGCGGCGAGCAGCAGCAGCACCAGCGCCAGCAGGTCGCCGTCGCGCGGACCGGTCGCCCAGGCGGCGGCGATCGCCACGAGCACGAACGCGGCGCCGCCCATCGTCGGCGTGCCGTGCTTGGGACGGTGGCTCTCCGGACCGTCGCTGCGGACCACCTTGCCCCAGCCCACCCGGTGGGCGAGCTGGACGAAGGCGCCGGTCGCCAGCAGCCCGAGGACGGCGGCGGCGGCGATCAGGGCGGCGTTCGTCGCGGTCATGGCAGCTCCTCTCGCGGCGCTCGTGGCGCCGCGCTCTCCGCGCGCTCGGCGCGCGACACGCGCTCGGCGCGCGACGCGCTCAGGGCCGCGACGACGGCCTCGAGGCCGATGCCGCGCGAACCCTTGACGAGCAGCGTCCCGTCGCGTGGCAGGTCGTCCACGGCCGCCGCGGCTTCGGCCGCGTCCGCGAAGTGGCGAGCGACGCCGCAGGTGTCGGCGATCGCGGTGGCGGCCGAACCGACCGTCCACACGAGGTCGATGCCGCGAGTCGCGATGGCACGGCCGACGTCGCGGTGGTGGGCGACCGCGTCCTCGCCCAGTTCGAGCATCGAGCCCAGCACCAGCGCGTGCGGCCGCGGCGCGCGTGCGAGGACCTCGAGCGCGGCGGCCACCGAGGCCGGGTTGGCGTTGTAGGTGTCGTCGAGCACGCGCAGGCCAGCCAGCTCGACCGGGGTGAGGCGGCCGGCCTCGACGCGGGCGCGCTCGATGCGGTCGGCGGCCGTGCGCGCCGGGACCCCGAGGTCGATGGCGACGAGGAGCGCGGCCAGCGCGTTCTCGGCGAAGGCGCGGCCGGCGCCGGGCAGTGCCAGGTCGACCTCCGCGCCGCCAAGCGTGGCCCGCAGGCGCTCGCCGTCCTCGCGGACGACGTGGCGGCCGACCGTGACGCCGTCGGCGTCCCCGTCGGGGACCTCGGCGCCGTCCGGCCCGGCGACCCGGTAGCGCCGAACGCCCGCGCGCAGGTCGTCCGGCAGCCGCCGCCAGGCGGCGTCCGAGGCGTAGCGGCCGGTGGTGGCCGCCCGCAGCAACGCGCCCTTCTCGCGGGCGACGCCGGCGAGGTCGCCGAGCCCCTGCAGATGCGCGGGGGCGATCAGCGTGACGATCCCGTGGGTCGGCCGCACCAGGTCGGTGAGCAGCGCCATGTCGCCGCTGCGGTCCACGCCGAGCTCGAGGACGAGCGGGCGCGCACCGTCGCCGGCGAGCCACAGGTCGACGAGCACCGTGGCGAGGGCGTGCGGCGTGTTGAGGTTGCCGGGTGAGGCGGCGGCGTCGAGGGCGGCCGCGAGCAGCCCCTTGGTGGTCGTCTTGCCGGCGCTGCCGGTGATCCCGACGAGCGGCCCGGCGCGTTCGGCGCGGGCCGTCCGGCCCAGGGCGAGCAGCGCGGCGCCGGCGTCGTCGACGAGGACGGCGCCGGGGTGCGGTCGGTCGCTCACGACGAAGGCGGCGCCGCGCGCGAGGGCGTCGTCCGCGAAGCGCACGCCGTGCGTCGCGGCGCCCTGGAGGGCGAAGAAGGCATCGCCGGGGCGCACGCGGTCGCTGTGGAAGCGGACGCCGGTCGCCGGCGCGAGCGGCGCGTCCGGGACGTGGAGCAGGTGGGCGCCGAGCACGCGTTGCAGGGTCGCGGGGTCGAGGGTCATGGCCGCCTTCCGGTGCGAGGTGGGGGTGCGGACACGCACGCCCACATCGACCTACCGTTACACATCTTACACATCACACGGCTTCGTGGGGGCGGGCGTCGCCTGCGGCCCCACGGGGTCGGGCGCGGGCCCGCGGACGCTCAGCGCACCGCGCCCAGGGCCCAGGCGGGCGCGTCCGGCGCGACGGCCCAGTGGGCCACGACCTCGGAGGCGATGGCGCGGAACAGGGGCGCGGCGACCAGCGTCGACGAGGTCACCGTGGTGGGCTCGTGCACGGTCACGACCATGACGATCTCGGGACGGTCGGCCGGGAACATGCCGGCGAACGACACGGCGTAGCGACCCGCCACGTAGCCGCCGGCCGCCGCGTCGTAGACGTCGGCGGTGCCGGTCTTGCCGGCGGTGGGCACGCCCGGCACCGCGCTGCTCCGCAGGCTGCTCGACTCGACCGTGTGCTGCAGCATGCTGCGCACGACCATGGCGGTCTCGGGGGATAGCACCCGGTGGGGGTCGGGCGTCCACTCGTCCTCGACCAGCCGCGGGGCGACGTAGAGGCCGTCCTGCGCCAAGACCGCGTAGGCGGCGGCGAGCTGCAGGTTGGTCGTGGCGATGCCCTGGCCGATCGCGATCGTGGCGTGGTCCTGCGGGACCCAGCCGGCGGGGTCGGTCAGCGTGCCGCGGGCCGTGAACGCCGAGCGCATCGCCAGCTCCTGGCCGAAGCCGAAGGCCGCGAGCCAGGCGTGCATCTCCGGGCTCTCGAAGCGGCTGGCGAGGTTGATCGTGCCGCTGTTGCTCGAGTAGCGCAGGACGTCGGAGACGTTGAGGACGGGGTCGTGCTGGGCGACGTCGCGGAAGGTCTTGAGGCCCACGCGCAGCGTCATCGGCGCCTCGACCGTCTCGTCGGGCGCCAGGCGCCCGCTCTCCAGCAGGCCCGCGACGACGAAGGGCTTCATCACGCTGCCGGGCTCGTACTGCTGGACCAGCGCCCGGTTGCGCATCGACGACACGTCGGCCGTGCGCCAGTCGTTCGGGTCGTAGTTGGGCCAGCTCGCGGCCGCCAGGACGCGGCCGCTGCCGACCTCGAGGACGACGGCCGTGGCCGCGCGGGCCTCGTAGGTGGCGACCGCCTCCGCCAGGCGCGACTCGGCGGCCGCCTGCAGCGTGGCGTCCAGCGTCAGGGTGACGTGGTCGCCGGTCTGCAGCCGAGCGTCGAGCGTGTGTTCGAGCCCCTCCAGGCCGTAGCGCCCGTCGGGCTGGATGGCGCCGCTGAAGCCGACGAGCGATCCGGCGAGCTCGCCCTGGGGGTAGCGGCGGGCGTCGACCGGACCGTCGGCCAGCACCTGGCCGTCGGCGGTCACGATCCGCCCGCGCGGGATCGCGTCGACGAGCTCGGCGGGCCAGGCGGGCGCGCCGCGCTGCTGCGAGGCGAACCCCCACAGCGCGAACACCAGCGGCATGACGGCGACGATCGCGATCAGCGCCCCGCGGTGCAGGCGGAGTTCGGGCGGGTCGCCGCGCTTCACCGCCATACCGTCTGCACCTCCAGCCAGGGGCTCGGGGGCGTGGGGACGGGCGGAGGCAGGAGGCCGGCCGCGGCCGCCTCGACGTTCGGCGCGTCGGGCGCGGGCACCATGCCGGCCCGGCGGGCCCAGTTCGTCACGGCCAGGGGCCCGTTGACGCTGGCGGCCTCCGCGCGGGCCGCGGCGAGCGCGACGATCGCCTCTTCCTTGTCGGCCAGCAGGCCGGCCTGGGTGCGGTAGCGGAGTTGGGACGTGGCGCCGAGGCCGGCGAGCAGCAGCAGCGCGGCCACGTAGAGGGCGGCGGCGTTGCGCGCGAGCGGGGTCACTCGGTCGCCTCGACCTTCTCGGCGGATCGCAGCTTGGCGCTGCGCGCCCGGGGGTTGCCCTCGACCTCGGCCTCGGTGGCCTCGAGGGGACGCTTCTGCAACGGTCGCAGGTCGGCGCGGTCACGGAGCGCGTGCTTGACGATGCGGTCCTCCAGCGAGTGGTAGGCGAGCACCACCAGCCGTCCGCCGGGCGCCAGCACCTCGGCGGTGGCGGCCAGCGCCGCCTCCAGTGCGCCGAGCTCGTCGTTGACCACCAGGCGCAGCGCCTGGAAGGTACGCCGGGCCGGATGGTCGCGTCGGGGGCCGGGCGGGTAGGCGGCCTGGACGACCTCCTTGAGGCGCGCGGTCGTCACGATGGGCGCCGCGTCGCGGGCGGCGACGATGGCGCGGGCGATCCGGCGGCTGTGCCGCTCCTCGCCGTAGCGATGCAGCCAGGCCGCGAGCTCCTCGACGCTGGCCTCGCGCACGAGGTCGGCGGCGCTGGGGCCGCTGGCCGCCATGCGCATGTCGAGCGGGCCGTCGTGGCGGAACGCGAAGCCGCGCTCGCCCTCGTCGAGCTGCATCGAGCTGACGCCGAGGTCGAGCAGGACGCCCCGCACGTCGTCGAGCCCGGCGTCGTGCACGAGGCGCGCCAGGTCGCGGAAGTTCCCGGCCGCGAAGCGGAAGCGCTCGGCCGGATCGGCGACGCCGGCGCGCCCGAGGTCGGTTCGCAGCGCCTCGACGTGCTCGCTGGAGCGCGGGTCCTGGTCGATGGCCAGGACGCGGGCCCCGCGCGCGAGCAGCGCGCGCGTGTGCCCGCCCGCCCCGAACGTCGCGTCCACCACCCAGGTGTCGGGCACGATCGCCAACGCCTCCAGACACCGCTCCAACATCACGGGCACATGGTGACTCGGCGGGGCGGAACTCTGGGTCTGGGCCGTTGACCCCGAAGGCGTCTCAGGCCCAGACCCAGAGCCCCGCCCCGCCGCCACCAAGACCCGCGTCATCCGACCAGCTCCCGGAGGAGGTCGGGCGCCGGCGGACTCGACTGGACCTCGTGGAGGTTGGCGAGCCAGCGCTGCTCGTCCCAGATCTCGAGGCGGTTGGGCGCCCCGGCCACGACGACGTTGCCGGTCGTGGAGGCGAACTGGCGCAGCGTGGGGGGGAGCGTGACGCGGCCGGCGGCATCGATCTTGGCCTTGCTGGCGCCGGAGTAGAAGAAGCGCACGAAGTTGCGCGCGTCGGGGTCGGTGAGGGGCAGGTCGGTCAGACGCTCCTCGATGCGGCGCCAGGCGGACATGGGGAACACGTAGAGGCACCCCTCCATCCCGCGGGTGACGACCATGCCGTCCTCGACGAAGTCGCGGAAGGCCGGTGGGATGACCACGCGGCCCTTGTCGTCCACGGTGTACGGGAATTCACCGAACGGCACGGACCCACCTCCCCCCACCGGCGTCGCGAGACGCGCCACCCGTGGGAGGCGTCGTATTCGCGTCGGTGGCGTGGGAGCGCGTGGTCATGGGGTCGCGGCGGCCCTTTCCCGAGATGGCCAAGGATACCACGATTCCCCACGAATTCCCACCCCTCGACCCGGTTCCGCGCGTTTCCCACCCGGGCGCCCCACCGGGTCGCCGCGGGCTGCGTCAGACGTTGAAGTAGAGCTCGTACTCCTGGGGCGTGGGCGCGCGGTAGACGGTCTCGGCCTCTCGCCGCTTGAGCCGCATCCAGAGGTCGATCAGCGGCCTCGGGAACGCCGGCAGCAGGTACGCGTGATCGTCGGCGAGGCCGTCGAGCGCGGCGAGCAGCGAGAGGGGGAAGACCTGGCCGTTTGCCGGGTCGTCGAAGCCGAGCGCCACCGGGTCGGCCCCCGTCCGGATGCCGTCCACGCCGGCCAGCAGCATCGCGCTCAGCGCATAGTGCACGTTGGCCGAGGCGTCGCCGGTGCGGTACTCGAGCCGGCGCTCGTCGGGTCGCAGGTAGCCCGGGACGCGGACGGACGCCTCACGCGAGGCCTCGGCGAAGGTCGCGCCCACCGGTGCCTCGAAGCCGGGCACCAGCCGGCGGTACGAGTTCGTGGACGGGTTGGTGAACGCCAGCAGCGAGCCCGTCAGGCTGTGCTCCAGCAGGCCCGCGGTGTACGCCAACGCCAGGTCGGTGAGCCCGAACTTCGCCTGACCCGCGAACAGGCTGCGGCCGCCGCGCTCGAGGACCTGGTGCACGTGCATGCCGTTGCCCGCGACGCCGGCCAGTGGCTTGGGCATGAAGGTGACGTGCAGACCGTGTTCGGCGACGACGCTGCGGACGATCCACTTGGCGAGCGTGACCGCGTCCGCCGCCCGCGCGAGGGGGAGCAGGTCCAGCTCGATCTCGAGCTGCGAGGCGGCGACCTCGTGGTGGTGGTACTTCACGGGGATGCCGATGGCGGTCATCACCTGCACGACCTCGTGGCGCACGGACTCGTAGCGGTCGTGCGGCGCGATCCGGTGGTAGCCCTGCTGTGGCGCGAAGCGCGGCAGCTCGTCGTACCCCGGTCCCAGGCCCTCCGCGCTGTGCACCTCGTAGAAGGCCTGCGCGAGCCCCGCGCCGTAGCGGACGCGCTCGAAGACGTGGAACTCGAGCTCCACCAGCATGCGGGCGTCGTCGGCGATGCCCGCGGTCCGCAGGTGCTCGACGGCGGCCCGGGCGACGTTCCGCGGGTACTGCGGGAAGCCGCCGCCGTCGGTGAGCTCGACGTCGCACAGGACGTGGAGGATCGTCCGCCCCTCGTGCTCGCGCACGAAGGCGGTCGCCATGTCGGGAATCGCCACCATGTCGGAGTCGTGCGTCTTCGCGTAGCCCAAGTTGCTGGCATCGAAGCCGATCCCCTCGGCCTTCAGCCTGTCGCTGACGTAGCCCCGCGGGACCGACACGTGGCGCAAGCCGCCGTGGACGTCGAGCATGAGCAGGTCGAGGAAGTCGATGGCGGACTCGTCCCCGTCGAAGTGGCGCAGCTGCATGCGATCGACCCTTCTCCCCGTCGACCCGGCGGGGCGGCGACCGGCGACTTGCCGACGCGCCGCGCCCTGGCCCAGGCGCTTCCGAGACTGGCGTTGCATGAAAGGATATCCCGGACCCGGCGGGGTCGGCCCGGGCAGGACGCCCGTGCGAACGTGCTGTAGGGGCAGGTCGTGCCGCCAAAGAGGACGCTGGCGCCTCGCAGAACCGTCGAGTCGGGTGCCGGGCGGCCCGCTCGGCCGGTGGCCGGGCACGTGCGGGTCGTCCGACCGGCCCAGACGACGACCGGCCCCCCGGAAGTCGGGGGACCGGTCGCTTGCAGGTGGGCCGATAAGCCGGGTTCTGTCGGGGCATGGCGCCGACGGCGCC
>JAABRV010000051.1 GCA_011390735.1 Trueperaceae bacterium | reverse complement strand
ACGACCTGGGCAGTTTCGTCGGCCGGGCCGACGAAACTGCGGGGCCGGCGCGGAGCGCCCTCAACGACCTGGGCAGTTCGGACGGCGAAGCCGGCCGAACTGCACGGCCGGCGCGGGGCGCCCTCGACGACCTGGGCAGTTTCGTCGGCTGTGCCGACGAAACTGCGGGGCCGTTAGGCGACGCCGCCGGCGTCGCCTAACGGCTTGGCAGTTCGGACGGCGAAGCCGGCCGAACTGCACGGCCGGCTCGGGGCGCCCTCCCCGGCCGGCGTTGCGGGTCAGTCTCTCCGCCGGTCCAGCACCTCGGCGTCGTCGGGCAGGTAGGTGACGTCCTCGCGCGTCAGGCCCTGGTCGCGCTGCCAGTCGCGGAACGTGAGGTCGGCGAAGAGCGCGTCGCCCGACCGGTAGAAGGCCAGTCGCCACGGGTCCATCGTCGCCTCGACGACCGTCGCCAGCACGTAGTCGATGGTCGCGTCCGGATCGAGGTTGTCGAACCGCAGCACCAGCGCGTTCCCGCGCGGCGTCTCCTCCTCGCCGACGATCGTCGCGTCCCAACCCTCGAAGACGGAACCCAGGTCGAGGTCGATCGGCAGCTCGCCGTCGACGTCGGCCTCGATGAGGCCCCCGAAGGCGTCCGGGTCGTCGATGTCGAAGAGCGCCACCTGGTTGGTGAGGAAGGTGTAGCTGCGCACGACGTCGCCGTCGATGACGATCTGGTTGTCGGCGATGGCGTCGGGCCGCAGGATGTACAGCCCCGCCGCGGGGATGCCGGGGATCGCCAGCACCTCGACCTCCAGGCGGATGTTCTGGCCCGCCTCGTCGATCAGCACGCCCTCCAGGACGAAGGCGACGTCGACGATGCCGGCGGCGCTCGCCTCGAGGTCGGCGAGGACCTGGGCCACGTCCCTGGCGAGGGCGTGCGAGGCCACCAGCGCGATGGCGAGCAGGACGGTGGCGAGGGCGGGCAGGCCCGCGCGGGCGTTCTCGGATCGCGTCATGCGGCCAGTATCGCCCGCGAGGGCTGGGGCGAATGAGCCCGACACCCCCGAAGGTGAAGGACCCTTCAGACGATCGCCACCCGAGAACTCGGTGAGCCGGTGCTAGCGTGGGGCGTAAGGAGGGTGCCATGTTGCGTCTTCGCACGAATCCGTCCACTGTGCTGCGTCGCGCGGGCCTGCGCCTCGCGATGGTCGTGACGGCGCTGTCGCTGTTCGCGGCGGCCGTCGCCCAAGGTCCCGTGCTCAGCCCCCGCTCGATCGTGGTGAACCCCATCCCAGGCTTCGAGGTCGACGTCTGGCTCGACAAGGACCCGAGCGGCCGCGACGCGCCTGGGTACCGGATCGGCGAGGACCTGCAGATCTCCGTGCGGCCCTCGGTCGACGCGTACGTCTACCTCTTCAGCCTGGCGGCCGATGGGCTCGTCGAGCAGGTGCTGCCGAACCGCTACGACGAGCAGGGTCGTGACAACTTCGTCCGCGGCGGCACGGTGCGCACGTTCCCGCCGAGTGGCGCCCGCTACACCTTCAGGGTCTCGCCCCCGCAGGGCCTCGCCAAGGTCATGGCCGTGGCCAGCCGGCGGCCGCTCGACGTGTCGACCCTGGCGTCCTTCCGCAACGAGGCCGACTTCGCCAGCTCCAACATCGGCGAGGAGGCGTTCGCTCGCGCGCTGCGGATCATCGTGACGCCCATCCCGAGCGCCGACTGGGTCTCCGCCACCGCGCTGTACTACGTGGGCACGCGCCCCTCGGTGGGCGCCTACGGGACGCTCCGGGTCGACAGCGACCCGCGCCGAGGCGAGGTGTACGTCGACCGTACCTTCGTCGGGTACACCCCGCTCGACTACGACCTGCGGCCCGGCATGTACGACGTCGAGGTCGTCGCAGGCGGGCGCAGCGGCTCCGAGCGCGTTCAGATCCGCCCGGACCGCACCAGCGACGTGTTCATCTCGCTGGCGCCGAGGACCGGCAACCTGGAGATCCAGGCGAACGTCGGCGGCGCGCGGGTCTTCCTCGACGGCGCAGAGGTCGGCGTCATCCCCAGCGGGAGCGGCCGGCTGACCCTGCGCGACCTCGACGACGGCACCTACGAGCTCACGCTGCTCGCCCCCGGCTACCGCACGCTCGTGCAGGAGGTGCGCGTGCAGGCGGGCCGCACCGCCAGCGTCACGCTGCGGCTCAACCGTCGCTAGCGCGACCCGTCCGCTGACGGGGGGTGGAGGCCGCCGGCATCGGCGGCCTCCGCTCGTCGCCGGGCACGGTACGATGACTGCACATGGAACCCTCCACACCGCTCGTCGCCGTCGTGCTCGCCGGCGGTGATCGTGACGACCGGCTCGCCGCGACGGTGGGTGCCGCCAGCAAGGCCCTGGTGCCCCTGCGCGACGTGCCGATGGGCGCGTACGTCGCCAACGCCCTGCGCCGTTCCGGGGTGGTCGACCGGATCATCTGGGTCGGCAAGACGGACGGCCTCATCCGCCGATTGGTCGACGTCGAGCTCCCCGGGGGCCAGCGCATGGTCGACTCGCTGAGCCTCGGGCTGGGCGCCGCGCTCGGTTGGGCCGCCGGCCTCGGTCCGCGGCCTGGCGCGACGGAGGGCGACGGCCCGGGTCGCGAGCCGCGGATCCTGGTGGTGAGCGCCGACCTCCCGTGGTGGGACGCCGAGAGCGTCGAGGCCTTCGTGGCGCACGCGCCGGCCGCCGATCTGGTCTACCCGGTGGTGCGTGAGGCCGACGCGCTCGCGCGCTTCCCGGACCAGCCGCGGACCTACGCCCGCCTGCGCGACGGCCGCTTCACCGGCGGCAACGCGTTGCTGCTGAGCACGAAGGCCGTCACCCGGCTGTTGCCCTTGGTCGATGCCGCGTTCCATGCGCGCAAGCGACCGTGGGCCCTGGCGCAGATGGTCGGGTTCGGCACGCTGCTCGCGCTGCTCGCCGGCACCGCCCGCATCTCGGCCATCGAGGCGCGCGTCGACAAGCTGCTCGGCATGACGGCACGCGCCTTCATCACGTCGGACGCGACGATCGCGGCCGACGTCGACGACCCCGCCCACCTGCCGGCCACGCTCGGCCTGCCGCACTTCCCGTCGCCCGGCGACGCCTGAACCGGAGGACCGCATGCGTCGCCCCGACGAACTCCGCCGTCAAGCGGCGCTGGCCGCCAGCGCCAGCGTCACGTTCGCGCTCCTCGCCGCCCTCGCGGTGTTCCTGCTCCTGGGCCGCGAGGGTCGCCTCGGCTTCAGCGGCTTCAACCTCGCCGGTCTCCTCGAGGGCTTGACCTTCCTGGTGGCCCTGATGGCGGCGCTCATCTGGGTGCGGGCCGGCCTGCGGCTGCCGGCGCCCGTCCTGCTCTCCTTCGGCCTCGTCTCGCCGCCGCGGGCGCGCAGGGTGGCCGCCAAGGTGCCGGTCGTCGACGTGGCGACGGCGCAGTTCACGCTGGCCGACCACCGGGTGGTCATCGTCCAGGAGGACGGGGTGCCGGTCGGCATGAGCGGCGTGCGGCGCGAGCGCATCACGTCGTGGGACGAGATCGTCAAGGTGCCGGGCGACGTGTCGGTCACCGACCTCCGCGCGCTGCTCGCGCACGAGCCGCTCGTCGTGGTCATGGCGGGCGACGAGATCGCCGGCGTCGTCACCCAGGAGGCCTACCTCGCCGGGCTGTGGGGCCGGGTGCGCTGAGGCGCGCCGGTCGAGGTCCGACCCTCAGACGTCCCGCCGCGTGACGTCGCGGGGCCGCGCCCCCTCCGCCGCCAGCGGCAGGTAGGGGGTGGCGTCGGCCGCCAGGTCGGCGGGATCGGGCGGGCCCGCCGCGAGCCGGCGGGCGGCGGCCAGCGCGATCATCGCGCCGTTGTCGGTCGCGAGCCCGGGCGGCGGCAGGTGGACGCGCAACCCGGCGCGGCCGAGCTCGCCGCGCAGGCGCGCGTTGGCGGCGACCCCGCCGGCCACCACCAGGTCGTGCCGACCGAGGTCGTGCGCGGCGCGGGTGGCGACCGTGAGCAGGTGGTCGATCGCCCGGCGCTCGAAGGCGGCGGCGACGTCGGCGGGGACGAGGCCGGGGTCCCTCTCCAGCCGCACGGCGACGGCGGTCTTGAGGCCGCTGAAGCTCAGGTCGTAGCCGCCGCGCCCGGCGAGCGGCCGCGGCAGGTCGACGGCGTCGGCGTCGCCCGCATCGGCCAGCGCCGCCAGCGCGGGCCCGCCGGGGAAGCCGAGGCCCAGCAGCCGCGCGACCTTGTCGAACGCCTCGCCCGCGGCGTCGTCGAGGCTGCGGCCGAGCTGCAGGACCTCGCCCTCCGCGGGCACGTCGAACAGCACCGTGTGGCCGCCGGACGCGATCAGGCACAGGTACGGGGGCCGCAGACCGCCCGCGGGGACGGCGGCGGCGAGGTGGCCCTCGAGGTGGTGCACCTTGACGAAGGGCACCCCGAGCCCCCAGGCCAACCCCTTGCCGTAGCTCAGGCCCACCAGCAGCGCGCCGGCCAGGCCCGGGCCGTAGGTGGCGGCGACCGCGTCGAGGTCGCGAGCGCGCAGCCCCGCCTCGTCGAGCGCGCGGCCGACGACCGCGTCGATCACGCTCAGGTGCTCGCGGCTCGCCTGCTCGGGCAGCACGCCGCCGTAGGGCGCGTGCACGGCGGCCTGCGAGGCGACCACGTTCGCCAGCACCTGGGGTTCGCCGGGGGGTCCGCCCGGGGTGCCGGCCGTCTCGACGATGCCGACGCCGGTGTCGTCGCAGGAGGTGTCGATGCCCAGGATGCGCACGGCGGCAGGATACGCCGGGCGGGGGCGTGAGCCCGTCCACACGCGCGTGGGCGTGCGCCCGCACCCACGTAAGCTGATCGGCATGGAGCCGAGCGCCGCGCCCGCGGCCACCCTGCTGGAGGAACACGCCCGCCGTTCGCCGGTGACCTGGCGCGTGGGCGACCTCGACGTCGAGCTGCGCACGAAGGTCGGGGTGCGCGGGCACCCGGGGGTCGACGGCGCGCTGTCGGCGCTGGGCGAGGCGCTGCGACGGGGCCGCGCCCGGCCGCCCACCGTCTCGGGCGGCGCCCTCCGGGCCCTCGACCTGACCGGCGCCCCCGGCGCGATGCCGTCGTGGGCGGCGGCGGCCGGCGTGGAGGCCGACTGGACGGTCGCGCTGTCGTCGGCGGCGGCGCTCGCGGCCGCCAGGCAGGTGCTGGATGCCGTGAGGGGCACCGCAGCGACCCTCACGGCCGCGCTCCCCTGGGAGGTGTCCGGCCCGTTCGACTGGATCGTGTGGCGGCCGCCCGCGGACCGCGGCGTGCGCCGGGTGCGGGTGGAGCTCGCGGCGGTCGCCGCCGCGCTCGCCCCCGGCGGCGCGGCGTTGCTGCTGCAGCACAAGGACGAGGGCGCGCAGCGCTGCGAACGCGAGGCCGCTGGGGTCTTCGCGGAGGTGGAGACCGTCGAGCGGTCGTCCGGCTGGCGGGTGAGCGAGCTCCGCGGGCCGCTCCCCGGACCGCCGGTCGATCCCTGGGTGGCCTTCGAGGCCCCGGACGACACCGGCGTCGTTCGCGCGATCGTCGGCGCCTTCGCCGCGGAGAAGGTCGACCCGGGCACCGCCGTGCTGCTGCGGGCGCTCGCGGACCGCCGAGCGGCGATGGCGGGGGAGGGCCCGGCCGCCCCCCGCGTCCTCGACCTCGGCTGCGGCACCGGCCTGCTCGCGCGGGCCGCGCTCGCCGCCGGTGCGCGCGAGGTGGTGGCCGTCGACGACGACCTCGCCGCCGTGCGCTCGGCGAGCGCGCAGCTCGGTGGCGACCCGCGCGCCGTCGTGCTGCACGCCGACCTCCTGCGCCCGGTCGATCCGGCGCGGGCGCCGCTGCTGGGCGCGGGCTCCTGCGACGAGGTGTGGTGCAACCCGCCTTTCCACGTCGGGCGTCAGGTGGTCGGGGCGCTGTCGCGCGCGTTCGTGGCGGCCGCCCACCAGGCCCTGCGGCCCGGCGGCGTCGCCTGGTTCGTCGTCAACCGGGCGCTGCCGTACGAGCGCGAGCTGGCGGCCTGGGGAGCGCATGCGGACGTGACGCCCGAGGGCGAGCGCGCGTTCACGGTGTGGCGGGCGGTGCGCGGGCGGTGAGCCGCGCGCCGCGGGGCTTCGCTCGGCGAGGCGGCCGCTAGGCCGCACGCTCCCGCGCGACCTCGTAGCCGCCGGCGGAGCGCAGCGTCAGCACCCGGCCGCGCGGTCCCACGAAGCCGTCCAGCACGCGGCGACAGGCGGCCTCGGTCGCCTCGCCGACGACGGCGGCGACCGACGGCCCGGCGCCCGAGAGGAACGCGGCGTGGGCGCCGGCCTCGCGCAGGGCGGCACGGGCGTCGCGCAGGCCGGGCACCAGGGCCTCGCGGTAGGGCTCGTGCAGCACGTCGAGCGACGCGGTGCGCAGCAGCTCGGGCTCGTCGCGGGCGACGGCCAGCGCCCACAGCGCCGAGCGGGCGGCCGTGCGCACGGCGTCGGCGCGGTCCACGGTCGTCGGCAGCGCGGCGCGCGCCTTCTCGGTGGGGAGGTCGAAGTCGGGCACGCCGAACAGCAGGCGCCAGCCGGGCGGCAGCGCGAGCACGGCGGTGGCGTAGCCCCCCTCGGCGCGGGGCGCGGAGACGGTGAAGCCGCCGAACACGGCCGGCGCGACGTTGTCGGGGTGGCCCTCGAGCGCCGCCGCGAGCTGGAACACGCCCTCGCGCGTCAGCTCGCCGCCGCTCCAGGCGTCGGCGAGCGCGGCGCCGGCGACCAGCGCCGCCGACGACGAGCCCAGGCCGCGGGCCAGCGGGATGGGGTTGTCGACCTCGAGCGCGACCTGCGGCGCCGTGCGGCCGAGCGCGGCCATGGCGCGCCGGAAGCCCTCGTGCACCAGGTTGTCCGGCGTGTCGGGGAGGGAGCCCTCGCCGCGGTAGTCGAAGCCGTCGCGCTCGGCCGGCCGGGCCCGGACGTCGAGCCACAGGTCCAGGGCCAGGCCGAGGCAGTCGAAGCCTGGGCCGAGGTTGGCGCTCGTCGCGGGGACGCGCACGCGGAGCATCAGGGGCGAGCGTAGCACCCGTCTGTCGGGCGGAGCCCGACAGATTCGACTGTCGGGCGAAGCCCGACAGTCGCGGTCCGTCGGGCTCCGCCCGCCCTGGGGCCGACGGCGATCTCCGTCAGCTCCGCTGGTGGTCGGCCTCGATGCGCCCGCGGGCCGCGGGCAGCGCCGCGATGACGTCGGAGGCGATCAGGCCGCCGGTGGGGACGGCGTCGCCGTCCGCCAGCCGGTCGACCGCGATGCGGGCGGCCTCGGCGTGCAGCACGACCGCGGCGGCGAGCAGTTCGAGCAGGTCGCCGCCGGGCCGGGAGGCGGCGCGGGGGTCGGCCAGCTGCGCCGCCCACAGGGCGCCGATCGTGCCGGCCAGGACGTCGCCGGTGCCGGCCACGGCGAGGGCCGCGGGCCCGCCCGGGACGAGCCGCATGCGCCCGGACGGCTCGGCCACGGTGGTCGCCGGCCCCTTGAGGACGACCCACGCCTGGGTCGCCTGGGCGAGCTCCGCGGCGGCCGTCAGGGGGTCGGCGGCGACCTCGCCCGCGGGACGCCCGAGCAGGCTGCCGGCCTCGGCCGCGTGCGGCGTCAGCACCCGGAGCGCCCCCGAAGTGGCCGGCGGCCACGCCTCGGGCCGCAGGGCCCCGCCGTCGAGCACCAGCGGGCGCGCACCCCAGGCGTTCAGCACGTCGCGGAGGGTCGCCGCGTCGGCCTCGAGCCCCGGCCCGACGACGGCGACGTCCGCCTTGGCCCGGGCCAGCGCGGTGGTGTCGCCGCCGTCCCAGTCGATCGCGACGAGTTCGGGCCAGCTCGCCGGGTGGCGGGGCCGGGCGGCGAGCGTCACGTAGCCCGCGCCGGCGCGCAGCGCGGCCCGGGCGGCGAGTTCGGCGGCGCCCGCGTAGCGCGGCGAGCCGCCGACGACCAGCACGGCCCCGGCCCGGTACTTGTGGGCGTCGCTGCGCCGCCGCGGCAGGACGCGGCCCGCGCGGGTGCGCCCGATCGCGTCCGCCACCGCGTGGCGCGCGACCAGCTCGTCGGGGAGGCCGAGGTCGTCGACCCACCAGGCGCCGTAGCGGTCGCGGGCGGGCGGCAGCAGGCTGGCGGGCTTGGCGGCCGAGAGCTGCAGCGTCCAGGTGGCCGTGAGCACGTCGCCGTCGATCGTCGCGCGGTCGGCGTCGAGGCCGCTGGGCACGTCGACCGCCAGGATCGGGACGCCGCTCGCGCGCACGCGCTCGAACAGATCGGACAGCTCTGGGCCGGCCGGCCGCCCGCGCCCCGCGCCCAGCAGCGCGTCGATGACGAGGTCGGCGCCCTCGAGCAGCTCGGCGGCCTCCGCGTCGTCGGGCGCCAGCGCGGCGGCGCAGGGCACCGCGGGGGCGAGCTCGAGCAGCGCAGCACGCGCGTGCCGGGCCGTCGGGTTCCGCGGCTCGGTGGTCATCTCCAGCAGGCCGACGGTCAGCCCGCGGCGGATCAGCTCCGCCGCGGCGACGTAACCGTCGCCGCCGTTGTTGCCCGGTCCGGTCAGCACGACGACGTGCGTCGCCTGCGGCTGCAGTCTCAGGGCGGTGTCGGCGACGGCGCGGCCCGCGCGGCCCATGAGCAGGTCGGGGCCCAGCCCGGCGGCCTCGGCGGCCGCGTCGAGCGCCGTCACGTCACGGGCTCGCAGCAGGTTCATGACCCCATCGTAAGGCCGTGCGCGCCCCGCGGCGGGCGCGCACGGACGTCGCGTGGCGGTCGGCGCCCCCCGCGCGCGGGTTCGTCGGGTCGGTGTCGGGCCCTCAGCCCGCCAGGACGGCGTCGATGCGCGCGAGCGTGTCGTCGTCGAGCGCGACCTCGGCGGCGCGCACCGTCTCCTGGATCTGTTCCACGCGGGTGGCCCCGGTGATCACGCTCGAGACGCCGCCCTGGCGCAGCGCCCAGGCCAGCGCGAGCTGCGAGCGCGTGATGCCCAGGCCGTCGGCGATCGGCTTCAGCGCGCGGACGCGCGCGACGTTCTCGTCGGTCAGCAGTTGGCCGCGGAAGTTCTCGTTGTCCGTCAGGCGGCTGCCGGCCGGCAGGCCGTCGTCGTACTTGCCGGTGAGCATGCCCATCGCCAGCGGGCTCCAGACGACCAGGCCGATGCCCTTGGGCTCGGTGACGGGCAGGATCTGCTGCTCGACGCGCTCGCGGTAGAGCATCGAGTACTGCGGCTGCTCGGTCACCGGGGCCACCAGGCCGTTCGCCTTGGCGAAGGTGTGGGCCTCGGCGATCTGCGCCGCGCTCCACTCGCTCGTGCCCCAGTAGAGCGCGCGGCCGCTGCGAACGACGTCGCTGAAGGCCTCGACGATCTCCTCCATCGGCGTCTCGGGGTCGAAGCGGTGCGCGAAGTAGAGGTCGACGTAGTCCGTCTGCATGCGCTCGAGCGACAGGTCGATCGACTCGAGGACGTGCTTGCGCGACAGGCCGCGGTCGGTGATCACGTCGGACATCGGCCAGTACACCTTGGTCGAGAGGACCAGGTGATGGCGCGGGATGCCGAGGTCGGCGAAGACCTTGCCCATGACGGTCTCGCCGTTGCCGCGCGCGTAGGCGTCGGCGTTGTCGAAGAAGTTGACGCCGGCCTCGTGGGCCGTCTTGACGATCTCCGTGATGCGCGCCATGTCCTTCACGGAGCCGCCGTACGTCGTCCAGGCGCCGAGGCTGACGGCGCTGACCTTCACGCCGGAGCGTCCGAGTCTGCGGTATTGCATGGTGGAACCTCCTGGCGTCATCGTACGCGGCGGTGTCGGCGCGGTGGGTGTCGAGGCGGCATGCACAGGGGAACGACGTCGACGTATGGCATGACGTAGGGTATGCTGGTCGCGACGATGCGCAAGACCACGGTCTACCTGCCGGACGAGCTCAAGGCCGCCATGTCCCGCGAGGCCGCGCGCCGCGGGGTCTCAGAGGCCCAGTTCATCCGCTCGGCCCTGTCGGCCGCCGTGTCGCGCCCGTCGCCACACGCCGGCCTCTTCGCGGCGGAGCCCTTCGCCGAGCGCGCCGACGAGCTCCTGATCGGGTTCGGCGAACGATGATCGTCGCCGACACCAGCGGCCTCCTGGCCCTGTACAACACCGCGGAGCCGGCGCACGCGGGCGTCGCGCGGGCGGTCGCCGAGGAGCGCGAGCCCCTCGTGGTGTCGCCCTACGTGGTGGCCGAACTGGACTACCTGGTCGCCACCCGCGTCGGGCCCCACGCGGCGCTGGCCGTGCTGCGCGAGCTGAGCGGCGGGGCGTACCTGCTGCCGTGGCTGGAAGGGGACGACCTGGTGGTCGTCGCCGACGTCGTCGAGCGTTACGCGGACCTGCGGATCGGCGTGGCGGACGCGTCCCTGGTGGTCTTGGCGGATCGCTACGCCACGACGCGCCTGCTCACGCTCGACCGGCGGCACTTCGACGCCGTCCGGACGCTCGGCGGGGCGCCGTTCACGCTGCTTCCCTGAGGCGTGGCCAGGAGGACGGGCCCCCGCAGCGGGTAAAGGCAGCGCCGCCGTTGCGCCGTGGTCGCACCGCGGTTGCGTCGCAACCGCGCGCGGCCGTGCCGCGGCCGTGCCGCCCGTAAGATGCCGCCATGGAGCCGACCGAGCCCGCCCTCCCCCCCGAGCTGGCCGAGCGCCTCGGCGAGCCGGGCGCCTTCCCCTACACACGCGGCATCCACCCGCGGATGTACGCAGACGGCCGCCTGTGGACCATGCGCCAGTACGCCGGCTTCGGCGGGGCGCAGGAGAGCAACGCGCGCTACCGGCATCTGCTGGACCAGGGGGTCACCGGGCTCTCCGTGGCGTTCGACCTGCCGACGCAGCTCGGCCTCGACCCGGACGATCCGCGCGCGCGTGGCGAGGTCGGCCGCGTCGGCGTGTCGATCGCCACGGTCGACGACATGACGACGCTGTTCGACGGCATCCCGCTGGCCGAGGTCACGACCTCGATGACGATCAACGCCCCCGCGGCGATGCTGCTGGCGCTCTACACGCTGGAGGCCGAGCGCCAGGGCGCGCCGCTCGCGGCGCTCGGCGGCACCGTCCAGAACGACGTCCTCAAGGAGTACGTGGCGCGCGGGACCTACATCTTCCCGCCCGGGCCGTCGATGCGGCTGGTGACCGACCTCATGCGCTGGAGCGCCGAGCACGTGCCCCGCTGGAACACGATCTCGATCAGCGGCTACCACATGCGCGAGGCGGGCTGCACCGCGGCCCAGGAGGTCGCGTTCACGCTCGCCGACGCGGTCGCCTACGTCCGCGCGGCCGAGGGCGCGGGCCTGCCGGTCGACCGGATCGGCCCGCGGCTGTCGTTCTTCTTCGCCTGCCACGGCGACCTGTTCGAGGAGGTCGCCAAGTTCCGCGCCGCGCGGCGCCTGTGGGCGCACCTGGCGCGCGACCTGCTCGGCGCCCGCGACGATCGCAGCCTCAAGCTGCGCTTCCACACCCAGACGGGCGGCTCGACGCTGACCGCCCAGCAGCCGCTGAACAACGTCGTGCGGACCGCCTACCAGGCGCTCGCGGCCGTGCTCGGCGGCACCCAGAGCCTGCACACCAACGCCTACGACGAGGCGCTCGGGCTGCCGACGGCGCAGAGCGCGACCCTGGCGCTGCGCACCCAGCAGGTGCTGGCGTTCGAGACCGGCGTCGCCGACGCGGTCGACCCGCTGGCCGGCAGCGTCCACGTGGAGGCGCTGACCGACGCCATCGAGGCGGAGGCGCGGCGCTGGTTCGACGAGATCGAGGCACGCGGCGGCGCGGTCGCCGCGATCGAGGCGGGTTACCTGCAGGACGCCATCGAGGAGGCGGCCTACGCGCACCAGCGCGACGTGGAGGCGGGCCGCCGGGTGGTGGTGGGCGTCAACCGCTTCGCGGACGAGGCGCCGCTCGAGGTGCCGGTGCAGGCGATCGACCCGCGGCTCGAGGCCGCGCGCGTCGACGACCTGCGGCGCTTCCGCGAGGCGCGCGACGGTGCCGCCGCGTCCGCCGCCGTGGCGCGGCTGGCGGACGCGGCGGGCGCGCCGGAAGCGCCGCTCATGCCGGCGGTGCGCGAGGCGTTCGCAACCCGCGCCACGCTCGGCGAGGTGTGCGGGGCGCTGCGCGGGGTGTGGGGGGAGCACCGGGGGTAGGGCCCGGGCGTCGCGCAGGCCCGCGTGCTTGCGCGACGTACACGCACGTGTGCTTGCGCGAAGCGCAAGCGCGGGTGCTTGCGCAACGCGCAAGCACACAGCGTCAGGCCGCGACGGGCAGCCGCCCGCCGTGGCCCTCGGCGATCGCGGCGAGCACGTCGACGGTGACGTCGAGGTGGCTGCGGCCGTCCGCCACGAAGGCCTCCTCGTCGAGGTAGCCGCGGTCGCCGGTGTGGTCGCAGGGGCCGATCTCGACCGCGCGCAGGCGGCCACGCCGGCGGGCCACGTTCCACGGCGACCAGGAGAGCAGCCGCCAGCGGCCGGGGAAGAACCACGACGTGATGCGCTCGACACGGTCGGCGCGGCCGACCAGATGCCAGACGCGCTCCGCCTCGAGCACGCCCGGATCGGCCGACAGCACGCCGCCGAGGGACACGACGGTCACCGCGGCGCCGGTGCGCTCGCCGACGAACGGCGCGGCGCCCGCGGCCACCTGCGCGCCGCCGCTGTAGCCGACGAGCACGATGCGGGCCTTCGCCGCGGCGGCGTCGTCGATCGCGAAGCCGCGCCGCCGCAGGGCGCGGACGATCAGCTCGGCGCTGCCCCGGCTGTAGAAGGGCCCGTAGCGGCGATCCGCGGAGACCAGCACCTGCCACAGGTTGCGGACGTTGATGAGGAACCCCGCGATCTGGGCGAGCCGACGGCCGCTGAGCTTGGCGGCGAGCGACCAGCGCCAGAGGCGCGAGAAGATGCGTTGGCCCGTGAGGGCGCGGTTCGTCACCGAGTAGGGGAAGACCTCGAGCACGCGCCCGCGGGGCAACGCGGCGCGCAGCCGGGCGACCAGCCGCGCCTCGCGCCGCGCGTGGGTGACCGGGCCGACCGCGTGGATGCCGGAGAGGTAGACGATCCAGGGCCCGGCGACCGGCGCCTCGGGCGACGGCGGCGGGGCCGCCGGCGTCGTGGTGGCCGGCACGAGGCCGTCCGTCTCCGTGCCGCCGGCGCGCGCCTCCTCGGCCCCGCTGGCCTCCTCGGGCAGGCCGGCGTGCGGATCGAGCCGGCGCTCGTCGACCGGATCGCCGTACCAGCCGGCCCACCACCCGAGCGTCTCCAGCGGCGCCAGGGCGCCCACGACCAGCAGCGCCGCCAGCGCGACGAGCGCGATCGTCCCGGGATCGGGCACCGTCATGCGCGCGTCCCCGGCGCCCGCTGGGCGTCGGGCGCGATGCCCGCCACCCAGGCGCGCACCCGCCGGCCCGCGCGCACGACCGGGCGACCGACGGTGCGCTGCAGCAGCTGGCTGAGGAGCCAACCGCCCGCGCTGCAGGCCACCGCCTGTAGCGGCGTCAGCCCGAAGACGGCGGCGGCGGCCACCAGCGTCGCGAGCAGAGTCCAGACGGACAGCAGGGCCTGCAGCGGACCGCCCAGGTAGGGGGCCAGGACGAGGACGCCGAAGAGCTGGGGGGCGTACGCCAGCCCGACCACGGCGACCACGTCGCGCAGCGGCCGGGCGGCGTCGAACCCGACGCGGGCGACCCACCAGACCGACAGCGCCCACACCATGAAGGCGGCGAGGAAGAGCGCGGCCTGCACCGCCAGCGTGCTGAGGAAGCGGCGCGGCGAGACGCGTTCCGCGAACAGCACGACGCTCTGTCCGAGCGCCAGCGACAGGCCGGCCAGGTAGACGACGGCCAGGCCCAGCCTCGGGTCCGCGGCGGCGGGGGCGAGCAGCGCGCGGAACGCCTCGGGGTCGAGCGCGAGCGCGCCCCGCACCAGGTCGAGGGGGGTGGTCATGGTCGCCGCCTCAGTGCGCGTGCCCGTGCTCGAGCTCGCCCGGCTTCAGCGGCAGGCGGTCGCCGCGGAACCACCAGGCGGCCAGGACCGTCGTGATCGGCACGGCGAGGATGAGGCCGATCGATCCGACCAGCGTGTGCACCACCTCGGTCGCGACGAGCTCGAGGTTGAAGGCCCGCGCGGCCGTCACGTCGTAGATGTGCAGCAGCACGAACAGCGACAGCCCGGCGCCGGCGTACGCCAACACCAGGGTGTTGACGAGCGAGCCGACGTGGTCGCGGCCGACGTTCATGCCGCGGGCGTACAGCTGTCCCAGGCGCAGGCTGGGATCGGTGTGCGCGAGCTCGCGCACCACGCTCGCCTGCACGATGGTGATGTCGGTCAGAGCCCCGAGGGCGCCGATGAGGATGCCGGCGAGCAGCAGGCCGCGCAGCGCGACCTGCGGCGCGGCGGTCAGCAGGAAGACCGCGTCCTCGTTGCCCAGGCCGGTGATCCGCGCGGCGTCGGTGAAGCCGATCGCCAGCGCCATCGTCACGGCGACCGCCGCGAACGTCCCCACCAGCGCGGCCGTGGTGCTCCAGTTGACGCCGTGGACGAAGTAGATGGCGAGCAGCAGGATGCCGCCGACGCCGACGAGCGAGACCCACACCGGGTCCTGCC
>JAABRV010000050.1 GCA_011390735.1 Trueperaceae bacterium | reverse complement strand
GGGTGGTCGTCGCGCTGGACCTCGACGGTCACCGTGCGACAGACGAACGCGAGCCCCTCGTTGCGCGCCAGCGCGCCGGGGAGCATCCCCGCCTCCGTCAGCACCTGGAACCCGTTGCAGATCCCGAGGACCGGTCCCCCGCGCTCGGCGAACGCCCGCACCGCGTGCATGACCGGGCTCTGCGCGGCCAGCGCGCCCGAGCGGAGGTAGTCGCCGTAGCTGAAGCCGCCGGGGACCAGGACGCCGCGCGCGCCACCGAGGTCGGCGTCGGCATGCCACACGAAGCGGACGTCGGCGCCGGTCACCCGCTCGAGGGCGTGGCGGGCGTCGTCGTCGCAGTTCGAGCCGGGGAAGCGCAGGACGGCGAGATGGGGCATGGTCGACAGGCGGGCGCGCGTGCGCGCGGTCGCGTTGCGCGTCAATCTAGCATGCCCGCGTCGGTGGCCACGGCTTCGGACGCGGTCGCCGCCGCCACAGGGCTCGCAAAGGGACGCGACCGGCTTGGACGGCGGCGTTCTGGTATCATCACGATTCGACCGGGCGCGCCGCCCGGCGGCCCCTGCCGGGGTGGCGGAACGGTAGACGCAGTCGACTCAAAATCGACCGGGGCAACCCGTGCGGGTTCGACTCCCGCCCTCGGCACCAACCGACACGCTGCGCCACACGGCGCCCCTCCTAGGAGTCCTCATGTTGTTCTGGCTGGTCCTGATCCCCTTCGTCCTCATCTCGCTGCTGCTCACACTCGTCATCCTCATGCAGGAGCCCAAGCAGGCGGGCCTCGGCGAGGGCCTCGGCGGCGGCGGCGGTGGCGGCATCGACTTCGGTACCCGCGGCGGCACCGCCGGCGGGCTGCAGCGCGTCACCATCTACCTCGGCGTCGCCTGGGGCGCGCTGGCGCTCCTGCTCCAGGCAGTCCCGCGCTGAAGCGCGGGACTGCAGGCACGCACGCGCTTCGCGCGGGCGTGCACGCGGTACGCCGCTAGGGGTACGGCACCTGTTCGGCGTCGAAACGCGCGCCACGGCGCGGCTGCGCGTTCGATCCCAGTGACCGCCGCGGGACGCGTTGGGACGGTGTGTCGTGCCGATCAGCGCTGGGGACGGATGTGGTCGAGGATCCCGACGAGGGCCACCAGGAGACCCACGAACGAGAGGCCGTACCCGAAGAAGTTCAGGAAGTAGGTCCTGGGCACGTGGCCCAGCACGATGAGGAAGAGGAGCAGCCAACCGCCGAAGGCCATGAGGCCCCCGGTCCACATCATCTTCGTCGAACGCATCAAGCCGAACACCTCCGAGCCATCGGCGTCGCACGCGAGCCTAGCGAGACGAGCCACATGCTAGCGCACCTCCTCGCTGTCGCGGTAGAGGAAGCAGGCCGTCCAGTGATCGGGCCGCGGGAGGTAGTGCGGCGGGTCCTCGGCGTCGCAGATGCCGGGCATGTGGTGCGGGCAGCGCGGATGGTAGCGGCACCCCGGCGGCGGGTTGATGAGGCTGGGCGGCTCCCCTCCCGGCACCTTCTTCATGTGGGTGGCATTGACCGGGTCCGGGTCGGAGATGGCCTCGAGCAGCGCCTGGGTGTACGGGTGACTCGGATGGTGCACCAGGTCGCGCACCCCCGCGTGCTCGATCAGCTTGCCGCCGTACATCACGAAGATGCGCTCGGAGAAGTAGCGGACCGTGGAGAGGTCGTGGGTGATGTAGATGACGCCGATCCCGTGGGTCTCCTGCAGCTTGCGCAGGATCTGCAGGATCTCCACCCGCACCGAGGCGTCCAGCATCGACACCGGCTCGTCGGCCAGGATCAGCTTGGGGTTGAGGATCATGGCGCGGGCGATCACCAGGCGCTGCTGCTGTCCGCCCGACAGCATGTGGGGGAACTTGTGGAGGATGTCCTCCACGGGCGTGAGCTTCACCTCGGTGAGCACCGTGCGGATGCGCTCGTCGCGCTCGGCCTTGTCGGCCACGCCGTTGATGATCAGCGGTTCCTCGAGGATGCGCTGCGCCGGCATGAACGGCGGCAGCGCGCCGTAGGGGTCCTGCTGCACGTAGCCGATCTGCGAGCGGTACCACTTGAGCGTGGCGGCGTCGAAGTCGCTGATGTCGCGACCGTCGAAGACGACCGTGCCCTCGGTGGGCGGGTGGATGCCCAGCAGCGTCTTGACCAGCGTGCTCTTGCCGCAGCCCGACTCGCCGACGACCGCGACCGCCTCGCCCTGGGCGAGCTGGAAGCTGATTCCGTCGACGGCCCGGACGGTGCCGGCCTTGAGGAAGCCGAAGCGCCGCAGCTCGAAGTGGGTCCGCAGCCCGCGGACGTCGAGCAGTGGGCCGTTGGCCTGGGGGTCACTCATGGAGCCAGCACCTCACCTTGCGACCGTCGTCGGTATCGAACATCGGCGGGGGCTCGTCGCACTTCTCGAAGCGCACCGGGCAGCGGTCCTTGAAGCGGCAGCCCGTCGGGGGGTTGATGAGGCTCGGCGGCTGACCGGGGATGAACGACAGCTCCCGATCCTCGTGCAGCGTCGGCACGCTGGCCATGAGCATCTTGGAGTACGGGTGCAGCGGCTCGAGGTAGAAGCGACCCGCGTCGCTCCACTCGACCATCTCGCCGGCATACATCACCGCGGCGTCGTCGGCGATCTCGCTCGAGGTCGCGATGTCGTGGGTGATGAGGATGAAGCTGGTCTTGACCTCCGACTTGACGCGCTTGAGCAGGTTCATGACGTTGGCCTGGGTGAGCACGTCCAGTGCGGAGGTCGGCTCGTCGAGCAGGACGAGGTCGGGCTCCATGACGAGGGCCATGGCGATGGCCACGCGCTGGCGCATGCCGCCCGAGAGCTCGAACGGGTAGCGATCGAGGAAGTCGGTCGGCAGGCCGACCATCTTGAAGCCCTCGCGGGCCTTGTCGTCGGCCTCCGCCTTGGTGCGGGCACGCCGGTGGAGGATGAGGGGTTCGTAGATCTGCTCGCCGATCTTGATGACCGGATTGAGGGTGTTCATCGCCGCCTGGGGCACGAAGCCGAGGCGGATCCAGCGCACCTCCTTGCGGAAGCGCTCGTCGCTGAAGCGCATGATGTCGTCGTCGCCGAGCCGCACCACGCCGTCGTAGGCATCGATGTTGCGCGGCAGCAGGCGCAGCAGCGCCTTGGACAGCGAGCTCTTGCCGCAGCCGGACTCGCCGACGACGACCACCGAGCGGTTGCGCGGGAGGTCGAGGTCGACCCGGTCGACGGCCTGCAGGACGCCCTTGGTGGTGCGGTAATAGAGCCGCAGGTCGCGGACCTCGAGGAGCCGTTCGTTGTCCGCCACGATCACACGTCCCTCAGCCGCGGGTTGAACACGCGGTCGAGCGCGAAGCCCACGAGGGCGAAGCCGAAGCCGGTCACGAGCAGGAGCGCGGCGGGCTGCAGCACCCAGAAGTAGTGGCCGCGGAACAGGGCGCCGTTGGCCTGCGCGTCGTTGATCACCTTGCCCCAGGTCGGGAGCACCGGGTCACCGAGGCCGAGAACGGCCAGCGAGGCCTCCAGGAAAACGTAAGTCGGCACGGCGGAGACGAAGGCGGGCACGAGGACCGGGATGATCCGCGGGATCATGTAGCGCGTGATGATGCGCATGTTGCCGGCGCCGTAGGCACGCGCGGCCTCGATGTAGGGCGCCTGCTTGATCTGCAGGAAGATCGCCCGGTAGGTCTTGATCCCCGCGCTGAAGATGCCGAGCAGGACGACCACCACCAGCAACACCCAGATGCTGCGCGAGTAGAACGTCCCCACCATGATGAGGATGGGGAGGAACGGCAGGATGATGTTCACCTCGGTGATCCGCTGGATGGTGGCGTCGATCCAACCGCCGAACCACACGCCCATGGCCGCGATGAACATCGTCGTGATGATGGTGCCCACGGCGGCGAGCAGGCCGAACGCGAGGGCGATGGGCGCCCCCCACATGAGTGCCACGCCGAGGTCGCGGCGTCGGTGGTCGGTGCCGGCCCAGCCGTGGACCTGGCCGTAGACCACGAGGCGTGCTTCCAGGTCCGCCTCCTCCTCGAACAGGAGGCCCTCGACGCGCAGGCCGTAGGTCCCCTTGAGCGGTCGGCTGGGGTCGTCGGGGTCGGCGAACAGGCCGATCTCGGGCGGCAGGCCGTTGAGGCGGCGTTCGAGCCGCGTCTCCTGCGAGACGCGGAACGCCTCGCTGGGCCGCAGCGTCAGGTTGCCGAGGCGGATCTCGCGACCGTCGGGGGTGATCCACGTCATCGTCACGTTGGGGCGGCTCTCGGTGTAGGTGGCGGTGAAGAAGAGCGTGACCTCCTGCGGGAACCCGTCGAAGCCGTAGTCGACGACGAAGTCGATGACCACCTCCTCGAGGTCGGCGTCGAGGGTCTCGCGCGTCTTGAGCTCGGGCTCGAGCGCCGAGTCGATCCTGGTCGTCGTCGGCAGGTTCGTGCCCGGCCACCAGTTGACCCAGGCCGGCGGGACGGTGCGTGGGTTGTCGCCCCACACGTCCTCGCCACCCCGCCACAGGCGCACGGCCTCGTCGTAGGGGATGGCGATCACCGCGAAGAGCGCGAAGAAGACCATCGCCAGGACGATGGCCAAGCCGGCGATCGCGGACGGAAACTGCAGGAGCGTGCCGAGCATGCGCCGGAGGGCGTTCACAGGGCACCCCCCACGTCGAGCTTCACCCGCGGATCGACGATGGCGTACACGAAGTCGAGGAGGAACACCGTCACGGCCAGCAGGTAGGCGTAGATGACGGTGGTGGCCACGATGATGGGCACGTCGGTCACGGTGATCGCGCCGAACAGCGTGCGCCCCAGGCCGGGCCAGTTGAACACGGTCTCGGTGATGATCGCGCCACTCCACAGCGTGATGATGAGGAACGCGAACTGGGTGACGATGTTGGGGAGCGTGGGGCGCAGCACGTAGCGGCGCTCGATGGCCTGCGACGTGAGGCCCTTGGCCTTGGCCATCTCCACGTAGTCCTCGCTGGCGAAGATGAGGAAGAACGTGCGGTAGGAGTAGATACTGAGGAACACCGCGCTGATGACGATCGCCGTGACCGGCAGCACCAGATGCTTGAGAAGGCTGAGCGCGTAGTCGACCGGATCGGGCGGCGGCGGCGAGGCGACCATGCCCCCGAAGGGCATGACCCCCAACAACGCGGAGAAGATGAGGATCAGGAAGATGCCGTAGAACCACGACGGCGCGGCCGACGTCGGCGCCAGGGCGATGACCAGGCGGTCCATCCAGCCGCCGTAGCGGCGCGACAACACCAGGCCCCCCAGGAGGGCGATGAAGAAGAGCAGCAGCTGCCCGGTGGCGAAGAGCAGCAGCGTCGGCCCGAGCCGTTCGAGGATGATGAGCCGGACCTCGCGCGAGCCGCTGTCGCTCGTGAGGAACTCGGAGCGTCCCAGGTCGAGGGTGAGGGCGCTGCCGAGGTAGGCGAAGCTGCGCAACAGGAACGGCTGGTTGAGACCGAGGCGCTCCTCCTGGATGGCGATGAGGTCCTCCATGTACTTGATGCGCTCGTCCTGGGGCAGCCGCCGGAGCTCGGGGTCCATACCGACGGCGAGCGACACGTTCTCGCGGATCGTGCTGCGCCGCAGGTCGTCGACGTAGCCACCCATGTTGGCGATGAGGATCGTCAAGTAGACGCCGACGACCACGGTGAGGAACAGGGCCAGCAGGCGGACGACCGTGAAGCGGGTCACCCGCGCCAAAGAGCCGGAACCGCCGCGACGCCGCCGCGGGGGGCTCTTGCCCGCGGCCGTCGCCGATGCTGACGCGTCAGCCATGGGTCGCCTCGCGCCCCTCGCGCTGCGATCGGGCGGACCGCACCCCGCCGTCGCGGCCGCACTCGGGGCATGCGGTCAAGCGCTCCCCGAACCCACGTTGCTTCACCATCATGCTCCCGTCTCGACGAACGTCATGCCCGCGCGAACGGCGTGAAGCGTTCGCTCGGATGGCTGCGGTCGAAGTCGACGACGCGTGGTGGGCGTACCAGCCAAGCACCGGACACCCGCCACGTCTCCGCCATCAAGATACGTCGCCGTGGCGCGGTGGAAGAAACCCACCGCGCCACGGCAGCGGGGCGGCCACGGGGCCGCCCCATGCCCGTGCGTCAGCGTACCGTGACGAACTCCAGGGAGTCGAAGGCGGGCAGCGCCACGACCTTGGAGCTCACGGCGATCTCGAGGCGGTTCGAGCCGACGGCCAGGGCGCCGGTCACGCCGGCGTCCAGCTCGAACTCGTACAGGCCCTCGGCCACCAGGGTGGCGTCGCCACTCGTGGCGAGCGAGCCCGTGCCGTCGAAGACGAGGTACTTGACCTGATCGATGTCGGCGGAGGGGTAGGCCTCGTCGGCGAAGCTGACGAAGACCTCGAAGGTGGCCGCATCACCGATCGTGACGCGCGCGGGCCCATCGACCTCGACCTCGGCCACGCGGGCCACGCCGAAGTCGGACCAGCGGTCGGCCGGATCCGGGTAGTTGGGGTTGCGGTTGAGCTGAACGACCGACTCCGTCGGGAAGGCGCGGTCGAGGTAGAAGACGCCCGAGCCGACCCAGTAGTGACCCTGCTGGGCCTTCCAGGCGGCCAGATTGGCGTAGCGCGCGGCGACCTCGCCGTCGGCGAGGTAGGGGGCCATGGCGTCGGCGTAAGGCACGAAGCCGGAGACCGTCGCCTGCGCGAGGTAGCTGTCCAACAGGGTGATCGTCGGGCCGGCGATGTAGCTGAGCTGCTCGACCTCGAGCTCGTCGGACTTCGCCGCGCTGAACGCGAAGGCCTCTTCGGACTCGCCCAGGATGCCGACGGCCAGCTTGTGCCACGGGCCGGGGCCGTACAGGTAGGTCGGGAACCAGGTGGTGATCGACTGCTCCGCGTCGAGCTGGTAGAGGTCGGAGTAGGTCTCGATGACCAGCGGGTCGACGCTGGTGATCTTCACCCCGCGGAAGGACGACAGGAAGGAGTTCAGGGTCGGCGCCGCGGCGGCGTCGTAGATGAAGCTGGCCTCCTTGCCGCGGTCGAAGGTGAGGATCATGCCCAGCACGAAGTCGGCGGCCGAGATCGGGCTGCCATCGTGCCAGGTGACGCTCGTGTACATGTCGGCCGGGTAGACCACCGTGCTCTTGCGCAGCGTGCTGATGCCCTCGGGGTACTTCTCGCCGACGGTGATCCAGCGCTGCTCGGCGGCGTCCCAGTCGGCCCACGCGTCGGCCGGCACGGGGATCTCGGGTGCGGTCGAGAGGGTGACCCAGTCGTAGGTACTGCCGACCGGCAGGTCGTCGCGCACCACGACGTCGGCACGCTCGATGCGGTGCGGCCGGTTGAGGCCCGTGTACGGGTCGGGAATCACGCCGTAGTCCTGCGTGGCGCGGATCAGTGACTGGTCGAAGATCCAGTTGCTGCCGTCGATCGGGTTCCACGGGTTCGTCAGCATCGAGGGCTGCGCGATGTCGACGCGCCCGCCGATCTCGTCACCGCGGCGGATCGTCAGGGCCCAGAAGGGCGTGCCGGGGATGCCCGCGAACAGGTCGCCCGCCAGCGAGATCTCGGCGCGCTTCGGGTAGATCGACAGGCGGTCGACCAGCCACAACCGCACGCTGTCCTTCAGGGAGAGGCGCAGCGCCTTCGCGATCATCTCGTCGCGCTGCTCGAGCGTGGTGAACTCGTTGTTGTCGAGCGCCTGCGCGACCTCGTAGAACTCGGGGTCGTTCTGGTAGGCCTGCCACAGCGGCGAGGCGAGGCCGGTGTCGGTGTAGAAGAAGGCGAAGTTCCCACCCAGGTCGCGCGGGATCGCGGTGGTGATCCAGCCGCCGGTGTAGATGTGGAAGAGGCCGTCGGCCGGGTTGCCGTTGATCCAGATCGGGCTGGCCTCGGCGGCGGTGCGCAGGTTCTGCTCGGTCTGGAAGCCGATCGCCTCGAGCTGCGCGGCGACGTAGTTACCGATCTCGACGCGCTCGGCGCTGTCGCTGCGGATGAGCAGCTTGATGACGACGGGCTCGCCGCCGTAGTTCCAGACGCCGCCGACCTTGCTCGCGCCCAGCCGCTCCATCTCCTCGGAGATGACGGCGTCGGCCTTGTCGAGGTCGAAGGCGTACTCGAGCTCGAGGGCGCGGATGACCTCGATGTAGCGGGCGTAATCCGACGCGGCCGAGTTGAAGGCCGTCCAGCGGGCGACCCCGAGACCGCCTTGGATCTCCTGCACGACGTAGTTGCGGTCGACGAGCCAGTTCATCGCCTCGCGGATGCGCGGCACGGAGAACGGGTTCAGACCACCACCGGGGAACTCGGGCCCGACCGGGTTGAACGACAGCTCGTAGTACAGGCCGGCGGCCTGCGCGTAGTCCATCGCCGGGTTGTCGTCGATGAGGCGCTTGAGGTCGGGGCGCGAGACGCCGTCCAGATAGGCGTCGAACACGCCGATGTCGATCTGGAGCACGGCGCGGTCGATGTCGGGCTCCTCGGTCGCGACGATCGTGTCGACCCAGGCACCCATCCGCTGCGCCGATGCCAGCGACCCGAGCGCCAACCCGAAGGCCAGAGCCAGGGCCAAGAACCACTTGACGTTCCGCATGTAGTGTTCCTCCTCTGCTACCTCGAGTCTCGCGGTGGGCCGCGGGACCTGCTCCTCGTGGCGCGTCCTCCAGCACGGCGCCGAAAGGCACGAGCCGAGGCCGAACCACACCTCACGCAGACGAAACGGAACCTTCGTCCTGCGTGCGGATACCGCATCATACATATCCGGGGCCGCAACGAGAGATCTCGGGCCGTGCCCTGGCCGCGGCCGCGACCCGCGCGCAGGTTGCGTCACCCCCGACGCGGGGGGTAGCGTGGGCACGGCACGGCTGGGAGAGCCCCGGCCGACCCCCTTGGAGGTAGCATGAGGAAGTTGATCCTGAGCCTGGCGTTCGTGGCCGTCGCCACCTTCGCCATGGCGAACCCGTTCGTGTACCCGGCGTCCTGGACGACCACGCCGCTAGGCGAGGCGCAGATGGGCGGCACCATCGTCCAGGCCACGCTGAGCGACCCCCGCACGTTCCAGCCGGTCCTGCAGTCGGAGACCAACGAAGTCACCGACATGATGCAGTGGGCCACCCTGCTCACCCAGGGCCCGGACTCCGACGAGTGGATCCCCTACGCGGCCGAATCGTTCACGGTCAACGAGGCGGGCACCGTCTTCGACGTCGTGCTGCGCGAGGACCTCCGCTGGTCGAACGGCGATCCGATCACCGTGCAGGACTACTTCGCCAGCTACCTGCTGCAGACCGACCCCGAGACCGGCTCGAACAAGTACGACGGCTGGTTCCTCAACGACGTGCAGATCACGCTCGAGATCACCGGCGAGCGCTCCCTGCGCTTCACCTTCCCCGGGCCCGACCGCACCGCGTTCGGCACCGTCGCGCTCTTCCCCGTGCCCGACAAGGTCCTGGGCGAGGCCTACCGCACCGGCGGCGCCGAGGCCGTCAACGCGCTGTGGGGCACCGAGACCCCGGTCGAGGAGCTCATCTTCGACGGCCCCTTCATGCTGACGGGCTTCCAGCCCGGCGAGCGCCTCGTGTGGGCCAAGAACCCCTACTTCGGCGAGTGGAACGTCGACGAGGCCGGCAACCCCCTGCCCTACCTCGACGGCCGCATCCACCGCATCGCCTCCCAGGACGCCCAGCTCAACCTGTTCCTCGCCGGTGAGATCGACCTGTTCGCCCCCCGCAACCTCGACGACATCGGCGTGATCAACGTCGCCATCCAGAACGGCGACGTCGACGCGGTCGTGCTCGAGGGCTACGGCGGCGCGGGCTCCAGTTCGTTCATCGTCTTCAACTGGAACCAGGCGAGCAACCCCGGTAAGGAAGCGCTCTTCCGCAACGTCAACTTCCGCAAGGCGATGTACCACCTCGTCGACCGCGAGGCCATCATCGAGCTCGTCTTCAGCGGCGCCGCCGAGCCGATGTACTCGGGCGTCTACCTGCCGAACTCCTTCTGGCTCGACGACGCCACCCCGCGCTACGAGTACGACCCCGAGGCCGCCCTCGAGTTCCTCGCGCGCGCCGGCTACAGCCAGCGCGACGGCGACGGCTTCCTGGTCAACGCGGCCGGCGAGCGCATCAGCTTCACGCTGGCCACCAACGCCGGCAACCAGTCGCGCGAGCAGATGGTGCAGATCTTCGCCGACAGCGCCCGCGAGATCGGCGTCGAGGTGGAGCCCACCTCGCTCGACTTCTCGCTGCTCGTCGACCAGCTGCTCTCCACCGGCGACGACCGCGCCTTCGACGCGATCCTCATCGGCCTGACCGGCGGCAGCCGCACCTGGCCGTTCGGCGACTCGGTCTACAACTGCAACGGCTTCCTGCACATGTACAACACCAGCGGCTCCTGCCTCTCGCCCGCCGAGACGCTCATGGAGCAGCTGAACAAGGAAGGCAAGCAGACGCTCGACACCGACGCCGCCCGCGAGATCGGCCTGCAGATCCAGGAGATCGAGGCCGGCATGGCCCCGATCCTGTACCTGGTGAGCCCGCAGCTGCACGCCGCGTGGTCCGCCAAGATCGGCGGCGAGCTGCCGGACGAGTACAAGGGCGCCTTCACGGGCACCCGGATGATCGCGCTGACGCACGTCCGCTGAACGCGCTCGGCGCCCCTTCGGGCGCCGCCTGCGATGCCCTCGCGGCATCGCCCTGAGCCTGACCCCGGGGGGCGGTCCGCTTCACGTGGACCGCCCCCCGGACCTGCGCCGAGAGGGGTGCACCACCGCACGAACGTCCCGACCCTCTCGCGCTATGTTGACCAAGCGGCGCCCGCCGCCACACCAGATCTGGGAGGTCGAGCTTGCTCCCGTATGTGATCCGCCGCTTCTTTCACCTGATCCCGACCTTTATCGGGGCCACCCTGCTGGCGTTCATGATCTCGCAGCTGGTGCCAGGCGACTTCCTGACGACGAAGGCCCTCGAGCCCAACGTCCGGCAGGAGACGATCGACCGCCTCCGCGCCCAGTACGGGCTCGACCAGCCCGTCATGGTGCAGTACGTGCGTTGGATGGGCAACATCGTCCGCGGTGACCTCGGCCTGTCGTTCGCCAGCAACCAGCCGGTGATGAACGTCATCCGCCGGCCGATCCAGAACTCCCTCTACCTGGTCGTCCTGGCGACGGTCCTGCTGTGGCTGATGGCCGTGCCGCTCGGCGTGTTCTCGGCCGTCCGCCAGTATTCCCTTGGTGATCAGGTGGTGTCGGCCGTCAGCTATTTCGGCTTGGCGATCCCCAACTTCTTCTTCGCTCAGGTGCTGATCCTGGCGATCTTCCTCTTCCGTGGCTTCACGCGTGACACGTTCGGCTACACCGATCTCGTGTTCCCGGTCGCGGGCATGACCAGCAACGGCTGGGAGGAGTTCTCGCCCTGGCGCCAGTTCTGGGACATCGCCCACCACATGGTCGTCCCGGGCTTCGTGGTGGCCACGGCCGGCATCGCCGGTTTCACCCGTGTGCTTCGTGGCCAGATGGTCGAGTACCTCGAGAGCGACTTCATCCGCACCGCCCGCGCGAAGGGCCTGGGATCGCGCTCGGTCACCTACAAGCACGCGCTTCGCCCGGCGATCATCCCGTTCGTCGCGGGCATCGGCGCCCTGCTGCCGTCGCTGATCGGCGGCGCCGGCCTGGTCGAGATCGTCATGGCCTGGCCCGGCATCACGCCCCGGCTGATCGACGCCATCACGCGCCAGGACATCTACGTCGTCCTCGGCTTCCTGGTGATCTCCTCGCTGCTGCTGATGATCGGCAACCTCATCTCCGACCTGCTGCTGGCCACGGTCGACCCGCGGATCCGGTTCAGCTGATGGCGGCGACACGCAAGTCCCCGCACGCCGACGCCGCCGCGGTGATCGCCCAGATGGGCGGTAGCAAGAGCCAGGCGCGCATCGTCTGGGAGCAGTTCCGGCGCCACAAGATCGCGCTCTTCGGCCTCTTCGTCCTGGCCGCGATGTACCTCATCGCGGCGTTCGCCGGTTTCATCGCGCCCTACGGCATCAACGAGTACCGCCGGACCCCCGTGTCCGCCTTCATGCCGCCCACGAACGTCCACTGGATCGACCCGGAGACCGGACGTCTCACCCGCCCCTTCGTCTACGAGTACGTCTCGGAACGCGACCCCGTGACGCGGCAGCGGGTCTTCGTCGAGAACCGCGACGGTCCCCGCTACCCGATCGCGTTCTTCGTGCACCGTCCCGACCACCCCTACGAGATCTTGGGCATGTTCCGGAGCGACCTGCGCCTGTTCGGCGTCGAGGATCCCGCCCGCATCTTCCTGTGGGGCACCAACAACCTCGGCAAGGACGTGTTCTCGCGCGTGCTGTACGGCGGACAGATCTCGCTCACCATCGGCGTGCTGGCGGTGTGGGTGTCGCTCAGCCTGGGCATGATCTTCGGGGTCATCGCCGGCTTCTACGGCGGCCTCGTCGACGACTTCATCATGCGGCTCGTCGAGGTGCTCGACGCCATCCCAGGGTTGTTCTTGCTCATCGTGCTGGCGACCCTGCTGAAGGATCCACGCAACCCGCTCGCCCAAGCCTTCGGCCTATCGATGACCTCGGGTCAGACCTTCTTGATGATCGTCATCGTGCTCGGCTTCGTGGGCTGGGGCGGTCTGGCGCGCACCATCCGCAGCCTGGTCCTCAGCCTGCGCGAGATGGACTACGCGTCGGCGGCCAAGGCGCTCGGCGCCAGCGAGATGCGCGTCATGTTCCGCCACCTCCTGCCCGGCACCGCCAGCTACGTCATGGTGGTGCTCACGCTCGCGATCCCCGGGTTCATCCTCGCCGAGACGGGCCTCTCGTTCCTCGGCCTCGGCCCCTCGGAGGTCGACTCCGCCAGTTGGGGCCTGCTCCTCCGCGACGCCACCGCCCGCGGCATCAGCATCCAGTTCGTCCCCTGGCTGCTGATCCCCGGCATCCCGATCTTCCTCGCGGTCCTCTGCTGGAACCTCGTCGGCGACGGCCTGCGCGACGCGTTCGATCCCCGCAAACGTCGGTAGGGCCGGCTCCGCCCGCCCTACCGGCGGACCCACGCCCCATGGGCCAGCGGAGTCGGCCCGAGCGACGGCCGGGAACGCGCCCCTTGTGTAGTTATGCACGGTCCCTGGCCCGCCCGCCCGCAGCGGCCCATGCGGTATGCTCCGAGACCATGAGGAGCCTCCACGCGCATGGCTAGCGAGAAGCGATTGGTCGAGGTCGTCGACCTGAAGACCTACTTCGACACCGACGAAGGAACGGTCAAGGCGGTCGACGGCGTCAGCTTCCACATCGACAAGGGCGAGACGCTCGGTGTCGTGGGTGAGTCGGGCTCGGGCAAGTCCGTCATGAGCCTGTCGGTCATGCGCCTGATCCCCGTTCCCCCGGGCCGCATCGCCGGCGGCCAGATCCTCTTCGACGGTCAGGACATCGTCAAGAAGAGCGAGCGCGACATGCGCCGGATCCGCGGCAACGAGATCGCGATGATCTTCCAGGAGCCGATGACCAGCCTGAACCCCGTGTACACGGTCGGCGATCAGATCGCCGAGGCCATCGTCCTGCACCAGAAGGAGACGTCCCGCGCCGCGATGCGCAAGGCGACCGAGATGCTCGACCTCGTCGGCATCCCGGAGCCCGCCAAGCGCGTCAAGAACTACCCGCACCAGATGTCGGGCGGCATGCGCCAGCGCGTGATGATCGCCATGGCGCTGTCGTGCAACCCGAAGCTGCTGATCGCCGACGAGCCCACCACGGCGCTCGACGTGACGATCCAGGCGCAGATCCTCGACCTCATGCGCACCCTGCAGCGCGAGATCGGCATGTCGATCATGTTCATCACCCACGACCTCGGGGTGGTGGCCGAGATGGCCGACCGGGTGGTCGTCATGTACGCCGGCCGCGCCGTCGAGGAGTCGACGGTGGTCAACATCTTCAAGAACCCCCAGCAGCCCTACACGCTGGGTCTGATGAACTCGATCCCGCGCGTCGACAAGGCCGCCGAGCACCAGGAGCGCCTGCAGGCGATTCCCGGTAACGTGCCGAACCCGCTGTACCTGCCGGAGGGCTGCGCCTTCCATCCGCGTTGCCGCTTCGCGATCGACGACTGCAAGAAGGCGATCCCCGATCTCGTCGACGCCGGCGGCGGCCACATGGTGCGCTGCATCCGGCATGCGGAGCTCGACCTGAAGAACGAGGTGACGATGTGAGCGACGCCGTGAAGAGGGACGCGGCCGAGAGCAACTCCGCAGCCACCGAAGCCGCCGCGACCGCGGCCAGCACCGCCACCGGCACCGAAGCCGACGCGCTGCTCCAGGTCCGCAACCTCAAGAAGTACTTCCCGATTCGCGGCGGCGTCTTCTCCCGCGTGGTCGCGAACGTCAAGGCCGTCGAGGAGGTCTCGTTGACCATCCGGCGCGGCGAGGTCGTCGGGCTGGTGGGCGAGTCCGGCTCCGGCAAGACCACCGCCGGCCGCGCCATCCTGCGGCTGATCGAGCCGACCGACGGCGAGATCATCTTCGAGGGTGTCGACATCGCCAAGCTGCCCAAGGCGAAGATGCGCGACTACCGCAAGGAGATGCAGATCATCTTCCAGGACCCCTTCGCCAGCCTGAACCCCCGCATGTCGGTGGGCGACATCATCGGCGAGGCCCTGACGATCCACAACCTCGCGCGCGGCAAGGCCAAGGAAGACCGCGTCGCCGACCTGCTCGAGCGCGTCGGCATGAACGCCGGGCACATGCGCCGCTACCCGCACGAGTTCTCCGGCGGCCAGCGTCAGCGCATCGGCATCGCCCGCGCCCTCGCGGTCGACCCCAAGTTCATCGTCGCCGACGAGCCCGTCTCCGCGCTCGACGTGTCGATCCAGGCGCAGGTCGT
>JAABRV010000004.1 GCA_011390735.1 Trueperaceae bacterium | reverse complement strand
CGGGGAAGCCGATGACGATGCCGAGGTCGGCGATCTCTTCGACGGCGTCGCCGGCCCAGTGACCGCTCGGGATGTCCGGGAAGGACTGAGCAGACACCATGCCGCCGGCGACGAGCGCCGCGAGGATCGTGATAAAGAACTTCTTCATGTGAACCCCTTGACGTGCTGAATGAAGTCGTTCGGCGCCGTCTGGCGGTGCCTCCGACCCGGGGGAGTTTCCGTGTTTCCTCGTCCCAAGTCTTCGGCGTGCGTGCGGTCGCCGGGTTCCGTTGCGTTCCAGGGCCGTTTCAAGGGGATACACCTCCTTCCACGTGCGACCCTGGACCCACACGGGTCCAACAGCCAGGATGGCACGCGGGGGGCGCCCGTGTCAAACGACGTGAATCCTCCATGAGAGGTCTTCAGCACTGTCGACCACGCACATTCGGGCGTTCGTGAAGCGGGTCACTCAGAAAAACCTCACGATTCGCGCGAGCGCCGGCCTGGACGCGCGCGCGCTTCTCATGAATCCGCCATCCCAGGCCCATGATGGGCCCTCCCGAGCGGCCCGCAGGCACGTCCAGGCCGCAAGATCCGTCCGCCTACCTCACGCGCGGTGGTACGGATGTCCCGCCCGCCACGACTCGACCCGGTACAGCTGCTCGAGCAGCACCGCCAGCGCGAGCTCGTGCGCCAGCGTCAGGTCCGACAGGCGCCAGCGCTCGTCGGCGGCAGCGGCGAGCTCGGGGTCCAGGCCGTCCGCCCCACCGATCCACAGCGTCAGGCGCCCCTCGCCGCGCAACTCCAGCCGCTCGACGTGCCTCGCCAGGACCTCGGTGGTGAACGCGGCGCCGCGCTCGTCGAGCGCGACCGTGCGCCCCACGGCCGCCGCGCGCAGCGCGGCCGCCTCGCTCCGCCGCCGGGCGACCGGATCGCGACCCCGCCCCGCCTTGACGGGCCACAACTCGGTGGGCGCCAGACCGGCGAGCCGCGGCAGGTAGGCGGCGACGGCCGGCCCGAACACCCCGCCGTCGGGCCGGCCGACGCACGCCACCCGGTAGCGCACGGCTACGCTTCGGGCTCGTCGGGCGCCAGGCCCAGCTTCTCGAGCAGCTCGCGCCGGCGCGTGGGGCGCAGGTCGGAGCCCGCCAGCGCGGCGCGCAGCTTCGGCTCGTCCAGCGCGCCGCGCAGCAGCTCGAGCTCGGAGGCCGACAGCCTGCGGCCGTGCAGCACGTGCTCCTCGAAGGCCTCGTAGGCGAGCGGCGCCACCGCCCGCGCGCAGCGCGCGATCGCGTCCCCATACGCGCGGATCTCGGCCTGCGCGTGCCAGTCCATCCGCAGCCGCAGGAAGTGGAACAGGTTGTGCAGGTCGATCTGCCAGTACATCTCCGTGTAGAGCGCCAGCGGCAGGTTGACGCGGGCGAGTTCGCGCGCCACGCCGTCGGCCAGCAGCGCCTCGTACTCGGCGTAGCTCCGGCGCTGGCCCTCCGCCAGGGTCTCGGCGACGCGCGCGCGCAGCTCGTCGGGCACCGGCGCGTCGGAGCCCCCCTGCCGGTTCGCCGTCGACTGGTAGCGCACCTCGTCGGGCGCGGGGAGATAGAACTCGTCGCGCATGACGCTGTAGCGCCCGGACAGCTCGTTGAGCCGCGCGGTGCGGTGGCGCAGCCACTGACGGGCCACGAAGATCGGCATCTTGAGGTGGAAGGTCAGCACCACCTGCTCGAAGGGGCTGGTGTGGGCGTGGCGCAGGAGGTAGTCGATGAGCGCGCGATCCTCGCGCAGGCTCTTGGTGCCCTCGCCGTAGGAGACGCGAGCGGCCTGGACGATGCGGGCGTCGCCGCCCAGGTAGTCGACCAGGCGGACGAAGCCGTGGTCGAGGACGTCGAGACGCTCGTCGAGCAGGGCGTCGGCGGCGGGCACGGTGGTTCGGGCCATGGCGCATGGTACCGGGCGCGCCGCAGCGATGGGCCGAAGCCCCCGATGACGCGCGGCGGCGTCAGCCGAGGTCGAGGAAGTCGGCCGGATCGACGGTCGCGGGGCCCGCGATGGGCAGCAGCGTGCACAGGAACAGCAGGTCGCTGACCAGCCCGAGCAACGCCGCGGGGTCGTCGTCCTCGACCACGTCGACGTGCGCCAGCACGTGCCGCTCACCGGCGACGACCGCCGCGCCGGGGCCGGCCGCCACCATCCGCTGCAGCACCTCGGTCACCGCGGGGGTGAGCAGCGCCCGGGCCGCCGCCGGGTCGCGCGCCAGCACCGCCAGCACCGCGTCCAGCTCGGGCCGCGACGCCAGGTCCACGCGGCTGGCTCCGATGCGGCTCGCCTCGAGCGACTCCAGGATGGCGTCGCGCCGGGGCGCCACGCGGAACGAGACGGGCGAGATCGACCGGTCGCTGCGCACGAGCACCCAACTCGACCAGCGCACCACCTCGCCCGCCGGGCCCGCACGCCTGCGGACGACGTCGAAGACGTAGAGCGACGGCTGACCGCTCCGCCGCAGCACGTGCACGTGCCGAACCTCGGCGTCACTCAGGTCGAGGAACCGACGGAGCCGCTCGGCCGCCCCCTCGGCGGGCTGGGCCTCGAGCGTGGCCGCGAACGCTGGCCAGCGATGGGCGCGCGACGGGGGGGTGGGGGGCTTGCGGAACCACACGCTGCGCCATGGGTACCACGGCGGGCCACCGACGCGCGAGTGCGCGTCCCGCGCCGGACGCCGGTCAGACGTGGAAGCCGAACATGCGCATCTGCTTCTTGCCGTCGTCCGTCATCTTGTCCGTCGACCACGGGGGCGACCACACGAACTCGACGGCCACCTTCTTCACGCCGTCGACCTTCATGCAGGCGAGCTCGACGTCCGCCTGGATCATGTCCTGCACCGGGCAGCCCATGCTGGTCAGGGTCATGTCGACCTCCACCGCGCCCTCGTCGTCGACGTCGAGCCGGTAGACCAGGCCGAGGTCGACGATGTTGACCGGGATCTCGGGGTCGCGGACGACCTTGAGGGCCTCGATGCACGCGCTGCGGACGCTCTCGGCGTCGGTAGGCTGGGGTTCGCTCATGCGGGCGACGATATCAGGGGCGGCGCGCGCCGGGCAGCGCCGGGCGTACGTCGTCCCCGTGGACGCGCTCGACCTCCGCCGTGGCCGGCTCTCCCGCTGCGAGCTCGGCCTCGCCGCGCCCGCGCAGGGCACGCAGGACGGCGTCCTCCGCCTCGCCGACGTCGGCGGCGATCTCGTCGCGGACGGCGGCCACGCGCGCGGCCAAAGCCTCGGTCCGCGTGCGCTGCTCCTCCTCGACGCGGCCGAGGTGCTCGTCGACGGCCTCCACCCGCTCGACCAGGCGCTGTTCGAGGCCGCTCACCGCGCCCTCGACGGCCGACTCGAGCGTCGCGATGTGCCCCTGCAGGCGGTCGCCGAGGGCGTCGATCGCCGCCTCGCGCCCGCGATCGAGGTCGCGCCGGGCCTCCTCGAGCTGGCGCTCGAGTGCCGCCACCTGGCGCAGCTGGCGAGCGCGGTCGAGCAGCGCCGCCCCGAGGTACAGCACCACCAGGAGGACCGGGATGCCGACGACGAAGGGCCACAGCGGCCAGCGGACCGAGAACAGGAAGACGTCGATCTCGACCGGCGTCAGCAGCTCGGACCAGTTCGCCGCGGCCAGCAGCGCGAGCGGCGCCGCCAGCACCAGGGTGACCCACCAACGGATGCGCATGGCCCCAGCCTACCAGCCGGCGTAGCGATCCCTGTGCACCACGAAGACCACGGCGAGCCCCAGCAGCGTCGACAGCAGCGAGGTGCCGCCGTAGCTCACCAGCGGCAGCGTGATGCCGGTGACGGGCGCCAGGCCCAGCGTGACGCCGACGTTGAGCAGCACCTGGAAGCCGATGAACACCAGCACCCCGGCGACGATCAGTTGGTCGCGCTCGGCGGGGCACTCCGACGCCATCGCCACCAGGCGCCAGAAGAGCAGCGCGTACAGGCCCAGCAGGAGCACCGCGGCGAGGAACCCGCCCTCCTCGGCCAGCACCGGGAAGATGAAGTCGGTCTGGCGGAAGGGGATGAAGCCGAGCTGCGACTGCGTCCCCTGGCCGTACCCCTTGCCGAGGAGCCCCCCGGAACCCACCGCGATCGTCGACTGGATCACCTGGTAGCCGGCGCCCTGCGGGTCCGCGCCCGGGTTGAGGAAGGTGGCGATCCTGGCCGTCTGGTGCGGCCGCAGGTTCGGCACGATCAGGGTGGGGACGGCGACCGCCAGCACCACCGCGACCGCCGCCAGGTGGCGCCAGGGGACGCCGCGCACCAGCACCATGCCGGCGCCGATCGCCGCCAACACCAGCGCCCCGCCGAGGTCCGGCTCGGCGAGCACCAGCGCGGTGGGCACGGCGATCAGGCCCAGGGGCCGCAGGTAGTCGAACGGCCGCCGGATCGGGCGGTCGTGCATCGCCTGGGCCAGCACCAGGATCATCGCGAGCTTCATCATCTCGGACGGCTGGAAGCCGGGGAGCGGGCCGACGTGGAGCCACGACTTGGCGCCGTTGACCTCGGTCCCGAAGGCCTGCACGGCCAGCAGCAGCCCCAGCGCCGTCAGGTAGGCGTACGGCGCCAGCCGCATCAGCCGCTCGCGGCCGAGCCACACGACCGCCCCCACGCCGACCGCCGCGACGCCGAGGAAGACCAGTTGACGGAGGAACTCGTCCCCCGGCGCCGCGCTCGACAGGGTGATCAGGCCGGCCGCGAGCAGCAGCGCGACGACGAGGGGGAGGGTGAGATCGACTCGGGTCATGGTTGGGTCCCGGCCCTGCGGCCTTCCCCAGTGTAGGCCGCCACCCATGAAGGGCCGGTGTGCGTCCTGGGCTACGGCGTGCGGCGGGCGGCGGGCGCAGCCTGGACGCATGAGGACCTGGTCGCGCACCGCCGTCATCGCGCTCGTCGCGCTCGCCGCCGCCGCGTTCGCGGGCGCGGGCGCCTCGGCGGCGGCCTCGGAAGACGCCTGGATCGCGAGCGGCGAGGTCCGCTACGTGGCCCGCGACGCGTTGACGAGCTGGAGCGGCGTGGCGCCGGTGAGCGAGATCCGCCTGTCGTTCGATCCGCGCGATCCCGCCTCGCTGCGGGTCGAGGCACGAATGGAGCCGGCCGCGTTCGACTCCGGGAACCGGCTGCGGGACGGTCGCGCCCGCGCCGCCGTCTTCGAGACCGACGACTTCCCCGAGGCGCGGCTCGTGGCCGCGGCCGTACCGGGGCCCGAGCTCGCCGCGCTCGAACCCGACGGCTCGCTCACGCTGATGCTGGACGCCGAACTGACGCTGCACGGGGTGACGCTGACCTACCGCATCGAGGCGCGGCTGTCGGCGTCACGCGACGCGAACGGCGACCCCAGCTACCGGGCCGAGGCGGACTTCGACGTGTCGCTGACGGCGCACGGCATGCGCCGACCGGCGCTGTTGGGCCTCGTCACCGACGACCTGGTGCAGGTGTCATGGGTCGCGACCGCGCGCCCGGACCCCGCGCCCAGCCCCACCACTCGATGAGCAGCGCGAGCGCCGCGATCGCCACCAGCCACCAAGCCAGCGGCGTCGGCCGCTCGACCCGCAGCGGCGCCCCGGCGTTCGTCTCGCGGTCGTCCGGCTGAGGTCCCGGCAGCCGCGACTGCGTCTCGTCGAGCAGGCTGACGGTCACCTCGCGCCCGCCGACGCGGGCGAGGCCGGGCTCGGTGACCCGCGCACCGTCGTCGGCCCTCACGCCGAGGGGCGCCCGGCCGCTGCCCCGGAAGAGCTCGACCAGGTTCGCCACCAGCGTCGGGAACGCGGCGCGCAAGACGAGGTCGGTCTGGCTCGGATGGGCGCCGAACGCGAACGCGCGGACGCCATCGCGCTCACGCAAGGCCAGCACCGGCCGCAGGTCGCCGGTGCGCGCCAGCACCGTCCACCCCTCGGACTCCAACGTGGCGACGTCGGTCGCCCACGGCAGTGCGGGTGCCGTGGCCGGGCCGGTTGCCCCCCCGGTCGACGGCCCGAGACCGACGACCGTCTCGCGCAGGTCGACGAAGCGCATCAGCGGGTGCGCGCGGTCCCAGTCGGCCACCCGCCGGGCCTCGGGTTCGGCCGCCGGCGCCGGCAGGAGCAGGTGGTCGCCCGGCCGCAACCCGTCCGGCGCGACCCCGGTCAACACCCGCAGGTCGGCGGCCACGAAGCGCGCGGCGCCCGTCACCTGCACCTCGACCCCGGGCACGGCGCCGAGCGCCCGCCGTAGGGCCGGCTCGTCCTGGTCCATCACCACCCGCAGGGCGCGGCGGCCGGCGTAGGCGACGTCGTCCAGCGTCAGGGCGTCGGCGAGCGGGCCGAGATCGAGGCGCGCGCGGACGATCTCGCCGACGACGTCGACGGGGAACGTGGCGCTGGCGCGCCCGCCGGCGGGCACCAGCAGCTCGGTGCTCGCCACCAGCGAGCCGTCGAGACGCTCCAGCACCACGCCGACCGACACGGGCCGGGGATGATCGGACACGACGCCGACGAACGCCTGCTGGATGCCGAGGTCGAAGGCGGCGATGCCCACGTTGCGGCCGCTGCCGGCGACGTCGACGCGGGTGATGCCGGGTGCGGGCGGTCCCGGGTCGTCGCTCACCCAGGCGACCTCGCGCCCGTCCGCGACGCTGCGCGCGAGATCGAGGCCACGCTCGACGTCGACGTCGGCGTCACCGGCCTCGAACGCCTCCAAGGCGGCGCGCAGCGCGCCCCGGTCGCGGGTGAAGCCGAGGGCCAGCTCCGGTACGCTGCCCACCCGCACCACGGCCACGGCGCCGGCGCGCTCGGCGAGCTCCAGGGCAGCCTGCCGCGCCCGAGCAGCGCGCTCGCCCTCGGGATCGACGGCCCGCATGCGCGCGCCGGCGTCCAGCGCGATGACCAGGTCGGGAGGGCCCTGCCAGTTCACGCTCGGCTGAGCCAGCGCGAGCGCGGCGGCGGCGACGGCCAACAGCTGCAGCAGCAGCGACCACGTCGGCCGCCAGCGTCGGCGGCGGGCGGCGTCGCGCAGGGCCTGCTCCCACAGGAAGAGGGCGGCGACCTGCCGCGGCCGGTGACGCAGCCGGGTCACGTGCCACCACACGACCAGCGGCAGCGTCGCGAGCAGCGCCAGGAACGCCGGCGCCGCGAAGCTGACGCTCACCGGTGGCCCCTGATGTCTGGCCTACCCCGCGTGCTCAGCCGGCACGCGTCGACAGCACGACCAGCAGGCCGCCGCCGGCGTTCTCCAGCGTGTGGACCGTCCCCGGGTCGACGCGCAGCAGCCTCCCCTTGCCCAGCCGCACGAGTTCCTCGCCGGCGCGGACGAGGGCCTCGCCCTCGAGCACCTGGTAACTGACGGTGGCGGCGTGGTCGAGTTCATCCTCGCGCTGGCCGGCCTCGAAACAGACGAGTTCGACCCGCAGGTCGGGGGCGTCGACGAGCGAACGCCGTTCGACGCGGGCGAGCGAGAAGCGGCGGGCATCGGCGATGGTGATCACTTGCATGGGGCCTCCTCGAATGCGCTCCATCCTACGACGCGTCGGGGCGTCAGGCCGTGGCCGCGATGCGGCCCGAGGGGGCCCATGGACGGCCCTTCCGGGTCGTGCATGCGCGTACGAGGCTGTGGATAACCGGTGGGTACTTGACAACCCGGGTGCCTCTCTGGTAGGCGGCGCCCGTTCGCGACGAAGCGGAGAAAACACGTGCTGGACGAGTCTGGTCGGTTTGCGGCGTCTGTGAGCGGGCTCGCGCCAACGCCGTGCGGGTTCTCCACATCGCTGTGGAGAACTCGGCCAAACTGTGGACAACGCAGGAAGCGCGTGAGGCGCGGATCAGGCCGCGCCGCCGGCCGGTCCGTGGTGCGGCGGATCGTCAGCGAACCCCGCCTCGGCGCCGCGGACGGCGGCCATGAACGCGGCCAAGCGGCCGGCGTCCTTGATCCCCGGTTCCGACTCCACGCCCGACGCCACGTCGACGGCGGGCGGGGCGAGCCTCGCGATCGCCTGCGCGACGTTTCCAGGCTCGAGGCCGCCCGCCAGGACCCAGTTCGTGAGGCGTCGCAGGTTGCCGGCACCCGCCCAATCGAAGGGCCGGCCGCTGCCCGCACGCGGACCGTCGACCAGCACGGCGTCCGCGCCGGACCTCGCCAACGCGTCGAGGTCGAGCTGCGGGGACCAGGCGACCGCCCGGATGAGCGCGACGCGCTCGCGCAGGGCCGCCCAGCTCGCGTCGTCCCCGGCGGCGAGCTCGCCGTGCAACTGGACCGCGTGCAGGCGCAACGCATCCACCGCCGCCAGGACCTCCTCCGGCGTGGGGGACACGAACACGCCGACGCGCGCCACGAAGGGCCCGAGGGGGGCGAGCACCTCGGCCGCCCGCGCCACGTCCACCCGTCGGCGCGAGCCCGCGGCGAAGATCACACCCACCGCGTCGGCGCCCGCGGCCTCGATGGCGACGGCGTCCTGCGGCCGCGTGACGCCGCAGACCTTGACGCGCACGCGGGCCGGCAGCTGTGTGCGCCCGGCCGCCGCCCGGCCGCGCGCGAAGGGCGTGGGACCGCGGCTCACGGCGCACCATCGACGTCGTCGCGGCCGACCACGCGCAGGGGCCGGCCGAGCGCCTGCGCCAACAGGTCGCGGCGCAGGTTCGCCGCCTCGACCTCGACGTGGATGTCGCCCTCGGAGCGTGCCCAGACGACGATTGCGTCGCCCTCGGCCCTCACCTCCAGGCCGGTCACCCGCTGCGCCTTGCCGCGCTCGAGGTACTCGGCGAGCCGCAGGACGCCGGCCAGCAGCCGCAGGCGGTCGTCGTCACCGGGCTCGAACAGCGCCCCGAAGCCGTCGGCGCCCGGGCTCCCCTTGCGGTGGTAGCGGACCAGCAGCGCGAGGAGCGCCTGCTCCCGGTGGCTGAAGCCGGGCAGCGCCCGCCCGAGCGTCAACGCCAGCCCGTGGTGCTCGTGGCGGTAGTAGTCCACCGCCATGCCGATGTCGTGGATCCAGGCCGCGTGACCCAGGAGCTCGCGCTCGGCATCCCCGAACGGGTGCCACGGCCGCAGGCCGTCGTAGAGCGCCAGCGCCAGCGCCCGCACGTGGCCGTTGTGCGCGGGATCGTCGTGGTACTGGCGCATGAGGTTGAGCACGGAGAAGCCGCGCACGTCGTCGAGCAGGTGCTCCGGGGACGCGGGCAACAGGAACGGGTAGAACAGGCCCTCGCGCAGGCCCTGGCCGGACACCCGCAGCGCGTCCACGCCCAGCGCGGCGACCACCTCCGCCACGACCACCGCGCCGGCGACGATGATGTCGACGCGGTCGCGGTTGAGGCCGGGCACGTCGGCCCGCCGTGCCGCGTCGAGGCCGACGAGTTCGTCGGCCAGCGCCCGCAGGTCGTCGGCGGGCAAGCAATAGCCGTGGAGCAGGTCGAGGGGGTAGCCGACGCGCTTCTGGTGGACGTTCGCCAGGTTGCGCACGGTGCCGCCCAGACCGACGAAGGTCGCGGGCGGCGGCGCGCCGGCCATGAACGCCTCGACCGCCGCCCTCGCGGCCACGCGCAGGGCCCGGACCGACTTGGCCTTGGGGGGATCGCCCCGCAGGAAGCGCTCCTGGGCACGCACCGCGCCGAGCGGCCAGCTGCCACCGCGCCGCCAGCGCCGCTGCGCGATCTCGGCCAGCTGGAAGCTGCCGCCGCCCAGGTCGAGGCTGACCGCATCGCGGACGTCGAGCCCGTTGACCACGGCCAGGGCGCCGATGCGCGCCTCCTCGATGCCGTCCAGCACCCGCAGGTCGATGCCCATCCGGCGGACCGCCGCCACGAACTCGGGCCCGTTGCGCGCATCGCGAACGGCGCTCGTCGCCGTCGCGACCAGGTGATCGACGCCGACCGCCGTGGCGTAGCTGGCGAACGTGCGCAGGGCCGCCAAGCCACGGGCATAGGGGCGCGGCCGCAGCAGGCCGCCGTCGTCCAGGCCCGACGACAGCCGCACGACCGCGCGCAGCTCGTCGAGCTGACGCCAGCTGTGGTCCGCGCGGTACTCCAGGGCGATCAGCTTGGCCGTGTTCGACCCGACGTCGACGATGGCGATGCGCGGCACGGCAGCCGACCCCGGGCTAGAAGGCGTCGCGGACGAGGCGGAGGCGCGGCGCGTGGCGATCGCCGTCCACCAGGACGGCGTCGAAGCGGACGGGGCGATCGTCGCCGCCGTGGCGCGCGAGCCACAGCGCGGCGGCGCGCCGCACGCGCGCGCGCTTGCGCGCCACCAGGCTCTCGGCCGCGCCGCCCTGGGCCTCGCCGCGCCGCTGGCGCACCTCGACGAAGACGAGCGCCCGGCCGTCGTGCATGATCAGGTCGAGCTCGCCCCCGGGGACGCGGGCGTTGGCCGCCACCGTCGTCCACCCGCGGCGCTCGAGCGCGTCGCGCGCCAGGGCCTCGGCCCAATGCTTGGGAACACCCGACTGCGTCGGGTGTTCCTTGGCACCCGACTTCGTCGGGTGCACGGACTCCTTCATCGAGGCGTCACGTCCACCCGCGGCGCGTCCGCCCACAGGCCCTCCAGGTCGTAGAACTCGCGCGCCTCGGGGCTCATCAGGTGGACGACGAAGGGGCCGTAGTCCATCAGGATCCAGCGGCTCGACGGTCCCTCGACCGCCCGGATCGGTACCTTGGCCGCCTTGAGCCGCTCGCGCACGCCGTCCTCCAGCGCCTGCAGCTGCAGGGCGGACTCGCCGGTGGCGACCACGAACCAGTCGAGCGTCTCCGACACCTCCTCGAGGCGCAGGACGGCGATGTCCTTGGCGCGCTTGTCGTCGAGCGCGTCCACGATCAGCTGGACCTCGTCGGGCACGGCGGGGGCGGCGTTCGCGTCGGCGGCGTTCGGTTCGGTCACCTGGGCTCCTTCGCCGCGACTCATGGCGCGGCCGGGGGGGTGGAGAACGCGACCACCTCGAGCGAGGCGACGCGTTCGGGCGAGGGGGAGGGATCGGGGGCGTCCTGGCCGAGCACGAGTTGCAGGCCGATGGCGCGTCCGGCGACGAACGGCAACCGGTCGATCTGCTGCTTGCCGACCCCCAGGAGCTCCGCGAAGTAGTCCGCGTCGGACCAGTGTTCGGCCACCGCGATGAGCCGGGAGCCGGCGGGGTCGGGCGAGGCGGTCGTCGTCACGAGTTGCGCCTCGGGGATGCCCATCGCGACGAGCCGCTCGACGTAGGCCTCGCCGAGGCCCTCGCGGCCGGAGCGGTCGATCACCTGCAGCACGACGTCCGGCGGCTCGCTCCAGTCGCGCGCGGTGCCGCCGAAGGTGGCGGCGAGGAAGGTCTCGACCTCGCGCTGATCGGTGCGCAGGAGCGAGGTCCCTTCGTTCTCGACGGTCGGCAGCGTCGCCGCCTGCAACTGCAGGCGGGCCAGGCGCGGCAGCAGCTCGCGCACGAGCGCCGGGCTGGCGTTCGTCTCGACGTCGGCGAGGACGGTCTCGATCAGCTCGGGCAGCACGGTGACGGCCCGCACGTTGAGGTCGCGGACGCGCTGCAGCATGGCGTAGGCCAGCGTCTTCACGCGGTCGATGCGGTCGTAGTCGCCGCGCACGGTCTCGCGGTAGCGGACGAAGTCCGCCGCCCGCTTACCGTCCAGGACCTGCGCACCGGGAAAGAGGTCGATGTCGAGGCCGCCAGCGACGTCGACGTACCGCATGCGATAGGGGACGTTGACCTCGACGCCCCCGAGCGCGTCGACGACGTTCTTGAAGATGTCGAGGTTGACGATGACGTGGTAGTCGACGGGCAGCCCCAGCACCTCGGAGACGGTGCGCCGCAGTCCCTCGGCCCCCTGGTAGTAGTACATCGCGTTGATCTTCGTCTGCCAGGGCTCGAGGTAGAGGTCGCGCGGGATGGCGATGAGGGTGACGTCGTCCCCCGCGATCGACACGTAGAGGATGGTGTCCGTGTTGGTGCCGTCCGCGCTGCGCGGGCCGCGGTAGTTCCAGGCCACGATCTCGCCGTCCGCGCCGTACACCGGGGTGCTCATCTCGGGGTAGTACAGCCGGTCGCGGCCGGCGACCACGAAGCTGTAGTGCGCGACGCCCTCGTCGAGCCCCAGGATGTCGCGCTGCACGTCGGTCAGCTCGCTGCGCTCGACGTCGCGGTCGAGCCAGTAGCCGGTGAGACCCGCCAGGGCGACGACCAGCCCCAGGGCCTGCAACCAGCGGGCCCGCCGCCGGCGGAGGCGGTCGCGGCTCACGGCGTCACGTGGGGTGGCCGAGTTCCTCATGCACCTGAAGGGTACGCGGATGGACGTCCTTGCCGCGACTGCGCAGGTAACGCACCTTGGTCTGGACCGCGCGACGGTAGGCACGTTCCAAGTGAGCCATGGCCAGCTCCCGGATGTCGTCGTTGACCCCGCGACCGGGCTCAGACACGTCGGCCACGTACACCGCCATGCCGACGCGGTCGCCCGGGCGGACCCCGAAGACGTGCCCCTCGATGGCGTCGAGCACGCGCTCGTCGTTGATGCCCCAGTCGCTGGCGATCGCGCGGCCGGCGCGCCCGTGGACGGCCATCGGGTGGCTGCGCTCCATGTCGTTCTCGGGCGGCGCGAGCCGCAACAGCGTCTCGACGTCCTCCTCGCGCGCGACGTCGTGCAGCACGGCGGCGAGCAGCGTGGCCCGCAGGTCGCCGTCGTCGAACGCGTTGGCCAGGGCGATGCTCTCGGCCAGTTCCGCCACCCGCATCACGTGCGCGAAGCGCTCGGCCGACAGGCGCGCGCGAACGCGCTCGCAGTACGGCGCGATGCTCGGCCGGCGGCAGGGACCGGTCGGCGGGAAGCGGAGGACGAGGTCGCGATCGGGGGTCTGGGTCATGTTCCGGCGAAAGGGCCCGCGCGCGTGCGCGTCCGCCCGGAGGGCGTTGGCCCCGAGGGCGTGCGGGCCCAGCGCGCCCAACTTAGCACGCGCTACGCGGGGCCCCGTCGTCGCCGGTCGCGGAAGGCGGGCCACCGTCGACGCCGGCCGGGCCCGCATCGTCGCCCGCGTCCACGTCATCGACCGCGGCCACGTCTTCGGCCGCGTCGTCGTCGCTCCAGCGGCGCTCCGCCGCCTCGGCCTCGGCCCGCTCGGCCTCCTCGGCCGCGCGCGTCTCGGCCTCGATCGCGGCCTCGTCGAAGTAGTCGAACACCGCGTCGCCGATGACGACCTCGTCGCCGGTCTGCGCGCCCGCCTTGGCGAGCAGCTTGGACACGCCGAGCGAGACGAAGTGGCGCTGGAGGTAGGCGACCGCGTCGCGGTTGGTGGGGTCGAAGCGGGCGACCAGCGCCTCGATCTCGCGGCCGTGGACGACCCAGCCCAGGCCGCTGGCGTCGCGCGCGACCCGCAACGGCTCGGGCGCGACCACCCGCCGGGCGGGGAGCGGCCCGGACACCCGCGGCGCCTCCGGCACCAGCTGGAACAGGGCCGCCACCAGGGCGTCCAGGCCCTCGCCCGTCGCCGCCGACACGGCGAAGGTCGGCAACCCGAAGTCGGCGAGGAGCTCGGCGCCCGCCTGCGCCTCCCCCGCCCCGACGAGGTCGAGCTTGTTCAGCACCACCACGGCGGGACGCTCGAGCAGGTCGGCGTCGTACGCCTCGAGCTCGCCACGCAGCGCCTCCAGGTGGACGACGGGGTCGTCGGCCAGGTCGACGACGAAGGCGAGCAGCCGGGTGCGCGCGATGTGCCGCAGGAACTCGAGACCGAGCCCGCGGCCCAGGTGCGCGTCCTCGATGATGCCGGGGACGTCGGCGATCGTCAGGCGCTGGTGATCGCGCTCGAGGACCCCGAGGTTGGGACTGAGCGTGGTGAAGGGGTAGGCCGCCACCTTGGGGCGCGCGTTGGAGAGCGCCGCCAGCAGGCTGGACTTGCCGGCGTTGGGGTAGCCGACCAGCCCGACGTCGGCGATCGTCTGCAGCTCGAGCCGGAGTCTCCGCTTCTCGCCCGGCGTGCCGTACTCGGCGAAGCGCGGCGCGCGCCGGTAGGAGTTGGCGAAGGCGGAGTTGCCGCGGCCGCCCACGCCACCGGCGGCGACGAGCGCGCGCTGGCCCACCTCGACGAGGTCGGCCAGCACCTCGCCGGTGTCGGCATCGCTCGCGACGGTGCCGATCGGCACGGGGATCGTGACGTCCGCACCGCCGTGGCCCGCGCGGTTGCGGCCCTCCCCCTGCTGGCCCACGCCCGCCTTGTACACCTGCCGGGTGACCAGCCGGTCGAGCGAGGTGACGTCGTCGATCGCTTCGAGCCACACGCCACCGCCGTCGCCTCCGTGGCCGCCATCGGGTCCGCCCTTGGGGATGTACTTGAGGCGCATGAACGACATGGCCCCGTCGCCCCCCTTGCCACCCTGGGCGGTGATCTCGATGACGTCACGGAAGGGCATGGCGGGACTCCTCTGGCGGGGTCGATGCCTCGCCGCGTGCGCCGCGCTCCCTCGGGGGCGCGGTGTTCAGGTTCGTGGGGGCCAAGGACGCGCCCGCGGACCTTCGGGCCGCGGGCGACGGGTGAGCGTTCGAAGTCATCGGGCCGGCGGGGTGCACCGCGACCCACCGCGGGCGCCGCGCGGCCAACTGCGGGGTTCGGCTCAGTCGGCCGACACCGCCGCCGGTGCGGTCTCCTCGACGGAGATGAAGCGGCCCTTGGCGCCCTTGTCGGCGAAGCGCACCACGCCGTCGCGCAGGGCGAAGATGGTGAAGTCCTTGCCGAGGCCGGCGTTGAGGCCGGGCTTGAACTTGGTGCCGCGCTGGCGGACCAGGATGTGGCCGGCGGTGACCACCTCGCCGTCGAAGCGCTTCACGCCGAGACGCTTGGACTGGCTGTCGCGGCCGTTCTTGGAGCTGCCGACGCCTTTCTTGTGAGCCATGGGGGTCTCCTCGCGCCGCGGTCAGCCGGCGATGCCGGTGACGCGGACCTCGGTGTAGGGCTGACGGTGGCCGGTGTGGCGCCGGTAGTTGGCCTTGGCGCGGAACTTGTAGATGTGGATCTTGTTGCCGCGCCCGTGGGCGACGACTTCTGCCCTGACACTGGCGCCGTCGACGCGCGGGCTGCCGATCTTGACCGACTCGCCGCCGAGCAGCAGCACGGGGAAATCCACCGTGGCGCCGGGCTCGGCGTCGAGTTTCTCCAGGCGCAGCACGTCGCCCTGCTGGACGCGGTACTGCTTGCCGCCGGACTCGATGATCGCGAACATGGCTCTCCTACCTCCGATGCCCGCGGCCGGCGAAGGCCGGGGTCGGGGCGACGTGCGAACGTGGACGCACCGCTTGGGCTCCGAGGCCTGGCAGGCGTCCGACCGTTCGATGGCCGGTCGCGCCCGCGGGCGCTCCGGTCCAGAACCGAAAGCCTACCAGATCGGCCGCGAGCTAGGCAAGCGCCCTCGTGGCCCCCGGCGCGGCCATGAGCGGCGCCGCGCCCGCCGGCCGGCACGGCCTCAACTCGCCACGATCCACAGCGCCCCCAGGAACAGGAGCCAAACGACGAACAGCACGCCCACGTTGAGGCTGAGGTCGCGCGTATCGCGCTGGATGCGGCGACGGGCCGCCCGCCTGAGCTCCTCGCTCCCGGGCACCACGACCGCTTCCGGGTGCGCGAGGCGCGCCTCGCGCTGCAGCCGCCGGCTCTCGTCGAGCCGCCGGCTCTCGTCGAGGCGTTGGCCGAGCTGGCGGGTGAAGCGCTCGGCGAGCTCCCAGTTGGCGGCCAGGCGCTCGATGGCGGCGAGGGTCTGCACCCGCAGGCGCAGCCACAGCCGCCGGCCGACGATGGGGGGTCGGGCGGTGGCCGCGAGGACCGCGTCGCGCTCGCGCTCGAAGAGGCGGCGCGCGCTCGCCTCGAAGGCCGCGCGCTCGGCCAGGCCCCAACGGATCGCGGCGGTGCCGGCCGCGATCGCCAGGGCCAGCAGGCGGTCGAGCGACAGCCACACCGGGGGTGGCCGATCGAACACGCGCCAGCGCGCGCTCGCCCAGGCCACCAGAGCGCCCAGCGTGAGGGCCGTCGCCGCCGCGCGCAGGTCGGCGGCGTGACCGATCGGCGAGGTCACGTAGCCCAGCACGCCGGCCGAGGAGGCGGCGTAGACCTCGACGCCCGCGGCGAGCACCGGCGCCAAGAGCTGCGGGCGCAGCCCGAGCGCGACGATCGCGGCGGCCATCGCCCCCATCGCCAGGCGCATGCGCCAGGAGGCCTCGTGCACGGGCCGCCCGAGGTCCGCGCGGGCGGACCCGAGGAAGGTCATGGCGAGCAGCTTGATCAGCGCGGCCGCGGTGCCGATCGTCGTGATCGTGAACACCCACTCGGCCCACTGGAGCGCGACCAGGTGGTGGTGGCCCTCGGCGTACGCCAGCGCGTGGTGCAGGACGCTCTTGCTGACGAAGCCGTTGAGCCCCGGGAGCCCGGAGATGCCGCCGACGGCGATGACGACGAAGGCGAAGGTCCACGGCATGCGCCGCCAGAGGCCCCCGAGGCGCCGCAGGTCGCCCTCGCCGGTCGCGTGGATGACGGCGCCGAGGCCCAGGAACAGCAGGCCCTTGAACAGCGCGTGGTTGACCACGTGCAGCAGCGTCCCGGTCCAGCCGACGCTGCCGCCCTCCGCCAGGTAGGCCGCCGCGCCGATGCCGACCAGGATGAAGCCCATCTGGCTGACGCTGCTGTACGCCAGCAGCCGCTTGGCCACGTTCTGCCACAGGGCCATCACGACGCCCACGAACATCGTCGCGCTGCCCAGGAACAGCACCGCCAGCGCGAGGGTCTCGGCCTGCAGCGCCAGCGACGGGGGCGCATCGGGGCCGCCCCCGAAGAGGCCGGCCACGGTGCGCAGGATGCCGTAGGCGCCCGCCTTGATCATCAGGCCCGACAGCAGCGCGCTTGCGGGCGCCGGCGCCGCCGTGTGGGCGTCGGGCAGCCAGATGTGGAGGCCGAGCACGCCCGCCTTGACCCCGAAGCCGAGGACCAGGAGTGCGGCGGCCACCCAGCGCATCGTCTCGCTGCCGGGCTCCAGGGCCAGCGCGACGCCCAGCTCGCCGCCGCCCATCCCCTGCACGATCAGCGCGCCCGTCAGCACCGCGAAGCCGCCGAGCAGCGTCAGGATGAGGTACTTGAGGCCAGCCCGGTCGGCCTCGCGGCCGCCGACGTGGACCACGAACAGGTAGGCCGCCAACCCGAGCCACTCGAAGAACACGTAGAGGGTGATGAGGTCGCTGGCGACGACGATGCCGATCATCGCCGCGAGCGTCAGCAGGCTGGTGAGGTGGTAGCGCCGCTCCTTGCCGTCGTGTTGCAGGTAGTCGATGGCGTAGAGCGAGGCGCAGGTCCACACGAACGTGGTGATCAGCGCGAAGACGAGGCCGACGCCGTCGAGCGCGAAGCCCAACCGGCCCAGCACCCCGGGCACGCTGACGGTCAGGCGCCCGTGGGCCACGACCGCCGGCGCCATCGCCGCCACCGCGGCGAAGGATGCGGCCGAGGCGAGCGTGACCAGCCACCCCATCGCCACCCGGCCCCAGCGGCCGGCCGGCCACAGCAGCGGGATCGCCGCCAGCGGCACCAGCAGGACGAGCATGGGTCCGGCATGCGTCATCGCGTCAACCCCCACCGAACCAGGCGAGCACGGCGCGCTCCGCCAGCTGCAGCGGGAAGCCGCGCAGGTGCGATCCGAGGCCGAAGGCGAGCGTCAGCGCGGCGGCGGCCAGCGTGGGGCCCAGCATCGTCCAGGGCGCCTCGCGGGCACCCCGCGATGCCGGGTCGCCGGTCGGGGTCGCCCCACCCGCTCGGCTCGCGGCGCCGGCCCCGGTCGCGGCACCGGGCCGGGTCGGGGCGAAGTAGGCGGCGTACACGACCGGCAGCAGGTAGGCGGCGGCGAGCAGGGCGCCCGCCAACAGCACCGCCAGCGCCGCCCCGGCGCCGATCTCGAGCATGCCGACGCCCAGCCACCACTTGCTGACGAAGCCGGACAGCGGCGGGACGCCGATCATCCCCAGGGCCGCCAGCGTGAAGGCCGCCGTCGTCAGCGGCATGCGCGCCCCCACGCCCCGCAGCTCGCCGAGCCGGCGCGCGCCCGTCACGTGGATCCACAGGCCGGCGCAGAAGAACAGCGTGCCCTTCATGAAGGCGTGGTGCACCAGGTGGACCAGGCCCCCGGCCATGACGCCGGAGCCGGCGAGCGACACCGCGAGCGTCAGGTACCCCATCTGGCTGATCGTCGAGTACGCCAGTCGGCGCTTGAGGTCCTCCTGGCCCAGGGCCAGCAGCGCGCCCACGAGTATGGTGACCGCGGCGATGGCGGTCAGCCATGGGGCCACCCCCAGCGAAGTGAAGAGCCCGACGCCGACCACGTCGAAGACGACCCGCATGATGCCGAAGGCACCGGCGGCGACCATCACGCCCGAGAGCACCGCCGAGAACGGCGCCGGCGCGGCCGGATGCGCGTCCGGCACCCAGCCGTGCAGCGGCACCAGCGCGGCCTTGACCCCGAAGCCGACGACGAAGCACCAGAACGCCGTCAGCAGCTGGCCGCGCGGCGCATCGACCGGCAGGAACCCGCCGCCCACGAAGGCGAGGTCGCCGGCGAGGAAGAACGTGAGCAGCACGCCGGCGAGGACCAGGCTGCCGCCGACGAGGATGTAGGCGATGTACTTCGTCCCGGCGGCGATGGCGGCCGGCGTCTGCTCGTGGACGACGAGCGCGTACGTCAGCACCGAGAACGCCTCGTAGAAGACGAGGAAGGTGAGCAGGTTGCCGGCGTACGCCACCCCGAGGGTGCAGGCGAGGCAGGCCATGAAGAAGGCGAAGAAACGCGCGCGCCGTGGTCCAGGCTGCACGTAACCGAACGCGTACGTCAGGGCCAACAGGCCGAGGGCCGCCACGGTCGCGCCGTAGAGCGCCCCCGCAGCGTCGACGCGCAGCACCATCCACAGCTGCGCCGTCATGTGCAGCAGGTGGACCTCGGGCATCCGCCCGGCGAGCACCTCGCGGATCAGGCCGAGCGCAACGAGCAGCGAGCCGAAGGTCAGGCCCGCCAACACCGAGGCGCGCCGGCGCTCCGACCACCCGGTCGCCGCGGACACGGCCACGCCGACGAGCGGGAGGGCGACCGCGATGCCCGGCCACCACGAGACGACCACGCCGACGCTGGGGCTCACGGGACGACCCCGCCCCCGGCGAAGAAGCTCTCCACCGCCACCTGTGCGATCGAGAAGGGCATGCCCGGCACCTCGGCGGTCACGCCGAGCAGCAGGACGTAGGCGGCGCAGATGACGATCGGGAACAGCAGCGTCTTGGCCGTCTCGAAGCGGCGCCCCTCCTCCAGCGTCGGCCACGGCTCCTTGGCCGGCCGGAAGTAGGCGCGGTGCACGATCGGGAAGAAGTAGCCGGCATTGAGCAGGGCGCTGACGATGAGCACCAGCACGAACCACCAGGCGTCGGCCTCGAGCGCGCCGAGCGCCAGGTACCACTTGGTGATGAAGCCCGCCGTCAGCGGCACGCCGACGAACGACAGCGCCGCGATCGTGAACGCCGCCATGCTGATCGGCATGCGGGCGGCGATGCCGTCGATCTCGCTGACGTGCTTCTTGCCGGTGGTGCGGGCGATCGCGCCGACGACGAAGAACATCGTGATCTTGGCGAACGCCTGGTTGGCGACGTGGATGATCGCCGCGGTCGCCGCCAACGGCGTGAGCAGCGCGGCGCCCAGCACGATGTACGAGAGCTGGCTGATCGTCGAGTAGGCGAGCCGGCGCTTCAGGTGGTCCTGGGTGAGGGCGATCGTGGACGAGGCGACGATCGTGAAGGCCGCCAGGAAGGCGAGCGGGACGGTGAAGCCGAGGACGCCGAGCAGCTCGACGCCGAAGACGTTGTAGATCACCCGCGTGACGCCGAAGGCGCCGACCTTGACGACCGCGACGGCGTGCAGCAGCGCGCTGACCGGCGTCGGCGCGACCATCGCGATGGGCAGCCAGCCGTGGAGCGGCATGATGCCCGCCTTGACCCCGAAGCCGATGGTCAGGCACGTGAAGATGATCGCCAGCGTGGGGGTCCCGAGGTCGCCGCTCAGGATGCCCGGCTGTGACAGCGTCAGCGTGCCCGCGACCGCGTTGACCATGACCGCGCCGACCAGCGCGAAGCCGCCACCGATCAGCGTGTAGGTGAGGTAGATGCGGCCGGCGCGCAGCGCCTCGGGCGTCTCGGCGTGCACGACCAGCGGGTAGGTGCAGATCGTCAGGGTCTCGTAGAAGAGGAAGAACGTCAGCAGGTTCTCGGCGAACGCGACCCCGACCGTCGTGGAGACGCACAGCGCGAAGAACCCGAAGAAGCGCACCCGGTCGCGGTCCCCCTGCATGTAGCCGATCGCGTAGATCGTCGTGAACAGCCACAGCGTCGAGGACACCAGCGCGAAGAACATGCCGTAGGCGTCGGCGCGGAAGGCGATGCCGATGCCGGGCGTGAACTCGACGAAGTCGTAGACGTACACCACGCCGCGGAGCGTGCCGGGCAGCATCGAGAGGACCAGGCCCATCTTGATGAAGGCGGCGAGGAAGGTGAAGAAGCGCCGCCAGAAGATGCTGCGGCCGACCGCGAACACGAGGCCCGCGCACAGGAACGAGACGAAGGGCGCCAGGATCGGGCGGGCGTCGACGACGTCCATGTCAGTTCCCCCAGAAGGGCAACAGCTCGAGGACGGCGGGCTCGACGAAGCTGAGCGGGATCCCCCCGAGCACACCGAGCACCAGGCACAGGGTCGCGAGCACGATGACCGGTGCCCGCATCGACCAGGGCGCCTCGTTCGCCTCGATCACGACGTCGTGCACCGGCTCCTGGAAGTAGAAGGCGTTGAGCATGCGGACGTAGTAGATGAAGATGAACAGCGCACCGAACACCAGCGCGAAGCCGAACGGCGCCTGACCGGACTCGAACGCCCCGAGCGCGATGTACCACTTGCAGACGAAGCCGGCCGTGGGCGGCAGCCCGACGATCGAGACCGCGCCGACGGCCATCGCGGCGGAGGTCTGCGGCATCCGGCGCGCGATGCCGCGGAGGTCGGAGAGCGTGCGGAGACCGGTCTGGTGGATGATGGCGCCGGCGGCCAGGAAGAGCGTCGCCTTGATCAGCGCGTGGTTGAACACGTGGACCGAGGCCCCGATCACCGCGTAGGGCGACGCCAACCCGAGGCCGAGCACGATGTAGCCGATGTTCGAGATCGTCGAGTAGGCGAGCATCAGCTTGATGTCGTCCTGGAAGATGGCGAAGAAGGCCCCCATGACGATGGAGATCGCGCCGAACCACACCAGCGTCTGGTTGAAGGCCCCCAGCTCGAGCACGTCGGCGGCGAAGAACACCTGGTAGACGCGCAGCATGCCGATGATGCCGATCTTGACGACCATCCCCGAGAGCACGGCGCTGACGGGGCTGGGCGCGATCGCGTGCGCGTCCGGCAGCCACACGTGCACGGGGAACATCGCCGTCTTCACCATGAACGACACGGCGTAGGCCGCGAAGGCCACCATGACCGCCGGGCCGCCGCCCACGTCCGCGAGCCGTCCGGCGACGTCCGCCATGTTGAGGCTGCCGGTCAGGGCGAACAGCTGCGCCGTCGCGAAGAGCATGAGCAGCGACGACACCGCGCCGATGAACAGGTACTTCAGGGCCGCGAACGCCGCCAGGCCGCGGCCGCCGACCGCCACCAGCGCGTAGCTGGAGAGCGACACCACCTCGGTGAAGACGAACAGGTTGAAGAAGTCGCCGGTGACGCAGAAGCCGATCATGCCGCCGGCGTTGAGCAGCAGGAGGGCGTAGAACGCCGGGCGCCGCTCGTCGGGCATGACGTGGTCGAGGTAGCGCCAGGAGAACGGCACGATGACGACGAACAGCAGCAGCAGCGGTAGCACCCAGGCGCTGAAGTGGTCGAAGCGCAGCTCGATGCCGTAGGGCTGCGCCCAGCCGCCCACGTCGTAGGAGAACGGCCCCGTTGTCGCCAGCTGGTAGACGAGCCCCGACGCCAGCGCCGAGGCGACCAGCAGCACGCCCCACGCCCAGGTGCCCGCCAGCCGCGGGCGCCGCGCGGCCACGGCCGGCGTGAGCACGGCGCCCACCATCGGCAGCACGATCGTCCAGGGGAGCGCCTCGGCCCAGCCGGCGTTCACGGCAGCTCCTTGAGCTCATCGACCTCGATCGTCCCGAAGTGCGCGTGGATCTGCACGATGAGCGCCAGGGCGACGGCCGTCACGCTCACGGCCACCACGATCCCGGTGAGGACCATCGCCTGGGGGATCGGGCTGGCGTACGGGGCCGCGGTCCCGGCGACCAGGATGGGCGGGTCGCCGCCCTCGATCATGCCGGAGGTGACGATGAAGGCGAAGACGGCCGTCTCCATGACGTTGAGCCCGAGCAGCTTCTTCAGGAGGTTGCTCTTGGACACCAGCATGTACAGGCCGACGCAGAAGAGGACGACGACGAGGACGTAGTCGAGATCGAGCCCGAAGAGCAGCATTCAGGTCTCCATCTCCACGAACAGGCGCGCCAGGATGACGCCGCCCCCGAGCGCGATGCCGACCTCCAGGAAGAGACCCATCGCCTCCTGCGCGGTGTGGTCGTCGGTGGGGAAGCCGAGGAAGGCGCCGGTGAGGCGCCAGCCGATCGCCGCGATCAGCGCGAAGGCCAACGGCGCCGCGCCCTGCAGCCACGGTCGCCAGTCGTCGGGCACCAGCTCGGCCACGCGGGTGGGCCCGAGGACCAGGCCGAGGGCGATGAAGATCGCCGCGAACACCGCCGCGGCCTGGAAGCCGCCGCCGGGCGTGACGTGGCCACGGAAGAGCATCGCCAGGGCGAACATCGCCATGAACGGGGCCATGAGGCGCACGACGTAGCTCACGACCGGGCTGACCGGGACGATGTCCGATCCGTTGGCCGCCTTCGCGGCCGCCGCCGGCGCACCGCCGGGGTCGGCGGCGCTGCCCCGCGGGAGCGCGAGCACCGCGGCCAACGCCGTGAAGATGACGACGACCTCGAAAAAGGTGTCGAAGCCGCGGTAGTTGAGCAGCACGGCGGTGACGAGGTTCTTGTTGCCCGTCTCCTCCACCCCGCGCGCGAGGTAGCGGACGCCGACGCCGGTGTGGATCGGCGCGTCCGGCGCGTCGTGGGGCGGCAGGTTGACCACGCCGACGACGAGCGGCAGGGCGACGAGCAGCACCAGCAGCAGCGACCAGGGCTTCATGGCTTCTCCCGCCGGGTGGTCCGGGCGATGGTGATGAGGAACAGCACGGTGGTGACGCCGGCGCCGACCGCGGCCTCGGTCATGGCCACGTCCGGGGCGCCGCGGTGCTGCCACACGAGCGTCATCGTCAGGCTGTACAGCGAGAAGATGACCACCGCCGCCAGCAGGTCGCGCGCGCGCGCCACGCTCACCGCGGTCGCGATGAGCAGGCTCAGCATGACGGCGTCGAAGACGTCGCTCACGCGTCGCCTCCGTCCGGCCGGCGCCAGACCGGCAGCCCGGTGCGGTGGCCGGCGCGCGCCAGCGCGTGCGCCGTCGTCGGTCCCGACACCAGGCTGAGCAGGAGCAGCAGCAGGAGCTTCAGGTCGCCGACCTGCAGCCCGCCCAAGAGCGCGACCCCGAGGAGGATCGAGCCGACCCCGACGGAGTCGCACTTGCCCGTCGCGTGCGCGCGGGAAAAGAGGTCCGGCAGGCGCACCAGCCCGAGGGTCCCGCCGAGGACGAAGACGAGGCCCACGATTAGCAGGGCGACGGCCAGGGCATCGAGCAGCATCGTCATCCGGGCCCCTCCGCCCGCAGCGGTAGCTCGTCCACGGGCGACTCGCTGCGCAGCCGACCGCTCTCGATGTAGCGGGTGGCCGCCAAGGTGATGACGAGGTTCAGGAGGGCGTACACGATCGCGACGTCGATGAGGAAGTCGTGGCCGGCGATCGCGGCCATCAGGACCAGCACCGCCATCGCCTTGGTCCCGGCGACGTTGACGGCCAGGAGGCGGTCCTGGATCGTCGGCCCGACGTCGGCCCGCCACAGGCAGGCGAAGGCCAGCACCAAGAGCGTCGTCGCGCTGATCCACAGCAGGTTCGTCACCCGTCACCGCCCCGTCCGAAGGCGCGCACCACGTCGCGGGCCAGGGTGCCGTCGACCAACTCGCTCGCCAACCCGGGATCGAGCGCATGCACCGTGAAGACATCGCCCTCGACGTCGAGCGTCAGCGTGCCCGGCGTGACGGTGATCGCGTTCGCGTACGCCACGCGGGCGAGGTCGCCGTCGAAGCGGACCGTCTGCCGGATGACCTCGGGGGCGATCGGGAGGCGCGGGTCGAACACGATGCGCAGCACCTGGACGGCGGAGACGATGATCCGCCACTCCGTGATCAGGATGAACCAGAGCAGCCGGAGCGGGCGGAAGGGCGCCCGCGCCGATGGCGTGGCCGGCCACAGGAAGCGGGTGGACCACAGGGCGAGCGCCAGCGCCGCGCCGGCGCCGATCGCCACGTCCAGCCACCCCTCGGGCGGCACCACGACGGTCCAGAAGAGGAGGAGGGCGACGGTCGTCGACGCGGTGCGCATGGTCCGGAGGTGTCTCCACGTTCGGAACGCGGGCGATGGTCGGCGGCGGCCCGGGGGCGACGCTCCGCGGGACGCGACGGATGGACTTTGTTGCACGTTCGCACGAGAGCGGGCCGCCAGATAGGGACACTTGCCGCTGGCGCCGTGGCTAGACTGCCCGCGGCCCGAGGGGCCGGATGGCCGGTGAGAGAGCATGCAGCATCGTCGGGATTGGCTCGTGATCGCGGCCGCGATCGTAGGGTGCGTCGGCCTTGGCCAGCCCGACCGCGTCTGCCCAGCCACGGCGGGCGTCGACGGTCGGGCCGTGGACATCGGCGACTGGACGCTCGTCCCCGGCGTGGGGCTGGTCGCCTGCAGCGAAGGTGCCGCCCTGACGGTCGCGTGCGAGGTCGACGGCGACGGACTGGAGGTCCGCTTGACCTTCCCTGGCCTCGCTCCGGGCACGACCACCGTGAGCGTCAGCGCAGGCAGCGGGCCGAATCGCGCCACCGCGCGCGCGGCGAGCGCCGACGGTGCCATCGTCCTGCGTGGCGTGGACGCCGAGGCGATCGCCGCCCTCCTGGCCACCGTCGAGACGCTGCGCTTCGCCGTGACGCCCGACGCCGAGGGATCCCCTGCGCCGGCGGCAGTGTTCACCACGGCCGGCTTCGAGGAGGCGCTGCGCTGGCTCGGTTGCGGCACCGCGGATGCCTGCCCCAGCAGGAGCTGCGACCGGTGAGGCGGGCGCCGCTGCACGTCGACCTCGAGGGCACGGTCAACACCCGCGACCTCGGTGGCTGGCCGCTGTCGACGGGTGGCCTCACGCGAACCGGCCGGCTGTGGCGCTCGGACGCCTTCACCCACGCCACCGCCGCCGACCGCGACACCCTCGCGCGCCACGGGCTGCGCTTCGTGGTCGACCTACGAACCGACGCGGAGCGCGCCACCGCGCCCAGCGCCCTCGCGGACGACCCGAGGTTCGAGTTGCTCCCCGTCGATCTCTTCGCGGCGGTCGGCCACGCCATCGAGCGCGGCGAGGTCGCCGGCGACCCGTTCGACCTCCGCACCCGCTACCGCGCGTCGTTCGTCTTCGCCCGCGACGGCTACCGCGAGGTCTTCGCGCAGCTCACCACGGCGCTCGCGGCGTCCGACGGACCGGTCGCCTTCCACTGCTCCGCCGGCAAGGACCGCACCGGCCTGATCGCCGCGCTGCTGCTGCGCGCCGCCGGCGTGCCCGACGAGGCCATCGCCCTGGACTACGTGCTCACCGACGCGCGGATCGAGGGGCTGCGGCCGCAGCTGCTGGCCGACGGCATCGCGCTGGGGTTCCCGGCCGACGGCTACGCCCGCATGCTCGAGGCGCGGGCCGAGAACCTGCTCGACGCGCTGGCACGCTTCGACGACGAACTCGTCGGCTTCGCCGCGCCGGCGGCCGCGGCCCTGCGCTGAGTCGGGGCGGGGAGTCGAACGGACCCGACGACCACTCTCACCCCATGCCCGCGGTCATTACCTAGCGGATCGGGCGGCCGTCTCGCGCCGCCGACGCGCCCACCGCCGCGCGACGCCTCAGCGCGCCAGCCTCGAGCCACGGGGACGCGATGAGGGGAACGAGCGTTCGCAGCGCGCGACCGCGCCCGATCCCCAACACGACGCCCGCCGCCAATGCCAGGCCGACCCCGTGCCACGGTCGCCGCCGAACCAGGTCGAGCGCCTGCGCGGCGAGACCGGGTCGCGCGTCAGCCGCGGCGGCAAGCAACTCCAAGCGGGCCTTGGCCACGGCGATCCGGGCGTTCACGAGCGCCGGATCCGGGTCACGGCGAGCCACGCCCCACCCCCCACCACGAGCCAGACCACCAGGCCCACCGTCAACGCCGCCAGCGCCTCGGGCATCAGCGGCGCGAGCGCCAGGTAGAGCGACCAGAGCAGCAGGCCGCTCGCCGCGAGCAGCAGGGCGCCCACGAGGGATGCGCCGACCGCCAGCATCGCGCCCGTGACGAGCACCCTACGGAGGCCGAGCGTCAGCCGCTCCGCCTCTGCCTCGAGCAGCTCCACGAAGGCGATCAGTAGGGCGACGAGGTGACGTACCACGCCGCTAGCTCCTCCGGTTGAGCAGCATCCCCAGCACGAAGCCGATGCCGAGCGCGGCGGCGGTTCCGAGCAGCGGTCGCTCTTGGATCGACTCCTCCACGCCGGCGACCACCGTCTCACCGCCGCGCACGGCGCGCTCTCCGGCGTCATGCAGCTTGTCCATCAGCTTCTGCGCCTCGGCCTCCAACTTGGCCAAGGCCGTCGCGGCCGCCTCTTGGGCGCTGTCGCTCGCTCGCTTGGTTACCTTGCCGCTCTCCTCGGCGAGCCTACCCACGTCCCGCTGCAGCGTGCCGAGTTCCTTGCGCAGTTCCTGGATCTCCTTCTCGAGGTCGTTCGCGGCCATGTCAGAACCTCCCTCACCAAGCGTGGCGACGGACCCCGCCATGCACTGACATCCACGTGAGGGACGACACGGGTGTCGCCGTCGCACACCTCTTGATGGTTCAGGCTAGCACGCATGACCGAGGCCTCGACGTCGCCCCGTTGGCGAACGGGCGTCGGGCACGAAGCCCCGGCGCGGTCCCGCGGGGGCCGGACCGGCGGCACCCCGCACGCCGCCCCTCACAGCCCGACGAGGCGTCCGAGCAGGATCATGGCGACCGCACCGACGGTGAACGCCGTCGCGGTCCGGGAGGAGTCGATCTCCTCGAGCGCCTCCGGCAACAGGTCGTCGACGACCAGGAACAGCATCGCGCCGGCGGCGAAACCGAGTCCGAAGGGGAGCAGCGGCTCGAAGAACCACATCACCCCGGCGGCGAAGGGGGCGGCGATCGGCTGCGGCACGCTGGTGAACAGGGCCCAGCCCAGGCACTGCCAGATGGTCAGGCCCTTCGCGCGCAGGGCGAGGGTGATGGCGATCGCCTCGGGGACGTTGTGGACCGCGAGCGCGGAGACGACCGCCACGCCGAAGCCCGCCTCGCCGGAGCCGAAGGCGACGCCGATCGCGATGCCCTCGGGCAGCGAGTGCGCGGTCATGGCCGCGACGACCATCAGTGCCGCCGTGCCACCCGACTCGCGCAGGCCGAAGGGATCGAGTCCCTCGGTGGCCCGCACCCACCGCGCGACGCCCGCGTAGAAGAGCGCCCCGAGCGCGAGCCCCACGGCGACCTCCCAAGCCTGCAGCCCCGGCGCCCTCCGAAGTCCCTCGCCGACGAGCTGGACGAGGCTCGCGGCGGCCATCATGCCGGCCGCCACCGCCGACAGGGTGGCGGCGGCGCGCTTCGACAGGTCCTCGAGGAAGAAGAACGGCGCGACGCCCAACGCCATCGACAGGTCGGCCAGCACGGCCGCGAAGAACGTGATCCACAGCAGACGCAGCAGCTCGGCGTCCATGCACCCTCCCCTTGGCCCGGGATCCGCTACTCAGCACGACGAAGCGGTCCCGATGTCTCGGGACCGCTTCCCTGACCTATGCCGTGTGGGACGGCAACCTGCCTGGTGGAGCTGAGGGGATTCGAACCCCTGACCTTCTGAATGCCATTCAGACGCGCTCCCAACTGCGCCACAGCCCCGCGCACGCGCAGGCGAACCGAAGTGTACCGACGGCCTCCGGGCGTGTCAACCGATGCCCGGCCGGCCCGCCCCGCCGCCGCGCTAGATCGTCCAGCAGAAGCGCGTGCCGACCCTCTCGGGCCGGCACGCGCTCGGTACGCCGATCGGAGGCGGCGCCTCGCTCAGCCGTTCGCCTCGCGGGCGGCGCGCGCCGCGGCGCGGTCGGCCTCTTGGCGGCCGACGTCGGTCTTGAGGCGGGCGGCCTTGCCGCGCAGCTCGCGCAGGTAGTAGAGCTTCGCGCGCCGCGTGCGGCCACGCTTGACCACGGTGAGACTGGAGATCAGCGGGGAGTGCAGCGGGAACACGCGCTCGACGCCCTCGCCGCCCGACACCTTGCGGACGGTGATGGTGGAGCGGGCACCGCGGCCGTTCTTGCGGGCGATGACGACGCCCTCGAACGCCTGGATGCGGGTGCGGTTGCCCTCGACGACCTTGTAGTCGACGCGCAGCGTGTCGCCGGTGTCGAACTCGGGGTGGTCGTCACGCATGGAGGGCTGCTCGATCGCGCGCAGGATGGCGCCTTTGTTGTACTTCATGGTCATCTCCAGGGGCCGCGCGGAGGCGGCGGGCGGCGCTTGGGCGCCGCGACGCCGTGGGGACCGGAGCCCCACGGCCAAGCCCAAGGAGCGTAGCGCATCCGCGTCGGGGAACGCAAGGCCGCCGGCGACTCAGCCCGCCTGGTGCGACCGCGCCCAGATGTTGAGCCCGCTGTCGGCGGCGTGCCGATCGATGTCGGCGAGCTCGTCCTCGGCGAAGTCGAGGCGCCCCAGCGCGGCCACGTTCTCGACGATCTGCCGCGGGCTGCTCGCGCCGATGAGCACGGAGGTGACCCGTGGGTCGCGCAGGCACCAGGCGAGCGCCATCTGCGCCAGCGTCTGGCCGCGGCGCTGCGCGATGTCGTTGAGCGCCCGGACGCGCTCGAGCACCTCGGGGCGCAGGAACTCGGGGCGCCAGCTGGGGACGCCCTTCGCCCCGCGCGCGTCCTCGGGGATCTCGCCGAGGTACTTGTCGGTCAACAGCCCCTGGGCCAGCGGCGAGAAGACGATCGCGCCGACCCCGAGCTCCTCGATGGCGTCGAGCAGGTCGGGCTCGATCCAGCGGTTGAGCATCGAGTACGAGGGCTGGTGGATCAGCAGCGGCACGCCCATGTCGCGCAGGATGCGGGCGGCCTCGCGGGTCTTCGTGGCGGAGTACGAGGAGACGCCCACGTACAGTGCCTTGCCCTGCTGCACCGCGCTGGCGAGGGCCCCCATCGTCTCCTCCAGCGGGGTGTCGGGGTCGAATCGGTGCGAGTAGAAGATGTCGACGTAGTCGAGCCCCATGCGCTCGAGCGACTGGTCGAGGCTGGAGAGCAGGTACTTGCGCGAGCCCCACTCGCCGTGCGGGCCGTCCCACATGCGGTAGCCGGCCTTGGTGCTGATGATGAGCTCGTCGCGGTACGGCGCGAAGTCGCGGGCCAGCGCCTCGCCGAACTGCTCTTCGGCCGAGCCGGGCGGCGGGCCGTAGTTGTTCGCCAGGTCGAAGTGGATGATGCCGAGGTCGAAGGCCGTCCGCAGCATCGCGCGCACGTCGTCGAGCGGCACCTCGTGGCCGAAGTTCTGCCACAGGCCGAGGGACACGGCAGGCAGGTGAAGCCCGCTGCGGCCGACGCGGCGGTAGGTCATCGTGTCGTATCGCTCGGAGGCGGGCCAGGAGTCGCTCATGTCCCCATCGTAGACCCCGCCGGAGGCGGTGAGCGGCCCGCCGGGGGCGGTGGGCGGCCCGCCGCGCCGGCCGGCGCGGACCCACGGCATGCAGCGCCAACCCGGGGCGACCGGCGGGGGCGCGCCCGGCGACGGTGGGCCTCGCCGCCGCCCGGTACCCTCGCGCCATGGAGATCGATCCCGCCACCCTCGAAGCCCGCAGCCGCCACCTGCTCATGACCGGCCTGGTCGTCCCCCGGCCCATCGCCTGGGTCAGCACGGTGGACGCCGACGGGGCCACCAACCTCGCCCCCTACTCCTTCTTCGCGCTGGTCTCGTCCGCCCCGCCCACGCTGGTCGTGTCCGTCGGCAAGCGCGCCGACCGCGAGAAGGACACGCTGGCCAACGCGCGCGCCACCGGCGAGCTGGTGGTCAACGTCGTCTCACGCGAAACGGTCGAGGCGATGAACGCCAGCTCGGTCGAGTCGGCGCCCGACCACGACGAGTTCGTCTTCGCGGGCGTGACCGCCGTGCCGAGCCGCGTCGTCCGGCCGCCGCGGGTCGCCGAGGCGCACGCGCACCTCGAGGCGCGGGTGACCCGCATCGTGCCGGTCGAGAACGACGACGGCAGCGTGGCCAACCACGTGGTCTTCGCGCGTGTCGTCCACGTCCACGTCGACGACGGGCTGTTCACCCCGCCGCACCGCGTCGACGCGCGCGGCCTCGACCCGGTCGCCCGCCTCGCCGGCCTCGGCTACGCGGCGATGGGCGATCTGTTCGACCTGCCACGGCCCGAGACGCCCCCGGCCAGCTGATGCGCGTCAGTCGTCCAGCGCGACGCCCCAGTCCTCGAGCACGTAGGCCAGGCGCGTGAGCGCGTTCTCCTGCGAGCCGTAGACGCTGCGCACCAGCGCGCCGGCGCCGTCCCACACGAACCAGTGCGGCGTGCCCTCGGCGCCCATCGCCTGCGCCCAGGCGCCGTCGAGATCGAGGGCCACCGGGAAGGGCAACTGGGCGAAGTCGGCGGCGTAGCGGGCGAGCTGGGGCACGACCTGGTCGCGCGGCAGCGCCCGGTGGCCGTAGGCGGTGTGGACGGCGAGCAGGGTGGCGCGCTCGCCCACCCGCGGGGCCACGCGCTTGAGCCACGGCACCGCGCGGCCCACGCAGCCGGCGCACTCGAGGTTGAACGTGAGGGCGAGGCCGGGGCGTCCCCAGGACGGGGGCGGCGTGACGGGGTCGCCATGGACCCAGTCGTCGAGCCAGGCGGGGGCGGGGCCGGGCGGGTCGTGTTCCATGCGTCCAGCGTAGCCGTCCGCCGGTTCGGGCGCGGTGGGTGGGACGTCGCGCGACCGCTTGACGGCGGACGACGGGTCGGATAACGTCTTGATGTCAAACGGTTCGACGTCGAGCGACCTCGGCGGCGCGCCGCCCGACCCCGAGGAGACCTGCATGCCGAACCGCCACCGCGGCAGCGAAGAGGAACGACGCGCGCTCGACGCCTACGTCAAGCTCTCGCGCGCGCTCGCCACCGTCGACGCCCGCATCCACCGCCCGCTGGCGGACGAGGGGCTCACGGTGAGCCGCTTCGGGGTGCTCGAGGCGCTGTGGCACCTCGGTCCGCTGAACCAGCGCGAACTCGGCCGCAAGATCCTCAAGTCGAGCGGCAACGTCACCGTCGTCGTCGACCACCTCGAGCGCGACGGGCTCGTCGCCCGCGAACGCGACCCCGGCGACCGACGCAACGTCGTGGTGACGCTCACGGACGCCGGCCGGGCCTGCATCGAGCGCGCGTACCCCGCGCACGTGCGCCGCATCGTCGCTGCCTTCGCCGCGCTCGACCCCGCCGACGTCGCCCGCCTCGCCGAGCTCGCCAAGCGCCTCGGCACCGCCCGCCCCGCGACCCCCGAGGAGGTCCTCGCATGAACGCACGTCCACCCACCGGCCTGCACCACGTCACCGCCATCGCCGGCGATCCCGTCGAGAACCTGCGCTTCTACCAGGGCGTCATGGGGCTCCGGCTGGTCAAGAAGAGCGTCAACCAGGACGACCCCGCCACCTACCACCTGTTCTACGCCGACGGCGAGGGCCACCCGGGCACCGACCTGACCTTCTTCCCCTGGGCCCACGCCAAGCCCGGCACGCCGGGCGTCGGCGTGGTGCAGGAGACCTACCTGACGGTCCCGCCCGGCACCCTCGAGGCGTGGGAGGCCCGGCTCCTGGCCGCCGGCGCGCGCGTCGACCCGATCGTGCAGCGCTTCGGCGAGCGCGCCCTCCCCTTCGCCGATCCTCACGGCCTGCGACTGGCGCTCGTCGAGGGTCCCGATCCGTTCGCCTTCACCCCCTGGCACGACGGACCCGTGCCCGCCGCCGAGCAGGTGCGCGGCCTCCACGGCGCCCGCGCACCGCTGCGCGAGATCGCGCCGAGCGAACGCTTCCTGACCGAGGTCATGGGGTTCGAGCGCGTCGGCGAAGAGCACGGCTGGGTGCGCTTCGTCCTGCCCGGCGCGCCCGCGGGCGGCGCCGGCCGCATCCTCGACGTGCGCGAGGACCCGGACGGGCGCCGCGGGGCGTGGGGCGTCGGCAGCGTCCACCACCTGGCCTGGACCGTCGCCGACGGTGGGCATCAGGTCACCCTCCGCGACGCCGTCGCGCGTGCCGGCCGGCGCCCGTCCGAGGTCATCGACCGCTTCTGGTTCCGCTCCGTGTACTTCATGGAGCCGGGCGGCGTGCTGTTCGAGCTCGCCACCGAGGGACCCGGCTTCGCCGTCGACGAGGACCCCGCCGCCCTCGGCGAGCGGCTGATCCTGCCGCCCTGGCTCGAGCCCTACCGTCCGCGCATCGAGGCCGTGCTGCCCGACCTGTCGGGCGCCCTCCCGCCCGCGGCCGCGCCGACCGCGGCCGCCGACGCGGCGGTGGCGCGATGAACGGCATCGACCTGCGACCCACCCGACCGGGCGCCGACCCCCACGCGCACGCGCCGATCCTCCGTTGGGGGCCCGCGCCCGGCGAGGCGCCGGTCGCGATCGTGCTGCTGCACGGCCGCGGCGACTCGGCGGCCGGCATCCTGGGTCTCGCGCCGGAGCTCGAGGCCCGCGGCGCCGGCCCGGTCACCGTCCTCGCGCCCGATGCCGTCGGCTCCCAGTGGTACCCGCTGCGCTTCCTCGAGCCCGTCGAACGCAACGAGCCCTGGCTGAGCTCGGCCCTGGCCGTCGTCGAGCGGGCCGTCGCCGAGCTCGAATCGGCCGGCCTGGCGCGCGGACGCATCGTCGTCGCCGGCTTCAGCCAGGGGGCGTGCCTGGCGCTCGAGTACGTCGCCCGCGCCGGCGGCGCCTGGGGCGGCGCGGTCGCCCTGTCGGGCGGCCTGATCGGCGCCGAGGTCGACCCGGCCCGCTACCCCGAGCGCCTCGACGGCACGACCGTCTTCCTCGGCTGCTCCGACGTCGACGCGCACATCCCGGAGGCGCGCGTCCACGCCAGCGGCCGCCAGCTCCTCGCCCAGGGCGCGTCGGTGACCAGCCGCATCTACCCCGGGATGCCCCACACGGTCAACGCCGACGAGCTCGGGTGGATCGCCGACCACGTTCGCAGCCTGGCCGACCGCGTATCCTGAGCCATGGCCGACGACCTCCCCCGTGACGACGCTGGCTGGCGCGCACGCCTGACCCCCGAGCAGTACCAGGTCCTGCGCCGGGAGGCGACGGAGCGCCCGGGGAGCAGCCCGCTCAACGACGAGTGGCGCCCGGGCACGTACGTCTGCGCCGCCTGCGGCCACCCGCTCTACCGCGCCGAGACGAAGTTCGACGCCCACTGCGGCTGGCCGTCGTTCCACGACGCGCTGCCCGGCGCCTTCGAGACGAAGACCGACTACCTCCTGCGCTACCCGCGCACCGAGTTCCACTGCGCCCACTGCGGCTCCCACCACGGGCACGTCTTCGAGGACGGCCCCGAGCCGACCGGCCTGCGCTACTGCAGCAACGGCATCGCGCTGCGCTTCGTTCCCGACCCAGACTGAAACCACCCCACCACCGTCACGCTGGTCTCACGGTCGTGTCACGGCCCGTGCCCCACACTGACGACGGAGGAGGTGGTAGCCCGGATGAGGCAATCGCCAGGCCCCGGCCGCACGATGAGCTTCTCTCTGCCGCGCCCGTCCGCGGCGCGGCGCCCAGAACAAGGAGCGCAGCATGCAACACATCCGTAAGAACCCCACGCGGTGGCTGCTCGCCATCCTGATCGGCCTGCTGGCGGTGTCCCTCTCCTTCGCGTCCGCCGCGAACGGGATCCTGATCGGCGCCGAGGCCGGCCTCGAGTTCGAGGAAGAGAACGACGACGGTGAGGACGAAATCGTCGAGACGATGGGCATCCGCTTCGAGATCGATCACGGCCTCAAGGTCGTGGTGACCAACGAAGACCTGGGCTACATCGGTGACGTGTTCGTCCCCGGATTCGACGTCGAGACGCTGCCCGAGAACGCCCTCGAGGACTACGAGCTCGAGCGCTGCGTGTGCTCGATCAAGGTCATCGAGCCCTACGAGGGCGGCGTGCTCTTCGTCCTCGAGGAGACCAGCAACACCAAGGCGATGTCGACGCTGATGGCGCACCTGCAGGCCATCGGCGCGCAGATCGGCGAGATGGAAGCCAGCGGCCGGGCGTTCGGCTTCACCGCCGACGGCGTCGCCTACCGCGCCGTCTTCAACGCCGACCCGAACGGCACGCTGGTCTACCTCGGCAACTGAACGCCAGGGCTCACCACCACGCCGGCCCCGCCCAGTGCGGGGCCGGCGCTCTTTTGGTCGCGCGGCGCACACGGCCGAAGCGCCTGCACCGCGCTCAGTTCCGCCGCCACGGCATGACGCGCCGCTCGACCCACTGCAGCAGCGCGGTCAGGCCGACGCCGAGGGCCATGACCACGACCAGGGCGGCGTACATCCGCGGCGTGACGAGCACCTGCCAGTAGTAGTAGATGAGGAAGCCCACGCCGCGGTCGGCGCGCACGAACTCGACCGCCACGATGACGATCAGGGCCGTCCCCAGCGCCAGGCGCAGCCCCGAGAACACGATCGGCAGCGCGCCGGGCAGGATGACGTGGCGGAACATCTGCCAGCGCGACGCGCCGAAGTTGCGCCCCGCCTCCAGGTACACCTTGTCGATCCCCTGCACGCCGGCCATCGTGCTGATGGCCACCAGGAAGAAGGCGCTGATCGCCACGACGGCGATCTTCGGGCCCTCGCCGAAGGGATTGGGGAACACGAGCATGAGGATCGGGAAGATGGCGATCTTGGGGAGCACGTAGATCGCCGACATCGTCGCGTCGAGCATCATCCGCACGGTGCGGTTGAGGCCCATGACCATGCCGATGAGCACGCCGGGGAACGCGCCGATGAGGAAGCCCCCGAGCACGCGCGACAGCGTCGCCCACACGTGGCTCTCGCGCACGAGCGCCTGGGCGCCGGCCCACCCCTGCTCCGAGACCACCTGCGGGAGCAGCCACGGTCGGCCGAGGAGGCTGCTGCGGTTGAAGCGGTCGAAGGTCACCGTCAGCTCCCACAGCGCCACGGCGATCTGGCTGGGCGGCGGGAACCAGCGCGGATTGAGGATGCCGGCGCCCGCGAGCAGCTCCCAGATCAGCAGCAGCGAGAGCGGGAAGCCGAGCGCGAGGCCGCGCTGGAACGGCCCGCGCCAGCGCAGCGCGAGCCGCGACTCCAGTTCCTGCGCCAGCAACACCACGCACACGAAGCCGATCGCCAGCAGCGCCCACCAGGCGGTCGCCCACAGGCCGAAGGCGAAGCCGGCCGCCAGCGTGGCCAGCAGGACCGCGAGCGGGAGCCCCCACGCCGTGGCGGCTGGGCCGCCGGCGCCGCGCGCCGAACCCGGCATCATGCCTGCTCCGCCATCGCCCGCCGCACCTCGTCGCGCAGGGCGTCCCAGACCGCACCCGTCAGCGCGGCGAACTCGGGCGTGGCCATCACCGACAGGTCGCGCGGGCGCGGCAGCTCGACGTCGATCACGGTCTTCACCGTCCCCGGGTGGGCGGTCATGACGACCACCCGGTCGCCCAGGAACACCGCCTCGTCGATCGAGTGGGTCACGTAGAGCACGGTCTTGCGCGACTCCTCCCAGAGCTGCAGCAGCTCCTCCTGCAGCACCGCCCGGGTCTGGGCGTCGAGCGCGCCCAGCGGCTCGTCCATCAGCAGGACCTGGGGATCGTTGGCGAGCGCGCGGGCGATCGACACCCGCTGCTTCATGCCGCCGGAGAGCTGCGCCGGGTAGTAGTCGACGAAGCGCGTCAGGGCCACCTTGTCGATCCAGCGCTGTGCTGTCGCCTCGCGCTCCTTGCGGCCCACGCCGCGCATCTCGAGGCCGAACGCGACGTTGTGCAGCACCGTCTTCCACGGGAACACGGCGTACTCCTGGAACACGACGTTGGCCAGCGGCTGCCGCGGGTCGGGACCCGGGTTGATGCGCACCTCGCCGCCGGTGGCGTGGTCGAGCCCGGCGAGGATGCGCAGGAAGGTCGACTTGCCGCAGCCCGACGGGCCGACGAGGCACAGGAACTCGCCCTCCGCGACCTCGAGATCGAAGTCGCGGAGGGCGGTCATCCAGCCCGCGCGGGTCTGGAAGCGCTTCTCGGCGGAACGGGCGACGATCTTGGCGCTCATGCTCGCGCGAGCGTACCGCGCGGGCGCGGCACGCCGCGGGCGCGGCACGTGGCGGCGCGCCGGACGCCGCCCGCTGCGGGCGCCCCAGGCGTCACCGCGCGGAGATCACTCCCCGTACGCGCCCAGCTGCTCCAGCGCCCAGTCCATGAACGAGGGGTCGACGACCGCGCCCAGGTCGATCGGGGTCTCGTAGGCGGTGCGGCCGTTCTCGCGGTGGGTGCGCTCGACGTCGGCGAGGCCGTCGACGGGGATCTGCTGGTCCGGGTCGAAGATCAGCCGTGTGTCGGCTCGTAGACTCTCGACCGTGGCGTTCGGCACGTACGTCAGGTACGCATCGAGGTTCGCTGGCGACAGGAAATCATCGCCCTGCATGAGCCGAGAGGCCTCGAGCAGCGCCAGCGCGAAACGCTGCGCGACCTCGGGACGCTCCTGCACGAACCGTCCCGAGCCGACGAAGGCGACGGTCATCAGGCCCGGAGCCAGGTCCTCCGCGAAGGGCACGGCGCCGCCGCTCGCCTCGGCCTGCTCGGCGAAGGGCGAGCCGAGGATGGCGGCGTCGATCGCCCCCGACTCGAACGACAGCGGGATGTCCGGGTTCGCGACGTTGACCAGGTTGACGTCGAAGATCGTCAGGCCGCCGCGCTCGAGCGCCTTGGCCGCCAGGTACTCGCCCCCGGAGCCGGGCCCGCCGGCGACCGCCACCGTGCGACCGCGCAGGTCGGCGATGTCGGCGACCTCGTCGGCCAGGTCGGCGCGCAGCATGAGCTTGGTGGGGCTGTTCGCGAAGGGCTCCAGGCCGCCCGGCGCGATGACCCGCAGGTCGAGGCCCTGGGCCCAGCCGTTCCACAGCGAGACGACGATGGCGATGCCGCCGACGTCGATCTGGCCCTGCTCCAGGAAGGCGATCGCCTCGGTGCCGGAGGCCACGCGGTTGATCTCCACGTCGAGGCCGTAGGCGTCGAAGAGGCCGCGGTCGGCCGCCACGTAGAGGGTGCCGAACTTGGTGATCGGCACGTAGGCGACGCGCACGGTCTCACGCGGCGACAGGGGCTCGACCGCGGTCTGGGCGACCGCGGCGCCGGCGAGCGCCAGAGCGATCACGAGGGGGACGAGCGAACGGACAATGCGCATGGGATCCTCCTGCTCGGGGGGCGACCCGTGGCCGCCGTCGGGGTGCGCGGATGCTACCGCGGGACCGCCGCCCCGTCCACACTCATCGACGCGTGCCAAACTGTCCCGAATGCCGACCCCGCCCATCGCCTTCCTCGCCGGCATCCTGTCGTTCCTGTCGCCCTGCGTGTTGCCCCTGGTGCCCACCTACCTGGCGTACGTCGGCGGCAGCGGCGCCAGCCGGCCCCTGCTGCTGCGCAACGCCGGCCTCTTCGTGCTCGGCTTCTCCCTCGTCTTCATCGCCATGGGCGCCTCCGCCAGCGCCCTCGGCAGCGTCCTGCGCGCGCAGCAGGAGCTGCTGACGATCGTGGGCGGCGTGCTCGTCATCGTCTTCGGGCTGGTGATGCTGGGGGTCATCCGGGTCCCGTTCCTCTACCGCGACACGCGCCGCAACGTCGGCTCGGCGACCGACACGCAGCGCCCCTGGGGCGCCACACTGTTGGGCATGGCCTTCGCGTTCGGCTGGACCCCGTGCATCGGGCCCGTGCTCGGCTCGATCCTGGCGGCGGCCGGCGCGAGCGGCACGCTGGCCACCGGCGTCGGGCTGCTGACGGCGTACGCGGCGGGCCTCGCGGTCCCCTTCCTGCTCGCCGCCCTGGCGATCGAGCCCTTCACCCGCATGAGCCGGGGCCTGCGGCCGTGGCTGCCGTGGATCGAGCGCGGCGCGGGCGCCCTGCTCTTGGTCGTCGGCGTCATGCTGGTGACCGGCACCTTCACGGCCCTGAACGCCGTGCTGATCCGCTGGACGCCCGAGTGGCTGTGGAGCCGGCTGTGATGGCCCCCACGGGCGCACCGACGGGCGAACCGGCTGGCGCACCGCCCGCCGTCGAGCTCCGCGGCCTGGTCCACGGCTACGGTGGGCCGCCCGTGCTCGCTGGCATCGACCTCGACGTCGCCGTCGGCCGGGTCGTCGCCCTGCACGGCCCCAACGGGGCCGGCAAGACGACGCTGCTGCGGCTGCTCGCCACCCGGCTGCGGCCCGTTCGCGGTCACGCGCGGGTGCTGGGTCACGACGTCGTGCGCCAGGCGCACGAGGTGCGGACGTGCGTGGCGACGCTGCCGGTGTACGGCGGCGCGTACGGGGCCCTGAGCGGCCGCGAGAACCTGCGCCTCGGCGTCGCCTTGCGGGGCGGCGGCGAGGACCCGGAGGCCGTCGACCGCGCCCTGGAGCGCGTGGGGCTGGGCGCGGCGGCCGACCACCTGGTGCGGGCCTACTCGAGCGGCATGCGCAAGCGGCTGGCGCTGGCGCGCCTGTCGCTGGCCGACGCGCCCGTCTGGCTGCTCGACGAACCGTACGCCGCCCTCGACGAGCAGGGTCAGGAGCTCGTCGACGCCCTGATCGCCGCGGCCCGCGACGACGGCCGCACGGTGCTGGTCGCCTCGCACGACCTCCCCCGCTCGCTGGCCACCGCCGACGCGGTCGTCGAGATCGCGGGCGGGCACCTGCGGGTGATGGCGCGGCCGACACGCGCCACGGCGGTGGCCGCGACCACGAGCGCGCCCGTGGACGGGGAGGGCGACGCGTGAACGACCTCCACGCCGTGCTGTGGATCGCGCGCAAGGACCTGCTGCAGGAGGCGCGCTCCAAGGCCGTCACGGTGGCGACGGTGTTCTTCTCCGCGGTCACGCTGGGCGTCCTGGCCTTCGCCTTCGGCGAGAACCCGCTGCTCATGCGCGAGGGCGCGATGGGCGCCCTGTGGGTGGCGCTGGCCTTCGCCGGGGTGATCTCGGCCGCCCAGAGCTGGCAGGCCGACCTCGAGGACGGCGCGCTCGAGGCCCTGCTCGCCTGGCCCGTGCCGCGGGCCGCCGTCTACCTCGGCAAGCTGCTGGCGAACTGGGGCCTGATGACCGCGCTCGGCTTCGTGCTGCTGCCGCTCGCCGGCGGCCTGTACGGCGCCGACATCGGAGGCGGCGGCGCCCCCGGCGGCGGCGGGGAGACGGCGCCGGCGCTGGTGGTGGCCGTGCTGCTCGGCACGATCGCGGCGGGCACGCTCGGCTTCGCCCTCATCGCGGTCTTCTACGCCGGCCTGACCGCCAACCTGCGGGCGCGCGAGTCGCTGCTCCCCGTGTTGATGTTCCCCGTCGTGGTGCCGATCCTGCTGGCCGCCGTGCGTGCCAGCAACGCGCTCGTCGGATCGGGCGACCTCGATCTGGCTTGGGCATGGCTAAGATTGCTCGTGGGTTTCGACCTCGTGTACGCCGTCGTCTGCCTGGTGCTGTTCCGCTTCGTGGTGGAGGCCTGACGTGCGCCGTACATGGGGTTCGACGACGCCAAGGGGCCCGGGGGCCCCGGAGGAGTGACCGAAGGATGATCGACGCTGCCGCTCGGCTGCGCCGCCCACCGTGGCTGCGCATCTACCTGGGGATCACCCTGCTGCTGTTCCTCGCCGCCGCCGCGTTCGGGCTGCTCTTCAGCCCGCGCGACGTCACCCAGGGCGACCTGATCCGCATCATGTACGCCCACGTCTCCGTCGCCTGGATCGCCTTCGTGGCGGTCGGCCTCACCGCCGTGTTCGGCGCGCTCTACCTGTGGCGCGGCAAACGCCGCGACGACGTGCTGGCGGTCGCCTCGGGCGAGATGGGCCTCTTCTTCGCGAGCCTGACGATCATCGGCGGCATGACCTACTCGCGGCCGACGCTGAACACCTTCTGGACGTGGGACGCCAAGCTCACGCTGACCGCGATCATGGTGGCCCTGATGGTCGGGTACTTCATCGTGCGCGGCCTCATCGACGACCCCGTGCGCCGCGGCCGCGTGTCGGCGGTGGTGGCGATCGTGGCCGCCGCCAGCCTGCCGTTCAACTACCTCGCCGCCGAGTGGTTCCGCACCCTGCACCCGGCGAAGAGCGTCGCGCTGGACGGCTCGGGCGTGACGATGGACTCGACGATGCTGGCGGTGCTGCTGTTCAACACCGTCGTGGCGGGGTTGATCTACCTCGGCTTCATGATCGATCGGGCGCGCCTCGGCCACGTGGAGGCGGCGCTCGAAGAGGAGCGCTCGCTGGCCGCGACGCGCCAAACCCCCGTGGGCA
>JAABRV010000049.1 GCA_011390735.1 Trueperaceae bacterium | reverse complement strand
GATCGCGTCGTCGGGGCCCAGCAGCGTCTCGAACAGGCCGGTGTTGGCGTCGAAGCAGCTGGAGTACAGGATGGCGTCCTCGGTGCCGAGGTAGGCGGCGATGCGGCGCTCCAGCTCGCGGTGCTGGTCCTGGGTGCCGCAGATGAAACGCACCGAGGCCGTGCCGAAGCCGTGTTCGTCGATGCCGCGCTTGGCGGCGGCCATGACGTCGGGGTGGTTGGCGAGCCCCAGGTAGTTGTTGGCGCACAGGTTGAGGACGGTGCGGCCGTCGGCGAGGGTGACCTCCGCCTGCTGCTGACCGACGATCTCGCGCTCGTGCTTGGTCAGGCCCTCGCGCTCGATGGCGTCGAGCTCGGCGCGGACGAAATCCAGGTAGCGGTGGCGGGCGACGGTCACGGCGACGACCTCCCGGCGCGGAGGCGGGATCGAGGACCGGGTTCCGGTGTCCTCTCCGGTGACGCCGCGCTCGGCCCCCAGGCTACCAGACGCGCTTCGCCGCCGCCGGGCGGCTCACGGGTAGGGGATGTCGTCGGTGGCGCGGGCCGCCGGTCGCGCGAACTCGCCCGGCGTCGCGTCCGCCTCGTCGTAGCGCCCGGCGAGCTCGTCGAGCCGCGTCCGTTCCCAACGCGGCACGTTGGCGTAGTACGCCGCACGGCCCAACACGTGCGCCGCCACCGGCGCGGTCAGCAGCAGGAAGAAGAACACCACGAACGAGCGCACCGTGATGCCCAGCTCGCCGAACACCACCGACGCGGCGCCCAGCATCAGACCCGCGCCCAGGGTGCCCGCCTTGGTGGCGGCGTGCATGCGCATGTAGACGTCGGGGAAGCGCACCACGCCGATCGCCGACACGAGGACGAAGGCGGCGCCCGTCAGCAACATCACCCCGGCGATGACCTCGACCCAGATCACTCGGCCTTCTCCCCCTGCCACTCGATGAAGCGTGCGAAGGCGACCGTGCTGAGGAACGCGATGAGCGCCAGGGCGATGGCCGCGTCGAGCAGCACGGGCTGCTGGGTGGCGATCGCCACCACCGAGATCACCGACACCGCGAGCAGCCCGACCAGGTCGAGGGCCACCACCCGGTCGGGCAGGCTCGGGCCACGCATGACGCGCAGCGAAGCCACCAGGATGGAGATGGCGACCGCGACCATCGTCACCAGCGTCGCCAAGCTGAGGAACGTCCAGGGCCCTTCGAACAGGATCAACGGAACACCTCCTGGATGCGTTGCTCGAAGTCGCGCTTGATCGCCTGCCGGGCGGCCTCCGGGTCCTCGCCGTACATCGTGTGGACGTACAGGCACGAACGGTCCTCCGAGAGGTCGATCGACAGCGTGCCGGGCGTCAGGGACACCATGTTCGCCAGCAGCACGATGGCCGCCTCGTTGCGCAACTCGAGCGGCACGGCGACCACGGCCGGCGTGAGGTTGAGGGTCGGGCGCAGCACGTCGATCGCGACCCGGATCCCCGAGGCGAACAGCTCCCAGAGGAAGAAGAACGCCAGCGCGATGGCGCGGTAGAAGCGGATGCCGTAGCGCGGGTCGCCGAGCACGGGGCCGAGCAGGTGGAGCACGCCGCCGCCGACGAAGATCCCCATCAGCAGGCTCGGGAACGTCAGGCTCCCGGTCGCCATCGCCCACAGGACGGCCATCCCCAGGTGCAGCCCCAGCAGGCTCATGGCGCGACCCCCTGGGCGACGAACGCCGCGGCGGCGGCCTCACCGAGGACGGCGAGGACGTACCCGGTCGGATCGGTCAGCTCCGCCCCGATGCGCTCGGCGAGTGCGAAGAACGGCGCGCTGGCGAAGCCCATCGCCAGGGTCAGCAGCGCGAGCGCGACGACGGGCGCGTAGAGCAGTGCCGGCGCCGGACCGGCGCGCAGCGTGACGCCCTCCGGCAGCGGCGACCAGAAGGCGGCCAGCCAGATCTTGGTCATCGAGTACAGCGTCAGCAGGCCGACGAAGAGCGCCACCGCCACGAGCGGCCACGCCTGGACCTCGAAGCCCGCGCGGATGACGACCAGCTTGGCCCAGAACCCGGACAGCGGCGGGAAGCCCGCCAGCGAGAAGGCGGCGATGACGAACAGCACGGCCAGCAGCGGCCGGTGGCGGTAGAGGCCGCCGAGCTTCTTGAGCTCGAAGCTGCCGCCGTACCAGCGGGCGATGCCCGCGATGAGGAAGAGGTTCGCCTTGGCGAAGATGTTGTGGACCATGTAGAAGACGGCGCCACCGATCCCGAGGGGCGTGAAGAACGCCAGGCCCATGACCATGTAGCCGATCTGACTGACGATGTGGAACGACAGGATCTTGCGGAACTCCGTCTGGGAGGCGGCCCCGAGGACGCCGACGACCATCGTGATGCCCGCGATCCAGGCGAGCAAGCCGTGCGTCAGGGCCACGTCGGCCACGAAGAGCAGCGTGAAGCCGCGCAGCAGCGCGTACACGCCGACCTTGGTCAGCATGCCGCCGAACAGCGCCGAGATCGCCACCGGCGGCGTGTGGTACGAGGCCGGCAGCCAGAAGAACAGCGGGAAAATGGCCGCCTTGATGCCGAACGCGACCAGGAAGAGCATCGCCAGGGTCGTCGCGAGGCCGGCGGGCACCAGCGGCAGCTTGAGCGCCAGGTCGGCCATGTTGAGGGTGCCCGTGGCCCCGTACAGCAGGCCGATGCCGGTGAGCAGCAGCATGGAGGCCACGAGGTTGGCGGCGACGTACTTGATGCCGCCCTCGAGCTGCTCGCGCCGGTTGCCGAGGGTGAGCAACACGAAGCTGGCGATCAGCAGCAGCTCGAACCAGACGTACAGGTTGAACAGGTCGCCGGTCAGGAAGGCGCCGTTCACGCCAGCCAGGAGCACGTGGAACATGGGGTGGTAACCGAGGCGCTCGCGGTCCGCGTCGAGGTCGCGCAGCGCGTAGACGGCGACGGCCGTCCCCATGATGCCGTTGACCAGGACCATGACGGCCGCCAGGTGGTCGGCCACGAAGCTGATGCCGAACGGCGCGTCCCAGCCGCCGAACTGCACCACGAGGATGCCCTCGGTCGCCACCCGCGCCAGAAGGATCACCGCCAGGGCGAGCTGGGCCGCCGCCGAGGCGGTCGACAGCGTCCGCTGGATCGACAACCTGCCCTGGAGCAGCACGAGCAGGGCGGCGGTGGCGAGGGGCCACACCACGGGGGCCACGAGCAGGGCGTTCACGCGGGCGCCTCCTCGTCGGGCAGGCCGGGAACGGGCTGAGGGGCCTCGAGGTACGCCTTCAGTTGATCGGTACGCAGCGTCCCCAGGCGCTCGTAGAGGCGCAGGAGCAGCACCATGGCGAACACCGTCAGGCCGAAGCCGATGACGATCGCCGTCAGGATCAGCGCCTGCGGCAGCGCGTTGGCCACCTCACCGACGGGCGCCGAGGCGCCCTCGGGGATGATCGGCGGCGCGCCGCGCGAGATCCGGCCGGCGGTGAACACCAGCAGGTTGACCCCGCTCGACAGCAGGATCAGGCCGAAGACGAAGCGCAGGAGGTTGCGCCGCATGACGAGGTAGAAACCCCCGGCGAACACGGCGCCCACGACGACGGCGAGGTAGGCCTCCACGTCAGCGCTCCTCCAGCGACAGCACGAAGCGCAGGACCACGCCGACCACCACGAGGTAGACGCCGACGTCGAAGAGCAGCGGCGTGCTGAGCTTGATCTCCTGGTCGCCCACGGCGATCACCCACCACAGGCCGGTCAGGAACTCGCGCCCGGCGACCATCCCCAGGAGACCCGCGACGACCGCCGTGGCCATCCCCCAGCCCACCAGCAGCTCCGGGCGGACGCGCAGCAGCCGGGCCGCCGCGTCGGCGCCGAAGGCGATCGCGTACAGGGCCGCCGCCGCGGCCGCCACCAGGCCGCCGATGAAGCCGCCACCGGGCAGGTCGTGCCCGCGCAGCAGCAGGAAGACGCTGATCAGCAGGAGCACGACGATGATCGGCCGCGTGGTGGTCCGCAGGATGAGGCTCTTCACCGGCGACCCCCCTCGGGCGCGCGCCGCTCGCCGTCGGCGTCACCGCGGCGGAGGCGCCGGCGCAGCAGCGCCCCGACGCCACCGGCGGCGACGGCCAGGACGACGACCTCGGCGAGGGTGTCGACCGCGCGGAAGTCGACCAGGATGACGTTGACGATGTTGCGGCCGCGCGCTGCCGGGTAGCTGTTGGCCTCGAAGAAGTGGGTGAGCGAACCGTCGAACGGCAGGCTGGTGACGGCCAGCAGCAGACCCGTGATGAGCGCGCCACCGGCGATCGCGATGGCGCCCGACAGCCAGCGGGTGTCGCGACCGCCCTCGGCCCGCAGGGCGCTCGACGGCAGCCGGATGAGGACCAGCGCCGCGATGATGACGACCAACGTGTCGACGAGGAACTGCGTGATCGCCAGGTCGGGCGCCGCGAAGAGCACGAACACGAAGGCGACGCCGAAGCCCACGACGCCGAGCGAGGTGATCACCACCAGCCGCGAGTGCGAGCGCACCACGGTGGCGGTCGCCAGCAGGATGACCGAGAAGTAGAGGAACTCGTGGAGGTAGGCGCCCGAGGGCGCCCAGACCATGCTCTCGAGGCCGCCGCGCCACAGCGCCACACCGCCGGTCAGCGCCACCGTGAAGGCGACGATCGTCGTCAGTTGCTGGCGGAGGTCGTCCGGCTGGACGATGCGGGTCTGCACCTCGGCGAAGCGCAACAGCCAGCGCCAGCCGCCCTCGTACACGGCGACCGGCCCGACGCGGACGCCGCCGAGGCGCGAGCGCAGGGCCGGCTGCCAGCGCCGCCAGGTCGCGGCCAGCACGACGCCGAGCGAGATCGTGAGCAGCGACAGCCCGAGCGCGAGCGTGAGGCCGTGCCACAGGTAGAGGTCGAACGCGTACGGCGCGCCGAGCACGGCGGCCGCGGCCGGGCGCATGAGGCCGTCCTGCACGAGCCCGGGGGCCAGGCCGAACGTCAGCCCGAGCGCCGCGAGGGCGAGCGGCCCGACGAGCATCGAGAGCGGGGCCTCGTGCGGCGCCTTGGGCGCCCGCACGCTGCGCCCCGCGAAGGGCGCCCAGGCGACCATCGCCGACACCAGCAGCAGCACGGCGCCGGCGACGATCATCACGGCGAGCAGCCAGGGGGCGCCGAGGAGACCCTCGTACGCGAGCTCCTTGCCGATGAACCCGAGCATCGGCGGCAGGCCCGCGGCGCTGATGCCGGCGAGCCCCGCGGCCAGCCAGGTCCACGGCATCGAGCGCCCCAGGCCCGCCAGCCGCGTCACGTCGCGGGTGCCGGCCTCGTGGTCGACCGAGCCGGCCGCCATGAACAGCGGCGCCTTGTACAGCGCGTGGGCGAAGAGGAACACGACCATCGCCTTGATGGCCGCGTCCGTCCCCACGCCGATGAGGAGCACCATCGTGCCGAGGGCGACGATCGTCGAGTAGGCCAGCAGCCGCTTGCTGTCGCGCTGCAGCAGCGTCAGGCCCGTGGCGGCGAGCACCGTCGCGCCACCGACGAGCGTGAGCAGCCAGAACCACTCCGGGGTGCCGCCGAGACCGGGCGCGAGGCGGGCGAGCAGGTAGACGCCCGCCTTCACCATGGTGGCGGAGTGCAGGTAGGAAGACACCGGCGTCGGCGCCGCCATCGCGTTCGGCAGCCAGAAGTGGAACGGCCACTGGGCGGACTTGGTGAACGCGCCCAGGGCGACCAGCGCCAGCGCCACCGGGTACGCCGGATGCTCGACGAGCAGCGCGGGCGACGCCAACAGCTCGCTGATGCGGTAGGTGCCGGCCATCGAGCCCAGCAGCACGAAGCCGGCCAGCATCGCCAGGCCACCGCCGGCGGTGACGAACAGCCCCTGGAGGGCGTTGGCGCGGCTCTCCTCGGACTCGTGCTTGTAGCCGATGAGGAAGAACGAGGTGATGCTGGTGAGCTCCCAGAACACGAACAGCAGGATCAGGTCGTCGCTGGTGACGACGCCGAGCATCGCCGCCATGAACGCGAAGAGCAACAGGTAGAAGCGTGGCATCTGCCGGTCGCCCGCCAGGTAGCCACCCGCGTAGATCGCGACGAAGGTGCCGATCCCGGCGATGAGCAGGCCGAACAGCAGCGACAGCCCGTCGACGCGGAACGCCAGTTCGACGCCCAACTGGGGGACCCACGACACCCGCTGCACGAGCGGTTCGCCCGCCGCGATCCCCGGCCCCAGGCTCAGGAAGTACGCCGTGAGCCCCGCGGGGAGGAGCGCCAGCGCCCACCCGGCCGAACGACCCAACCGAACGGTCAACCACGGCGCCACCAGCGCGACGCCGAAGGCGACCAGCAGGGCACTCAGCATCCGCGCCGACCCCCCGTCCGCGGCGCGTGCCGGCGGGGGTGCGTGGGCCGGGCAGCGTTGCGGGCGGCGCGAGTGAGCGCCGTCGGGAACGTCATCGAACCTCCTCGAACGCCCGCACCGCGGGCGCAGACCTCGTGCGTCGGCACGCGACGCCGCTCTCCCGCGGCGCCCGCTGCCCGGCGGCGCGCTCGGAGCGCGTCAGCGACGGGGCATCGGACCTTGGTATACCCCGAGCGTCGGCGTCGCGCCAGGTGCCCGAGCGACGTCGCGCGCGCGGGCTCAACCCCCGAACAGCTCCGCATAGCCGATCCCGAGGCGCAGCCGCTCGAGCTCGGTCTCTCGCCCCTCCTCCTCCGGCCACGGCTCGTAGCGACCGGCGCCCGCGGGGCGCCGCACGGCCTCGACCACCCGGACCCGGCCGTCGCCGAGGGGGGCGAGGCGAAGCCGCACGCGGGTGCCGGTCCGCGGCAGCGTGCGCTGCACCACCTGCGTCCCGGAGAAGAGATCGGGCTGCACGGCGTCCGACCCCGGCGCGCCGCACAGGTCGCCCGCCGTGAGGGGAGCGGGGCGCCGCGGCATGCCGCCATCGTGACGCGCGCGGCGAGGGCGAGGCAAGGACCTCACCACCCCCGCTCGGGCAGGTGCTGGAAGCGGCCCTCGACGCGATGACCGGGCAGCTCGATCAGCCACAGCTCCAGGGCGCCCCAGCCGGCGTCGGGCAAGGTGACCGCGACGCGATGCGCGCCGTTCGCCGACGACCAACCGCCACGCACCAGGGCGCCGCCGTGGTCGGCGAGGAACGCCTCGAACTCCTCCGCGAGCTGCACCACGCGCGCGGCCTCGACGACGAAACACGCCTCGGCCGACCCTTGGGTGATCCCGCAGGCGTGCTCGTGGGCATGGAAGCGCCGCAGCAGGGCGTCGACGACGGCCCCGTACGGGGTCGCGGCCAACGACCAGGCGCCGGCCCACGAGCTCGCCAACGCGACGAGCAGGAGGGCCCGGAACCACGGCGTCATCGCGCGATCACCACGGCAAGACGATACGCGACGGGCGGGTCAGCCGGCCACGGCCGGCGGGCGCTTCGCCAGGAACGCCCGCAGCCGCTCCAGCGGCCAGGCGTTGATGACGTGCTCGCGCCCCAGCCATGCCCGCCTCGCGGTGGCCACGCCGTAACGCATGTCGTCGAGCCCGGCCGGCGCGTGCGCGTCGGTGTCGATCACGACCCGGCAGCCGGCGGCGGCGGCGCGCATGAGCTCGACGTCGCCGAGATCCAATCGGTAGGGGCTGGCGTTGCACTCGACCGCGACGCCGTGGGCCGCGGCCGCCTCGAACACGGCGTCCAGGTCGAGCGCCATGCCCTCCCGCGTGCCGAGCAACCGGCCGGTGGGGTGGGCCAGGACGTTGACCTCGGGGTGCTGCAGCGCACGCACCACGCGCTCGGTCTGCTGCGCCTGGGGGAGGTCGAGGTGGCCGTGCACGCTGACGATCACGACGTCGAGGCGGGCCAGCCATTCGTCGTCGAGATCGAGTCGACCGTCCTTGAGGATGTCGACCTCGAGCCCGCGGAGCAGCGCGGGCCGCCCGTCGCCGTCGGGGCGCCCGGCCTCCTCCGCGGCGATCTCGTCGAACTCGGCCCACTGCCGGGCGAGCTTCTCGGCGTCGAGCCCGCCCGTCATGCGCAGCGCCTGGGAATGGTCGGTGATCGCCATGTAGGCGTAGCCGCGCTCGGCGCAGGCGGCGCGCATGACGCGGATCGCGGCCGTGCCGTCGGACCAGGTGGAGTGCATGTGCAGGTCGCCATGCAGGTCGAACGCCTCGAGCAGCCGCGGCAGGCGATCCTCCGCCGCGGCCGCGATCTCGCCGCGGTCCTCGCGCAGCTCGGGGGGGATCCAGGCCAGGCCGAGGGCGCGGTAGACGCCGTCCTCGTCGGCGCCGGCCAGCCGCTCGCCACGCTCTGGGTGCTGCCCCTCGCCGCCGCGGAAGAGCCCGTACTCGGAGAGGCGCAGGCCGCGGTCGACCGCGCGCTGGCGCAGCGCGACGTTGTGCGCCTTCGAACCGGTGAAGTACTGCCATGCCGCCCCGAAGGAGGCCGCGGGCACCACCCGCAGGTCGACCTGCAGGTCGCCCTCGAGCCGCACGCTGGTCTTGGTGTCGCCGCTGCCGAGCACCTCGGCGACGTCGGGGTGGTCGCGCAGGGTGGCCATCGCGGTCGCCGGCTCGTCCGCGACGGCCAGCAGGTCGACGTCGCCCACGGTGGCACGGCCGCGGCGCAGGCTGCCGGCGACCTCGACGCGCTCGACGCCGGGCGCGTCGCGGACCGCCTTCAGCAGCGGCGCGAGCGCCGCCTCCGCGTCGCCCAGGCGCACGCGCCCGCGATGGCGGCGCACCTGGGCCACCCCCGCGAGCACCTTGGCCTGCGTCTTCTCGCCGAAGCCGGCCAGCGCGGCCACGCGGCCCGCTCGGGCGGCGCGGTCGAGGTCGTCCAGCGAGGTCACGCCGAGCTCACGCCACAGCGTCGCCGCGCGTTTGGGCCCCACCCCGGGCACCCGCACCACGTCGAGCAGACCGGCGGGGACGCGCTCGGCGACCTCGAGCAGGGCCGGGATGTCGCCGCCCTCGAACAGCGCCGCGACGGCGGCGGCCAGGTCCTTGCCGACGCCCTTGAGCTCGGTGAGGTCGCCGCCGCGGGCGAGCACGTCGGCGAGCGCCTCGGGGTGGGCCTCGATCGTCTCGGCGGCGGCGCGGTACGCGCGCACGCGGAAGGCGTTGGCGCCCTCGATCTCCAGCAGGTCGGCGAGCCGCGTCAGGCGGACCGCGACGGCCGCGTTGGAGAAGCGTCGCCCGCTCATGGCCGCCCCCGAGGGCGCGGCGGGCGGTGGCTGGCGGGTGGGTTCATGGCGCCTCCTGCTGCAGTTCGCCGGGGTCGACCCCGCGCTCCTCGAGGAACGCCAGGAAGCCCGCCTCGTCCACCACGGGCACGCCCAGCGTCGTGGCCTTCGCCAGCTTCGAGCCGGCGTCGGCGCCCGCCACGACCAGGGTGGTGCGCTTCGAGACGCTGCCGGCGACCCGGCCGCCGAGGCGGGCGACCAGGGCCTCGGCGTCGCCGCGGGTGAAGCCCTCGAGGGCCCCGGTGAACACCAGGGTCTCCCCCGCCAGGGCGTCGGACGCCGGCGCGACGACCTCGAAGGGCTCGACCTCGACGCGCCCGTCGAGCAGGCGATCGACGACGCGGGCGTTGCGCGGGTCCGCGAAGAAGCCGGCGATGGCGGCGGCCATCACGCCACCGATGCCGTGCACGCCCGCGAGCGTCTCCTCGTCGGCGGCGCGCAGGGCCTCGATGGTGCCGAAGCGCTCGGCCAGCGCCCGCGCGACGGCGGGCCCGACCTCGGGGATACCGAGCGCCACGAGCAGGCGGGGCAGGGTCGTCCGGGCGGCCTGCCGCACGGCGGCCTCGAGGTTGGCCGCGGAGAGCTCGGCGAAGCCCTCGAGGCCCTCGAAGTCTGCGGCCGTCAGGTCGAAGAGGTCGGGGAGCTCGCGCACCAGGCCGGCCTCCACGAGCAGGCGGGCGGTGACCTCGCCGAGCCCTTCGACGTCGAGCGCGCCGCGGCTGCCGAGGTGCACGAGGCGCGCGACCGCCTGCGCCGGACAGCCGAAGGCGTTGGGGCAGACGGTGTAGGGACCGCGGTCGATGAGCGGGGTGCCGCAGCTGGGGCAGGTCGCGGGCATGCGGAACGGCTCGCCGCGCTCGGCGCCGGGCGGCCCGGCGAGCCGCTCGACCACCTGCGGGATGACATCGCCGGCGCGTTCGACGCGCACGGTGTCGCCCTCGCGGATGTCCTTGCGGCTCAGGTCCTCGCGGTTGTGGAGGTTGGCGCGGCCGACGGTGACGCCGCCGATGTTGACGGGCCGCAGCAGGGCCACCGGCGTGACGACGCCGGTACGCCCGACGCTGGCGACGATGCGCAGGACCTGGCTGACCTCCTTGCGCGGCGGGAACTTGATCGCGAAGGCCCAGCGCGGGTGGTGGGCGGTGTCGCCGAGGCGCCGGCGGGCGCCGAGGTCGTCGAGCTTGACCACCAGGCCGTCGACCTCGTAGGCGAGCGCGTCGCGCCGCTCGGCGAAGGCCTCGAAGGCGGCCCAGACGGCGTCTGCGCTGCCCAGAACGCGGTTCTCGGGGTTGGTGGGCAGGCCCCAGTCCGCGAGGGCCTCCAGGACCTCCTGGTGGCGCGTCAGGGCACCGTGGCCGTCCTCGCCGGCCCCGGCCTCCAGGACGTCGTAGGCGAAGAGCGTGAGCGGCCGCACCGCGGCCAGGGCGGGGTCGAGCTGGCGCACGGTGCCGGCCGCGAGGTTGCGCGGGCTGGCGAAGGGCGCCTTGCCCTCCTGGATCAGGCGCTCGTTGACGTCGTCGAACGCCTCCAGCGTGAGGTAGACCTCGCCGCGCACCGACAGCAGCGGCGGCACCGGGCGGCTTCCGTCGTCGAGCTCGAGCGGCAGCGCGCGGATCGTGCGCACGTTGTGGCTGATGACCTCGCCGACGAGCCCGTCACCGCGGGTGACCGCGCGGGCGAAGCGCCCGGCCTCGTAGACGAGCTCCACGGAGAGGCCGTCGATCTTGGGCTCGACCGAGTAGACGATCTCGGCGTCCTCGCCGAGCGCACGCCGCACGCGGGCATCGAACTGCCGGAACGCCTCCTCCTTGGCCGACGAGTCGAGGCTGCGCATCGGGGCGAGGTGGGCGGCGGACTCCAGGCCGGCGACCGGCGCGCCCCCGACGCGCTGGCTGGGGCTGTCGGGTTCGACGAGGTCGGGGTGGCGCCCCTCGAGCTCGCGCAGCTCGTGCCACAACGCGTCGTAGGCCTCGTCGCTGATCTCCGGGGCGTCGAGCTGGTGGTAGAGGCGGTCGTGGCGGGCGATCTCGCGGCGCAGCTCCGCCAGCCGGCGGCGGACGTCGGCGGGGGACGGGTCGCCCGGGGGGGAGGACGGCATGCCCTCAGTGTAGGTGTCGCCAGGCGACGACGGGCGCGGTCGCCGCGCGCGCCCGGTCGGGCCTCCGGGGCCGGACCGGGCGCCGGTCCCGGAGGCCGGCCACGGCCGCCTCGAGCGCGTCGTACACGAAGACCAGGGTGCCGCCGGCGACGACGATGGCGAGGAAGGCGGCGAGCAGGAGCAGTGGGGTCATCGGGGCCTCCGGGGTGGCGATGTGCCTCGCAAGGGAGCATACCGCGTTATTTACGGTATGGCGTGACGCGGGCCACATCGGCGGACGGCGCGGTCCCCCGCCACGCGCCGCGGTAGCCTCGGCGGCGCATGGCCGCCCTCGATCCGAGCCAGGTCGTCGCCACCGTCGTCGCCGCCGTGACGCTGGCGGGCGTCGCGTTCGGCCGCCTGCCGTTCGTGCCGCTGGAGCGCGCCGGCTTCGCCTTGGTCGGGGCGGCGGCGCTGTTGGCGACGCGCGTCGTCGACCTGCACGCAGCGATCGCCATGGTCGACGGCGAGGTCCTGGCGCTGCTCTTCGGCCTGATGCTGCTCAACGAGGCGCTGGCCGAGGCCGGTGCCTTCCGCGCCCTGACACGTTGGGCCACCCGCCGCGCCGGCCGGCCGTCCACGTTGCTCGCCGCGCTGGTGCTCGCGTCCGGCGCCCTGTCGGCGCTGTTCCTCAACGACACCATCGTGCTGATGCTGACGCCGCTGGTGGTGCAGCTGACGCGCCAACTCGGCGTCGCCCCGCTGCCCTACCTGCTGGCGCTGGCCACCGCGGCGAACGTCGGCAGCGTGGCGACCGTCACCGGAAACCCGCAGAACCTGATCGTCAGCGTGCAGGGGGGCGTCGCCTACGTGCCGTTCCTCGCCGCGCTGGGCCCGGTCGCCGCGGTCGGGTTGGCGGTCGTGTTCGCGACGATCGCGCTGCTCCACCGGCACGACCTCGCCGGCGGCCCGTTCGCGGCGGCCGCGCCCGCGGCGATGACGACGCCGCGGCGGCCGCTGGCCTTGGCGGTCGCGTGGGCCGTGGTGCTGCTCGTCGCCTTCCTCGCCGGCGCGCCGGTGGCGACGACCGCCGTCGTCGTCGGCGCCGGCGTCCTGCTCACCGCCGGCGCGGCCGGCCGGCGCGTCCTGGCCCGCGTCGACCTGTCGCTGCTGACGCTGTTCGCCGGGCTCTTCGTGGTCGTCGGCGCCCTCGGGCACACGGGGGTCACGGGCCTCGCGCTGGCGGCGCTCGGCGCGGGCTGGGCGCACGGCGTCGCCGGGCTGACGGCCATCACGGCGATCGCCAGCAACCTCTTCTCGAACGTCCCCGCGGTGCTGTTGCTCGCGCCCCTCGTGGCGGAGGCGGGCGCCGGGCGCGTCGGCTACCTCACCCTCGCCATGGCCAGCACCCTGGCGGGCAACCTGACCCTGGCGGGCTCGGTGGCGAACCTCATCGTCGCCGAGGGGGCCCGCAGGCTGGGGATCACCATCGGCTTCTGGGACTACCTGCGGGTGGGCCTGCCGATCACGCTGGTCACCCTGGTCGTGGGGATCGCCTGGTTGACGCTCGCGGTGGCGTGAACGGGCGGCCGACTCACACCCGCTGCACCAGCCGCGCCTCGTCGACGCGCGCGTTGCCGACGGCGCGGTCGACCGGGTAGGCCTCGAGCAGCTCGCTGGCGCACGGGCGCAGCAGGTCCGCGAGCTCCCCCACGTCGCGGATACCGGGGTCGAGCCAGCGGGCGAAGGCGTCCGCCTCCAGGACGACCGGCATGCGGTCGTGCAGCGTCGCCATCAGCTCGTTGGGCTCGGTGGTGAGGATCGTGGCGCTGCGCTCGGGCTCGCCGCGCCGGAGCTCGGCGTACAGCCCGGCGAACGCCATCGGGGCCCCGTCCCGGCGGTGGACGTAGTACGGCCGCTTGCCGCCGTCTTCGGTGCGCCACTCGTAGAAGCCGCTGGCGGGGACGACGCAGCGCGCCGACCGCGCCGCGTCGCGGAACGACGGCTTCTCCCCCACGGTCTCGCTGCGGGCGTTGAACAGCAGGGCCTTGAAGCTGGCCGGCTCCTTGACCCAGGCGGGGATCAGCCCCCAGCGGGCGTCGATCCGCTCGCGACCGGCGGACCCCTCGCGGACGACGGGGATCGTCTGCGTCGGCGCGATGTTGTACCGCGGGAACCAGGCGAAGGCGTCGAGCTCGAAGAGCTCGGTCAGGTCCTCCTCGTCGTGGTACAGGGTATAGCGACCGCACATGCTCACGCCCTCCGCAGGCGCCGCGCGCGCATCAGCCGGCGGCCTCGCGCAGCTCGTCCAGCAGCCGGCGCCGGTCGTCGGGCAGGTACTCGGCCAGCAGGTCGCCGTGATCGACGAAGGCGACGACGTCCTGCAGTTGCGGCGGCAGGGCCGCGAAGCCGTGGGCGGCGAGCACGTCGAGCCGGCTGAGCTCGTAGAGGCTCCCCTGCCAGCCGTCGCGCTCGATGCGCTCGAGGGTGAACTTGTGTAGCGTCGCCTGCATGAGCGTGTGCACCAGCTGCCGCTGGTCCTCGCTCATCGCCTCCCAGGCGGCCCGCCCGCGCTCGCGGCGCTGCTGCTGGAACGACTCCTGCAGCCCCGCCACGATCCCGCGCAGCGCCTCGCGCGTGAGCCGCGCGTCGGCGGCCTCGCTCGCCTCGGCCCGCGGCGGCTCGATGCCTTGCTGCAGCAGGCTGTGGACGAAGCCGGCCAGGTTGGCGATCGGCCGGCCCGCCTGCTCGGCCTTGCGCTGCAGCGTGCGCGCGTAGCGCACGATGTCGATGACGCGCTGGGCACCGTACTGCTTGACGCTGGCGTCGGGATCCAGCGCCCAGCCGATGTCGCGCAGGTCGTCGGCCGCCTGCAGGGCGCGCAGCTTCGCCTCGCCGTCGCCCTCGCGCTTGATGCGCCGCGCGATGCTCTCGGGCAGCCGGACGCGTGGCTGGAAGACGTCGTTCTTCTCGATGAGGATCGAGACGTGCTGGTACTTGCGCCCCACCTTGCGACCCTCGTAGGTGAAGGTCAGCGAGGTGTAGCGCGCGAACTCGTCGCGGGCCCGGTCGAGGACGTAGGTGAAGTCCTTGAAGCGCTCGTACTTCCCGTCGAGGCCCAGGCGCAGCTTGAGGTCGTCGACGTCGAACTCGAGGTGGCGCTTCTCGCCGCCGTAGCTGGCGGTGTAGAGCACCTCGAAGAGCCGCATGCTGTTGAACGACTCGAAGCTGAGCAGTTGGTCGGTCGGGATGATGCTGAAGTCGCGCCGCAGCTGCAGCAGGTAGGGCCGGAGCTTGTCGTGGATCTTGAGCTCGATGCAGGCGAGCTTGTCCTTGCTGTCTCGCCCGCTGTCGTAGCGGGCCTCACTGACCCACTGGAACATGATCCAGTCGCCGTTGGGCTCCTTGACCTGGACGGTCTGCTCGAGCAGTTCGCGCGCCGAGTCCTCGATGCGGTTGTAGATGCTCTTGCCGCGGATGTTGAAGATCTGGGCGTACTCCCAGGCCGTGATGCGGATGGGTTCGAGGTCGTGGTCGTCGCGGGTGATGTCGGAGAGCGCCAGCACCAGCAGGCGCTTGGTCAGGA
>JAABRV010000048.1 GCA_011390735.1 Trueperaceae bacterium | reverse complement strand
GTCGCCAGAAGACTGCATCACGTTCGGGAAACTCTCACCGGTAGACAAGAGACCCTCGCAGCCCGGAAAACGATCGAGAAACGTATTCGTCTCGTCAGGATTAGGGTTCCAATCAGGAGGGGCAACATCAAGAATCTTTTCATCGAGAGGATATTCGGTCACATCCTCAAGACCACGCTCAGCGAGAATCTCACCCGGAAAACTACCGCCGATCCCACGAGCAAGATCGATCCAACCAAGACGACCGGTATCGTAGAACGACCGATCAGGATCGAACGCCTGATCCGCGCGAGCAGCATCCCACGTACCGCGAAGAGCCCACACCGTTGCGGGACCGACGACGGGATAGTCGTCGACCACGCGCTGCAACACGACTAGATCGGCTCCCTCGTCGACCAGCGAACGCAGCTCGTCGATCATGGAACGCTCGAACCGAGTGAAGCAGTGCTCGCCCTCAACATCGTGTTCGTGACGGTTCACGTTGGCATCGTACGCAGCAACATCCAGATCCAAACCGACCTCAAGAGCATGATCGACGGCCGTACCCGACACGCAATCAGGATTGGGATCGGGATCGGGGGGCGGCGTCACGCCACCACCATCACCGGGATCGCACGAAGAAACGAGTAGAACTGCCGCGAGAACACCAAGACCAACCGGTCTCAAACCACGACGAGCACCACGGTCGAACGCAGCACGAGCGCGACCGACAAGTCCATCGCCATGCCCAGAAGGAACCCGCGGCCCGCTCGGAGAATCCTTCTCCTTGAGCGCGGGAAGACCGCCAGAACCTCGATCCACACGGCGTTCGGCAGCCAACTCCAGCCGTTGAGCATCGGACTCGAGCGACATGCGCGCACGATACCAACACACCGACGAGAGCCAATCGATTGCAATCCGCGTGATCACCTTGTGAATCCATGAGTCGTGCGGTTCACGGTACTGGGTTCACTAGACGCTCGGTGCTCACGCGGTCTGTGGGCCATCTCGTTGCCGTCCCATCACTCGTACGCGTGAGTTGACCCGCTCGTTCCGCCGACTCCGGTCGGGAGACCGGAGCCTGGAGGGGGAGGACGAGCTCCTGGCCATTGGACGGTGCTTGCGCAGCGAAGATGCTTTTGACGGCCCGCGACAGAAGGCCTCAAACGATTTCGCACACGTTTCGCACATGGTCCATTTTATTGAGTGCTTTGAGCCAACTACCTACAACAGAAGAACCCCGTCAGAGACGGGGTTCACTGTGGTGCGCCCGAGAAGATTCGAACTCCTGACCTTCTGATCCGTAGTCAGACGCTCTATCCAACTGAGCTACGGGCGCATGCGTTGTCGAACACCTGCTGAGTGCAGGTTGGCGGAGAGGGAGGGATTCGAACCCTCGATAGGAGTATAAGTCCTATACGCCCTTAGCAGGGGCGCGCCTTCAGCCGCTCGGCCACCTCTCCGTGCGCTTCCCCGTCCCCGATCTGGCTGCCTCGAAAGCGTGTGGCGGAGGGTGAGGGATTCGAACCCCCGGACGGGTTGCCCCGTCTACGGTTTTCAAGACCGTCGCTTTCGACCGCTCAGCCAACCCTCCAGGCCAGGACCTTGCGGTTGGGCTCGGGGCGCGGGTCGACCTTCGACCCGTGCGGTCAGCATCGTGGAGTATACGGAGGCCGTCGCGGCGGTGTCAACGCGAGCCCCAGCCGAGCGGAAGCCTCAGAGCTTGACGCGCCGCCAAGCCGCGTACGCGCCACCGAGCGCGGCGCCGATCGCGAAACTGCCGAGGCTCCACACCCACGCGCCCACGGTCGGCTGCCAGAAGTGCCAGTAGACGCCGAGCGTGGCGACGGCGATCAGGCCGACGCCGACGGCGTAGCCCGCGACGACCGCGGTGTCGGTCTTCTTCGGTGCCTCCATGATGCGCCGAGCGTACACCAGACCCGCGGCGGTGGCGCCCCCCGGCGCCGCGGCGTCCGCGCCCCCGCTTCAGGCCGCCGCCGCGCGCCCCGCCACCCGCGTGCCCACGACCCGGACCCCGTCGGGACCCACGTACGCGAGCGTGAGGTCGCCACGGTCGTCCAGCCCGAGGAGGCGCGCCGGCGTCGTGCTGGCCATGGCCCACGCGTCCGCCACCGCGGCGCCCGCGTCCCGCACCGCGTGGGCCACGCCGTCGGCCAGCGAGCTGGCGGAGCCGGCGAGGTAGGGGGTGCCGCGCAGCGTGAGGCGGCCGTTCGGCTGCAACTCGACCTCGCCGCCGACCGGCTGGCGGTAGACGCCCGGGGCCATGCCGGCGAGCGCGACGGCGTCGCTGGTGAGCACGAGCCGCTCGGGCCCCTTGACGGCGACGAACACGCGCATGACCGCCGGCGGCAGGTGGTGCCCGTCGAAGATCGCGCTGGCCGTCAGGCGCGGCTCGCCCAGCTGGGTCCAGATGACGTTGTCGTGCCGCGGCAGCAGCGCCGCCGTGCCGTTCCCCAGGTGGGTGGAGAGGCGCGCGCCGGCGCCGACCGCCTCGGCGATCGTGGCGGCGTCGGCGTTCGTGTGCCCGAGCGCGACGACCACCCCCTGGCGGGTGGCGTGGGCGATCAGGTCGAGCGCGCCGGGCACCTCGGGGGCGAGCGTGAGGAGGCGGATGCGGCCGTTGGCCGCCAACTGCAGGTCGTCGAACGCGGCGACGTCGGCGGGGCGCACGTGCGCCGCCGGGTGCGCGCCGCGGGCGCCGTCCTCGGGCGACACGAACGGGCCCTCGAGGTGCAGCCCGGGGACGGCGTCTGCGACGGCGGGCTCCGCCTCGACGGCGTGGGCGGCCGCCCGCAGGCAGTCGCCCATGCGCCGCAGGTCGGCGGTGATGACCGTGGGGAGGAAGCGGGTGACGCCGCGGGCGCGCAGTTCGTCGGCCATGCGTGCGTAGGCGTCCGGCGCGGTGGCGGGGTCGTTGGCGTCCACGCCCGCGAAGCCGTTGACCTGGACGTCGACCCAGCCGGGGCCGACCCACAGGCCCGCCTCGGCGGGACCGTCGGTCACGGTCAGCTCGAGCCGACCGTCGTCGAGGTCGACGCGGACGGGCCGGCGGTCGGGTAGGCGGGTGGCGATCATGGGCGGTGGTGCCGGCGCCTCACAGGGCGCCGGCGGCAGCGCGGTCGAGGTACAGCGTCGCGTGAGGCATGCGCCGGAGCACCGATGCCGGACAGGCCTCGTCGATCGGTTCGCGCAGCGCGCGCCGGACGGCCTCCGCCTTGCGCGTCTCCGGCACGACCACCTGCACGCGGGCGGCCGCCAGCAGGGTCGGGATCGTCAGCGTGATCGCGTGCGTCGGCACGGACCCGAGGTCGGGGAAGTGCCCCTCGCCGACCTGCTGGCGCCGGCTGACCTCGTCGAGGCGCACGACGCGGGCCGGCAGGGGGTCGTCGAACCGGGCGTCCGGTGGGTCGTTGAAGGCCAGGTGGCCGTTCTCGCCGATGCCCATGCAGGTGAGGTCGATGCGCCGCCCGGTGACGAGGCCGCCGTAGCGCGCCGCCTCGGCCTCCGGCGCCGCGTCTCCGCGGATCTCGTGGAACGCGCGTGGCCCGACGCGGTCGACGATCCGCTCCCGCAGGAAGCGCCGGAACGAGGCCGGGTGGTCGCCGTCCAGGCCCACGTACTCGTCCATGTGGAAGAGCTCGACGTCCGACCAGGGCAGGTCGGGCAGCTTCGCCAGGGCCTCGAGGAAGGCGAGCTGGCTGGTCCCGGTGGCGAGGATGACGTGCGCCTCGCCGCGCTCCGCGACCGCCGCGCGGATCGCGGCCGCGGCATCGGCCGCGGCGGCGGCGCCGAGCGCCTCCGCGTCGGGGTACACGCGTGCGGTCAACGCGTCGAAGTCCAGGCGTTGGGGTTGGCGTTCGCTCGTGATCACGTCGCCCTCCAGGCTGCCGGCGGCGTCGAGCCGCCCGTGCGGCGATACCCGAGCCTACCGCCGTGCGTGGCGGCGAGCGGCGCGGGGGCGCGGTAGGTTGGACACACTTCTCGCGCCGGGTCCGGCCCCGCCTCGCCGCGGCGCCCGCCCCCGCGTCCGCACGGAGGCACGCCATGTCCACCCCCGCTCCGGTCGAGACGACCCGGATCGCCCCCGGCCTGACGATCACCCGCGCCCTCACCGGCCTCTGGCAGGTGGCCGACCTCGAGCGCGACGGCACCGCCCTCGACCCCGTCCAGGCGGCGCGCGACCTCGAGGCCTACGTCGACGCGGGCCTCACCACCTTCGACATGGCCGACCACTACGGCTCCGCCGAGGTCATCGCCGGCGAGCTGCGCCGCCGCCGGGGCGGCGACGCGGTCCAGCTGCTGACGAAGTGGGTCCCGGAGCCCGGGCCGGTGACGCGGGACGACGCGCGTGCCGCCGTCGACCGCGCCCGCGCCCGCCTCGGGGTGGAGCGCATCGACCTGCTGCAGTTCCACACCTGGGCGTACGACGACCCGAGCTGGATGGACGCGCTCTTCTTCCTGCAGGAGCTCAAGGAGGAGGGGGCGATCGGCGCGCTCGGCCTCACGAACTTCGACGCCGCGCACCTGCGGGTCGCCTGCGCCAGCGGCGTCGAGGTCGCGACGAACCAGGTCGCCTACTCGCTCCTCGACCGCCGCGCCGCCGGCGACCTGGCGGACGCGTGCCGCGAGTACGGGGTGGGCATCCTCGGTTACGGCACGATCGCGGGGGGCCTGCTCAGCGAGCGCTGGCTCGGGGTCCCGGAGCCCGACGCACCGACGCTGGAGACCTGGTCGCAGATGAAGTACCAGCGGTTCGTGGCGGCGGCCGGGGGCTGGGCGCCGTTCCAGGCGCTGCTGGCGGCCGTGAAGCGGGTCGCGGACCGACTGGGGGTGAGCATGGCCAACGTCGCCTCGCGCTACGTGCTGGAGCAGCCGCAGGTGGCGGGGGTCATCGTCGGCGCCCGCGTCGGGCGGAGCGCGCACGTCGCGGACACGCTGGGGCTGTTCTCGTTCGCGCTCGACGCGGCGGCCCGCGCCGAGCTCGACGAGGCGCTCGCCGGCCTGACGCCGATCCCGGGCGACAGCGGCGACGAGTACCGCAAGCCGCCGTTCCTGACCGCGTCGGGCGACCTCAGCCACCACCTGCGGGGCTTCCCGCCGCCCTTCGAGGTGCGCGAGGGGGCCGGGGGTCACCGGCGCGCCTTCAGCGGCACCGTGTGGGAGGCGCGTGCCGGCTTCGCGCGGGCGATCCGCGAGGGCGACCGCGTGCTGGTCTCGGGCACGACCGCCACGCACGGCACCCGCCTGATCGGCGGGACGGACGCCGAGGCGCAGGCCCACGCCGTCATCGACAAGGTGGAAGGCGCCCTGCGGTCGCTCGGCGCGACGCTCGAGGACGTGGTGCGGACGCGGCTCTTCGTCGCCCGGGCCGAGGACGCGGCGGCGATCACGCGCGCCCATGGGCGCCGCTTCGGCGACGTCCAACCCGCGAACACGCTCGTGCTCGCGGGTCTGGTGGGCGACGGCTACCTCGTCGAGATGGAGGCGGAGGCGGTCGTGGCGCCGCGGCCGACGACGCGTCGCGTGCCCCTGTAGCCGCCCGGGCTGCACGGCCGACCGCGCGGGGTCGCAGGACCGCGCGCGGTCACACGACGGCGGGGGCCGCCGTCTCCTCGAGGTGCGCGCCGGTGTCGAGCAGTTCGCGGATCACGGCGACGGCGCGGTCGACGTCCGCCTCGGTGGTGTACAGCGCCACCGGGGCCAGGCGCAGCAGGTCGGGCGGTCGGAAGTCGGGGATCACCCCGCGGCGGCGAAGCGCGAGGGACAGGCGCAGTGCCTCGGGGTGGGCCAGCGCGACGTGACCGCCGCGGCGCTGGACCGCGCGCGGCGTCACCACCGTCATCTCCGGCAGCAGCGCGTCGGCCCGCGCCATCAGGTGGTCGGTGAGCGCCAGGGAGCGCTCGCGGACCGCGTGGATGCCGACGTCCTCGAACACCGCCAGCGCCCCCTCGAGCCCGGCCAGCGCCAGGATCGGCGGCGTGCCGAGCTGGAAGGCGCCGGCGCCGTGGGCCTGGGTGAAGGTGGGCGCCATGGCGAACTGCGTCGCCTTGTCGTGGCCCCACCAGCCGCGCAGGGCGGGGACGGCGTCGTGGTGGCGGCGGTGGACGAAGAGCCCGCCGGGGGCGCCGGGCCCGGCGTTGAGGTACTTGTACGAGCACCAGACCGCCAGGTCGGCGCCGTCGTCGTGCAGGTGGTGGGGGAGGGCGCCGATCGAGTGGGCCGCGTCCCACGCCAGGACGATGCCGCGCTCGCGCGCGACGCCGCTCCAGCGGCGCACGTCGAGCAGCTGGCCCGAGCGGTAGAGGACGGTGGGGAGCAGCGCGAAGGCGACGTCGCCCGCGAGGGCGGCGTCGATGTCGTCGTCGTGGAGCGTGTACCCGTCGCGCGAGGGGACGAGCCGCAGCGGGACGCCGCGGAGCTCGGCCCACGATTGCAGCGCGTGCACGTCGGTCGGGAAGTCGAGCTCGGTCGCGAGCAGGGCGTGCCGCGGAGCCGCGGGACGGTGGAAGGTGGCGAGCAGCGCGTGCAGGTTGACGGTGATCGAGCCCGTCGCGACGACCTCGTCGGGGTAGGCGCCGACGAGCTTGCCGAGGGCGCCCGACAGCCGCTCGGCTAGGCCGAACCAGTCGTCCCAGCCGGCGACGCCGTGGTACTGCCACTGGCGCATGCGCCGCTCGATCGCGGCCTGGGCGCCGTAGCTGAGCGGACCGAGCGAGTTGCCGTCGAGGTAGACGCCCTTGGGGAGCAGGAAGGCGTCGAGTCGGGGGAGGCGCGAGGGGTCGGGCACGGCGAGAGCCTACCGCGCGGCGTCACCCCGCGGCGCGGCCGGTGAAGGTCGCGGCGCGGCGCGGCCGCGGGCCCGCCGGGCGGGCGGGTCAGCCCAGCGGCCGCAGCAGCGCCCGCGCCGGCGAGGCGTCGGCCTCGGGCAGCGACAGCGGCAGGCAGATCAGCTCGTAGCGGCCGGGCGCGACGCGGGCGAGGGCCAGGCCCTCGACGATCGTCAGGTCGTGGGCGGCGCAGGCGCGGTGGGCGGGCAGGTCCTTGGAGGTCAGCGGGTCGACGCTGGGGGCGTCCGTGCCGATCAGGCGGACGCCGCGCTGCGCGAGCCAGTCGACGGTCGCCGGCGCGAGCGGCCGGAAGCCCGTGGGGAAGGTCGTGCCCCAGGCGTCGGGCTCGCCGGTGTGCAGCAGCACCCGCGGCGGCAGGGCGCCCTCGGGCGTCTCGGCGTCGGCCAGCGCGGCCTCCAGCGCCGCCACGGTCACCGCGCCGTCGCCGCCGCTGACGTCGAGCACCAGCGCCTCGCCCACCAGTCGGCGCAGGTCGACGGCGCCGAGTCGCACGCCGCGGTCGTCGTAGTGCCAGGGCGCGTCGACGTGCGTCCCGGCGTGCAGGCTGGTGTGGATCGAGCCGACGTTGACGGCGTCGCCTTCGGCGATGCGGGCGCCGACGCCGAACGCCAGCGCGACGTCGCCCGGCCAGTTCGGATGGCCGGCCGTCAGGGCGCGCGTGACGTCGAGGAGCGTGTCGGAGGGCGGGGTCGGGCGTCCGGCGCTCACGGGGCCACCGACGGGGCGATCGCGTCCGCGGCCGGCGCCCCGCCCCGCGCCGCGACGCGTTCGGCGGCGCCCCGGACGGCGGCGGTCAGACGCTCGGTCCACTGGTCCACCGCCTCCTGCGTCTGGGCCTCCACCATGATCCGCAGCAGCGGTTCGGTGCCCGAGGCGCGCACCAGGACGCGCCCGTTCCCGCCAAGGTCGACGGTCGCCGCGGCGACGGCGGCCCCGACCTCGGGGTCGTTGGTGAGGCCGTCCTTGGCGGCGGCCGGGACGCGCAGGCTGACCAGCCGCTGTGGGTACACGGGGATCTCGTCCACCCAGGCCTCGAGCGGCCGGCCCGCGGCGCGGCAGGCCGCGAGCACCTGCAGCGCGGTCAGGATGCCGTCGCCGGTGGGCGCCTTGTCGAGGAACAGCACATGCCCCGACTGCTCGCCGCCGAGGCTCAGGCCCTCGGCCCGCAGCCCCTCGAGCACGTAGCGGTCGCCGACCGCCACCCGGTGCAGCGCGATGCCCCGTTCGGCGAGGTAGCGCTCGGTGCCCAGGTTCGTCATGTGGGTCGCCACCACGGCGCGCTCGCCGCGCGCCACGGCGCAGATCGCGAGGATGTGGTCGCCGCTCACCAGCCGCCCGCGCCGGTCGACGAGCAGCGCGCGGTCGGCGTCGCCGTCGAAGGTGACGCCCACGTCGAGACCCGCCGCCACGACCCGTTGGCTCAGCGACTCGGGGTGCGTGCTGCCGCAGCCGGCGTTGATGTTGATGCCGTCCGGCTTGGCGTGGATGACGTCGAGCCGGGCGCCGATCCGCTGGAACACGGCCGGCGCCAGCGCGTACGCGGCCCCGTGGGCACAGTCGAGGCCCACCCGCAGGCCGTCGAGGTACGGCGCCTGCTGCAGCAGGAAGCGCACGTAGTGACCGTCCTCGCTGCGGTAGCGGCTCGCCTGGCCGAGGTCGGCCCCCATGCGCGCCGGCGCCCCGTCCTGGCCGGTGCCCAGCCGCAGCTCCAGCTCGGCCTCCTCCTCGTCCGTCAGCTTGGCGCCGTCGGGTCCGAACAGCTTGAGGCCGTTGTCGTCGAACGGGTTGTGCGAGGCGCTGACGACCACGCCCGCCTGGGCGCCGAGCGCCCGCACCATGTGGCTCACGCCCGGCGTCGGCATGACGCCCAGGTCGACGACGTCGGCGCCGCGGGAGGTGAGCCCGGCGGTCATGGCGGCCACCAGCATGGGGCCCGAGCGTCGCGTGTCGCGACCGACGACGACCTTCGGGCGGCTGCCGTGCCGCTCGTACAGGTGGTCGGCGGTGGCGGCGCCGAGGTCGAGGGCGAAGGTGGCGGTCATCGGGTTGGCGCCCGCGACACCGCGGATGCCGTCGGTGCCGAAGTAGCGTCGCGCGGACATGGGCGTCATCTTAGCGTGCAGGCCGCGGCCGTCGGGGGGTTTCCGACACGCGCGCGGCTCGGCGTTGGGACGGCCAGCGCCACGGCGCGCATCCGAACCAGGGCGGAAGGGCGGTCGGTGCTAGCCTGCGGCCATGAGCCAGATCGTGGTCCGCCCCGTCGAAGCGCGCGTCTACACGAACGAGTTCCGGGTGTACGGGATGGTCCACTTCCGCCCCAACACCGGCGTCGCCTGGCTGCTCAACGCCGAGGACCGGCCCCACCTGCCGATGACCGAGGTGCGCATGTACCGCGCCGGCATCGAGCACCCGCCCAGCCCCGACGACCTGGTGTACGAGAGCGAGTTCGTCGCCATCCCCAAGACGTCGATCGCCTGGATCGCCGGCGGCGCCCGCGACGAGGCCAGGGAGGGGATGGGGCTGCACGCGCGCGACGTCATCCTGGTGTACCCGACCTACGTGCTCGCCGGCTCGTTCGCCATGCGGCCCGAGGTGCGCCTGTCCGACTTCGTGGGCCTGGCGATGGGGAAGAAGTCGTTCCTGACGCTGACCCACGTGCGGGTGCTGGGCCCGGCCAAGCCCGGCGCCAGCTTCGCCGAGCGGCCGGTGCTGCAGAGCCACGAGTTCGTCACGGTCGACATCCGCAAGGTCGCCGGCGTGCTCGACGCCCGCAGCGTCGACCCCATGAAGGCGTACCGCGTCGACGGCTGACGGACCGGCGGGCTAGCCGCCCTCGTCGAGCCGTCGCTCCCAGTTGAAGCGGCGGTTCCGTCGCGGCGTGGGGCCCTCCCACCCCGGGCTCGGCGAGGTGGCGGCGACGTCCGGCGCGCCGCTTCCCAGGCCGTAGAGGGCGAGGGCGACGGCGCCGCGTTCCTCGGCCCGGATGGGGACCAGGCCGGCGTCGCGGGCCCAGGCATCGAGATCGGCGGGCTCCGGGAAGCGCAGGCCGCCCCAGCCCATCGCCGCCTGGAGCGGGCGTCCGAGCGGCCCGGCGCGGCGCGCGAACATGAACCAGGCGCGGCCGGCGGGCCGCAGCACGCGCGCGATCTCCGCCAGCGCTCGCGGTGGGTCCGCGAGCTCGTTCAGCGTGGCGCCCACGACCACCAGGTCGAAGCGGTCGTCGGGGAACGGCAGCGCGTGCGCGTCGCCCTGCACCAGCGTCAGGCGGACGCCGTCGCGGGCGGCCAGCCGGGCGGCCTCCTCGAGGAAGGGCCGCGACGCGTCGAGCGCGTGGACGTCGGCCCCCTGCGCGGCGAGCGTGCGCGCGTAGAGCCCGGCCGAGCAACCGACGTCGAGCACCTCGGCGCCCGCGGCCGGCGCCGTCCAGGCGAGCAGGGTCTTCAGCTCCCGCGCCGTGCTGAACGCGCCGCGCGTCAGCAGGCCGACCGAGCGGTGACGCCACAGCGGCTCGTACGCCCGGGCCGTGACGCGCCAGCCGTTGACGCAGGCGGCCGCGCCGCCGCCGGGCACGCTGCCGCGCGGCGGCCGGCCGTCGACGATCGCGCCCGGCGCCCCCTCGCCGCGGTCAGAGGTTCCAGCCACCGGCCACCTCCAGGTGCACGCCGGTGACGTAGCGCGCGGGCGGGCTCAGCAGGTAACGCACGGCGGCCACCAGTTCGTCGAGCGTGCCGGTGCGGCCCAGCGGGATCTCGTCCAGCGGCTGGGTGACGCTGTTCTCCATGACGCCGGGGCTGACGACGTTGGCGGTGATGCCGTGCGCCGCCTCGCTGCGCGCGAGGGCCTTGGTGTAGAGGATGACGCCCGTCTTGGCGATCTGGTACGCGACGATGCCCGGCCGCGCCTTGAGCAGTTCGGCGCCGGTGTAGCCGATGTTGACGATGCGCCCGCCGCCCGCGGCCCGCATGATCGGCACCGCCCGCTGGCAGCCGTAGAAGGTCGCGTGCAGGTTGGAGTCGAACATGTGGTGCCAGGTGCCGGCGTCGAGCTCGGCCAGCGGCCCCTTGTGGTAGTTCCCGACGTTGTTGACCAGCACCCGCAGGCCGCCGAGCGCCTGCGCCGCGGCGTCGACGAGCCGGTGCGCCTCGGCCTCGAGCGTGACGTCGGCCTGCAGGGTGACGGCGCGCACGCCGAGGGCCTCGGCGGCCTCCGCCACCTCCCGGGCCTCGGCGGCGCTGCTGCGGTAATGGATGGCCACGTCGAGCCCCTCGGCGGCGAGTCCCAGCGCGATGGCCCGGCCGATGCCGCGGGCCGAGCCGGTCACCAGCGCGCCGCCGCGGCCGGGCAGCTCCAGGGGGGCCGGCGCGCGCCTCACGCGCGGCCCTCGCCCGCGTCGGGGGTGGGCCCGTGGGTCCTCCCCGTCGTCGGGTCGGCGATCAGCCGCGAAGCCGAGAAGCCGACCGTCAGGTAGTGCTCGACCAGGGCACGGGTCGGCGCGTTGAGGTCCATCGCCAGCGCCTCCTCGGGGGTGACCCAGGCGTGCGCCTGGGCCTCGTCGTTGAGCGTCACGTCCTCGCCGGTGGCGCGCGCGACGAAGTTGAGCAGGACGAAGTGCGCGGGCCGGTGGAACTGCGGGTGGTCGACGGCCTCGTGGGTGGGTGCCCACACCACCTCGGTCAGCGCCAGGCCGGTCTCCTCGCGCACCTCGCGGTGCACGGCGGCGAGCAGCGTCTCGCCGAGATCGACCTTGCCACCGGGAACGCCCCAGCGGTCGCGCCACTTGTGCGTGCGGATGAGCAGCAGCCGGCCAGAGGGGCCGACGATGAGGGCCCCCACGGTCACCAGGGGGTACCCGCGGCCCGGCTCCGGGGCGGCGCCGGCTGGCGCGCCGGGTGGCGGGCCGGGTGGCGGGCCGGGTGGCGCGCCGGGTGGCGGGCCGGATGGCGCGCCACACGCGGTCATGCGCCCGCCAGGTGCCGGCGGAAGCGCAGAACGCGCAGGGCCTGGACCCCCACGACGTACGCGGCCATGGCGTACACGGCGAGGACGTAGGCGAACGGCTCGCCGAGCGCGAGGCACACGCCCAGCACCAGCAGCTGCGTCGAGAGGCCGAGGTTGACGAGGGTGGCGGTGCTCCAGAGGTCGTTCCAGGCGAGGCGGTCCACCAGGTCCGGCGCCTGTGCCTCGGGGCGCGGCCCGCGCCCCGAGGCCTGGGGCGCCGAGGCGCCCCCCGACGCCAGGCGTTCGAAGGCCGCGGCGTCGAGCCTGGCGACGAGCTCGTCCTGCGGCCGCAAGACGGCGTCGTAGAAGCCGCGGAAGGCCGCCAGCCAGCGCTCGGGCGCGCCCGGCGGCTGTTCGGCGTCGTCGCTCACGCCGACGCGTAGGGCGCGGTAGCGCCGCTCGAGGTTGAAGTCGAGCGACAGCATCGCCATGAGCAGCAGGTAGGCGCCGGCCGCCAGCGGCCACGCCCAGGGCCCCGGTCCGTGCAGCGCCAGCGCGGCGAACAGCGCGGCGTTGACGAGCGTGTCCAGGACGGTGTCGAGGTAACGGCCCATCTGCGTCACGCGGCCGGTGGCGCGCGCCAGGCCGCCGTCCATGTTGTCGAGCAGCGTCTTGGCCTGCAGCAGGGCGGCCGCGGTCCACCAGGCCGGCTGCCCCCCGACGGCGATCGCGATGGCGGCGCCGACGCCCAGCGCGCTGTGGGTCCACACGACGGCCTGGGGGTCGACGCCGATGCGCGCCAGCACGCGGACGCCGGCCGTCGCGATGGGCTGCAGCGCCCGCAGGAGCACCTCGGACCGCGGGCGCGGCTTCGGCGCCGCCGCCGCGTCGATCTTCCAGGTCGCCTCGGTCGCGCGCATCCACGTCAGCGTAGCAGCGCGCCACGCGGCGCATCCCGTGCTCCGCCACGTTCGCGCGGGGGGTACCCTGGAAGGCATGATCCTGGCCTCGTGGCTCGTGCTGCTGGCGTTGGCGATCCTCATCTGGACGGGGCCGCTGTGGCGGCCGCGGGGCCTGCCCGGGGTCACGCGCCCGCGCCCGTGGGCGCTGGGCCACCGCGGCGTGCGCGGGTCGCTCCCGGAGAACACCGTCGCCGCCTTCCGTGCGGCGCTCGACGCCGGGCTCGACGGCCTGGAGACCGACGTCCAGCGGACGCGCGACGGCGCGCTGGTGCTGGTGCACGACTTCCGCGTGGCGGGCCTGCGCGTCTGCGACGCCAGCGAGGCCGAGCTGCGCGCCGCGGTGCCGCAGCTGGCCACCCTCGCGGAGCTGCTCGCCCTCGTGCGCGAGCGCCCCGGCACGCTGCTCAACGTCGAGCTCAAGACCGTGGGCTGGAACGACCGCCGCCTCGCCGCCGCGGTCGCGCACGCGCTCGTCGCCAGCGGCCTCGGCGAGCGGGTGGTGGTGTCGTCGTTCAGCTTCGTGGCGCTGCTGCGCTTCCGGCTGCGCGCGCCGGGCATCCGGACGGCCTACCTGTGGTCCGAGGACCCGCGCGTGCCGTGGCCGGGGCGCCGCCCGTGGCCGGCGCCGCTGCTGCACGTCGACGCGCTGCACCCGCACCACCCGGCGGTCACGCCCGAGCGGGTCGCGCGCTGGCGGCGCCGGGGGCTCATGGTGAACACCTGGACCGTCAACGAGCCGGCCGACGCCGCGCGGGTGTTGGCCGCCGGCGTGGACGGCGTGATGGGCGACGATCCCGCCGCCCTGCTGCGGGCGCTGGGACGCGCGACGTAGGATGGGCGGAGGGTCGGGCGCGGCCTCGGCCGTCGCCCGGCGACCGGCCGCCGCAGCGTGCGTCCAGAGGAGGTCCGATGAGCCTGCCGCGATTGAAGGTGATCACGTCCAACAACCTCGACCTGTTCCAGGAGCGACTCGATCGCTACCTCGAGCAGCTCGATCGCGACGAGGTGGTGGTGGACGTGAAGTTCTCGACCACCGCCTTCGGCGAGACGATCGAGTTCAGCGCGTTGGTGCAGACGCAGAAGACCGAGTCCTGGGCGTGACCCGCCGCGGTCGCGCGCGACCGGGCGGCCGCGCCAGTCGCGCGCGACCGGGCGGCCGCGCCGGTCGCGTGGCTGCGGCCGTGCTCCGGCCGGGCTAGACTGAGGCCCCATGTCGACCACACTCGTTCTGGCCGTCGACGACGAGCCCGCCCTGCTCAAGCTCACCGAGCACGCCCTCAAGCAGGGCGGTTACGCGGTCCTCACCTTCGACGACGCGCGCGACGCGCTCGCGGAGATGCGCGACGGCCTGCGGCCCGACGTCATCGTCAGCGACATCCACATGCCCGCGATGACCGGCTTCGAGTTCTACGAGCACGTGCGCCAGATCGGCGAGCTGCGAGCCGTGCCGTTCCTGTTCCTGACGGCGCTCGAGGACCGCGCCAACATGCGCCGTGGCATGACCCTCGGGGCGGACGACTACCTCACCAAGCCGGTCCGCACGCAGGAGTTGCTCGAGGCCGTCGAGGTCCGCCTCCGCCGGATCGCCGAGCTGCGCAAGCCCCTCGAGGGCGTCGTCAGCGCGCTGGGCCTCGGCCACCCGGTCGTGTCGCGTGACGGCGAGCGCCTCGACTGGGAGTCGCTCAAGGCCCTGGAGCTGCTCTTCTACCTGCTCGAGCACCGTTCGGGCGCCACCACCTTCGAGGTCGCCGAGGCCCTGTGGCCCGGGAAGACGGAGGCCAAGGCCTCGTCGTCCTTCCACACGACGCTGTACCGGCTCCGCAAGGTGATGGGGGGCGAGCTCGTCGAGTCGGCCAACCGGCGCTACTACTTGCAGGATCGCTTCACCATCGAGTACGACGTCGATCAGTACCGGGCGCTCGCCAAACGAGCCCGCGATTCGCGTCTCGCCGCCGATTACCGCACCGCGGTCGATCGCTACACGGGGCACTTCATGACCGGTTTCGAGGGGGCGTGGGTGGAGGACCTCCGCGAGTTCCTGCGCTCCGAGCAGCTCGCGCTGCTGCACGCCGCGGCCGAGGCGGCCCGCACCGAGGGCGACCTCGACGGCGCCACCCAGCTGTTCCGCCGCATGACGGAGCACGAGCCCTACTCCGAGCTCGCCTGGAGCGGC
>JAABRV010000047.1 GCA_011390735.1 Trueperaceae bacterium | reverse complement strand
TCGTGCAGGCGCGCGTGCCCGGCCGTCACCCCGACCCCCTCGACCTCCTCGCCGACGTCGTCGGGGCCGCGCTGGGCGCGCTCGCCGTGGGCGTCCTCGCACGGCGTCGCGGGGGACGCGCGTTAGAGTGACCGCGTGAAACTCGCGTTGGTCGGAGCCGGCAAGATGGGTGGTGCGGTGCTCGCGGGCGCCGTGCGTGCGGGCCTGCTCGACGCCGCCGACGTCGGCGTCTACCACCCCGACCCCGGCCGCCGCGCGGCCCTCGCCGCCCGCTTCGGCGCCACGCCGCTCGACGACGACGGCGTGCACCACGCCGACCGGGTGCTGGTCGCGGTCAAGCCGCAGTCCTTCGAAGCCGTCGCGCCGCTCATCGCGCAGCGGCACGCCTCCTACGTCTCGCTCATGGCGGGCGTGACCACCGCCACGCTCTCGAAGCGGCTCGGCTCGCGCAAGGTGGTCCGCGCCATGCCCAACTTGGGCGCCGCCGTCGGCGCCTCGGCGACCGCGCTGGCGTGGCATCCCGAGACGCCTGCCGACGACCGCGACTTCGCCCGCCGCCTGTTCCTGGCGGTCGGCACCGTCCACGAGGTCCCCGAGTCGCTGTTCGACGCCTACACCGGCCTCGCCGGCAGCGGACCGGCGTTCGCCGCGGTCGTCGCCGAGGCGCTGGCCGACGGCGGGGTGCGCGTCGGCTTCGGACGCGAGGTCGCGCGCGACCTGGCGCGCCAGGTGCTGCTCGCGACCGCCCGGCTGCTGGAGACCAAGCACGCGGCGGAGCTCAAGGACGAGGTCGCCTCGCCCGGCGGCACCGCCATCGCCGGCATCCGGACGCTGGAGCGACACCGGGTGCGCTTCGCGCTGATGGACGCCATCGAAGAGGCCAGCGACCGCGCCCGCGTGCTCTCGCGCGACGGCGAGGACGCATGAGACCCGCCGTGCCGCCGCGCCTCGCGTGGACGCTGCTCGCCGTCGTCGCGTGGGCGGGCCTCGCCTCGGCCAACGGCTACTACCCCTTCGGCGACGGCCTGACCTGGACGTACGACAGCGGCACGACCCAGGTGATGTCCGGGCCGCGGAGCCTCGACGGCACCGAGGTGATGGTGCTGACCCACTACCTCGACGGCGTCCCCGTCTCCGAGGACTACCTGGCCTACGGCCCGGACGGCGTCGCCACCCTGGGCACGGCCGCGGCCGGACAGCTCACGCTCTTCGATCCGCCGCTGCTGATCTACGGACCGCCGCCCCTCGAACCGGGGCTCACCTGGACCTCCACGACGCGCCTGGGCGGCATCGAGATCACCCTGAGCTCCGAGGTGGTCGGCCTGCGCGGGGTGCAGACGCCGGCGGGTCGCTTCAATGCGCTGCAGATCCGCCAGCGGACGCTGACCTCGACCGGCGGCCAGACGCTGCTCGACCTCTTCCTGGTGCCGGGCGTGGGCGTCGTCCGCTTCGTCACGCAGGACGGCACCGTGATCGACCTCATCGAACGCAACTTCTGAGGCGCCGCCGGGTCGCGGGCGCCGGCTCAGCGACCGCGCGTCGGCTCGCGAGGCGTGGCCGCGGCCCTGGCCTCCGGCAGGTGCCCCAGCCAGCGCTCGACGACGTCGTCGAACGCGTCGGCCTCGAGGGCCCCCCGCACCTCGGCCATGAAGCGCGCCATGAACGCCAGGTTGTGGACCGTGACGAGCTGCGGCCCCAGGGGCTCCTCGGCCTTGAGCAGGTGGCGCAGGTACGCGCGTGAGAAACGCCGGCAGGTGGGGCAGCCGCAGTCGGCCTCGATGGGCCGCAGGTCGTCGGCGAAGCGGGCGTTGCGCAGGTTGAGGCGGAAGTTCGGCAGCGGGCGGCCGTCGTCGTCGGCACGGGCGAGCGCCCCGCCGTTGCGGGCGTTGCGCGTCGGCGCGACGCAGTCGAAGGTGTCGATGCCGCGAGCGACCGCCGCCAGCACCGAGGGCACGTCGCCGATCCCGAGCAGGTGGCGCGCGAGGCCCTCGGGGAGCTCCGGCACCGTCCACTCGAGCACCCGGTGCATGTCGGCATGGGTGCGGCCCAGGTTGCCGCCGACGGCCATGCCGCCGAAGGGCATCCCGCCGATGATGCGCGCGCTCTCGCGCCGCAACCCCTCGAACGCGCCCCCCTGCACCACCCCGAAGAGCAGCTGGGGGTAGCCGTGGCGCGCCGGTTCGGCCTCGAAGGTCGCCAGGCAGCGCTCCGCCCAGCGGTGCGTGCGGTCGCTCGAGCGCCGGGTGTACGCCTCGTCGTGCAGCGGGCTCGTGCACTCGTCGAAGGCGAGCATGACGTCGGCGCCCAACAGCCGCTGCACGCGGATGCTGAGCTCGGGCGTGAACACGTGCACGCTGCCGTCGACGTGGCTGCGGAAACGGACCTGCTCGTCGCCGACCTCGACCATCGAGCCGCCGGCGGCCGACAGGCGCGGCGTCGCCGCAGCCGCCGACGGCCCAGCCGCCCCCGGCGGCGCCGCCTCCCCCGGGAAGATGCCGGCGACCTTGCCGACCCCGTGGTCGATCGACGCCCCCAACGAGAACACCTGGAAGCCCCCGGAGTCGGTCATCACCGGGTGGTCCCACCCCATGAAGCGGTGCACGCCGCCGTGCGCGGCGACGCGTTCGGCCCCCGGGCGCAGGTACAGGTGGTAGGTGTTGGCGAACAGCACCTGCGTGCCGGTCTCGCGCACCCGCTCCGGATCGACGCTCTTGACCGTCGCCTGGGTGCCGACGCCGACGAACGCGGGCGTCTCGACCGTGCCGTGGGCCGTGTGCAGTCGGCCGCGGCGGGCCTCGCCGCGGCGCACCAGCAACTCGAAGCCGACGCGCTCCGCGCTCACCGCGCGATGCTACCACGCCGGCCGACATCGTCGTCCTGGACATGGTTCGTGGCCCATCTCCGGTGGGCACGTGACGAGTAGATGATGGTCGACGGTGCCCCTGCACACGCGGGGCACATCCGACCGCTGTTACAATCTTCACGTCAGGAGGTGCCGATGGCGCATCGTCGTCGGGCACTCGCCGCCACCTTCGTGGCGTTGGTGGTTGCCCAGACCCTCGCCTTCAGCGCTCCCAAGGACGCCCCGCCCGAACCGGTCGTCGCTCTCGCGCTGGTCCCCACCGTCGAGATCCTCGCCGTGCCGCGCATGGTCGAGCCGACCCCGTCGGTCGCCGTGGGGCCCGTCGCCAACCCGGTGTTCACGGTTCGCGCGACCGCCTACAACTCCTTGGAGAGCCAGACCAATGCCCAGCCCTTCATCACCGCGACCGGCGCCCGCACGAGTTGGGGCATCATCGCGGTCAGCCGCGACCTGCTGGGGTCCGATCTCCCGTACGGCTCGCTCGTGCGGTTGACGGACCTGGGCGGCTTCCGTTACGGCCGCGGCGCCGGCGCCTACCAGGCGCTGCTCGATGCCAACCTGTTCATCGTCGAGGACACGATGCACCCGCGCAAGACCGGGCAGATCGACGTGTGGTTCGCCGACTACGCGAGCGCCCTCGCCTGGGGCGTCCGGCGCCTCGAGGTCGAGGTCGTGCGTTACGGACGCGACGGCCCCTTCCTCGACCCGGTCATCGCCGAGCACGGCTTCCACGCCCCCGCCACCTGGCTCGCCAGCCGCTGACCGCCCCGTGGGCGCGCTCGTCCCCTTCCTCGCCTGGCGCCACGTGCGCGCGCGGGCGCTGCAGAGCGCGCTCACCATCGGCGGCGTCGCCGTCGGCGTCGCCGTCCTCATCGTCGCCCTGTCGCTGACCAACGGCTTCATCGACGAGCTGATCAGCTCCACCCTGCGGGCGACGCCGCACGTGTCGCTGCAGCCGTGGTCGGCCGACGGCAGCCTGCCCGCCGACGACGCCCTGCTCGGCATGCTGACGGACGAACCCGAGGTCCTGGCCGTCGCCCCCTTCGTCGCCGGCCAGGCGCTGATCGCGCGCCGGGCCAGCGCCGCGCTCGGCATCAGCGCCCGGCAGGGCTACGCCCAGCTGCTGGGCATCGATCCCGAGGCCCACGCGCGCGTGCTCGACCTGCCGGCGCTCGCGCTGGCCGCCGGCGACTTCGCGCAACGGGACGGCATCGTGCTCGGCAGCTCGCTGGCGGCCCAGCTCGGGGTGATCGACGGGGACGAGGTCGTGCTGCGCGAGATCGGTGGCCGGACGCTCACGCTCAGGGTCGCCGGCACCTTCCGCGTCGGCAACGAGTTGATCGACGCCGTGGTGGCCTACGTCCCCCTGGCGCGGCTGCAGGCCTACCTCGACCTCGAGGATCGCTGGAGCGGCGTCCACGTCCGCCTCGTCGACGCGACCGGGGCCAGCGCCGCCGGCGAACGCCTCGGCGACCGCTACGCCCTGCGGCCGACGTCCTGGGAGCGGCTGTTCTCGGGGCTGCTGCAGCAGCTGCGCCTGCAGAAGGCCGTGATCTCCGTCGTGGTCTTCCTGATCGTGCTCGTGGCCGCGATGGGCATCGCCAACGTGCTGGTGCTGGCGGTCGCCGAGAAGACGGGCGAGATCGCGGTGCTGCGCACGCTCGGCGCCAGCGCGCGCCAGGTGATGGCCGTGTTCACCCTCGAGGGCGCGCTGCTCGGCGGCCTGGGCACCGCGCTCGGGGCCCTGCTCGGCACCGGCATCGCCGCCTACTTCCGCTGGCAGCCCTACCCGCTGCCGGGCGACCTGTACTTCATCACCCAGCTGCCGGTCGAGGTCCAGGCGTTCGACGTCGCCTGGGTGTGCGCGGTGTCGCTCGCCACCAGCGTGCTGGCGTCGCTGCTGCCCGCCCGGCGGGCGGCGGGCCTGCGGCCGGCCGAGGTCCTGCGCTGAGCCGGGCTCGTCGCCCGCCGCGCCCGCTGGCCCCGGAGCGCGCCTGGAGCTACGCCCTGTGGCTGCTCGGCCGCCAGGCCTACACCGCCAGCGAGCTCGGCGACCGCCTGGCGCGCCGCGGGCTCGATCCCGCCCTCTGCGCGGCGACCGTCGCGCGGCTGCAGGAGTTGCGGCTGCTCGACGACCGCGCGTTCGCCGAGGCGTACGTGCGCCGCCGGCGCGACGAGCGCGGCCGCCTCGCCCTGCGCACCGAGCTGCGCCGCAAGGGCGTCGACGAGGCCCTGGTCGAGGACGTCCTGGCCGGCGACGACGACGATCGGGGCCTGGACGACGACCAGCAGCTGGCGGCCGCCTCCGCCCTCCTCGCGAAGCAGGCCTGGCGCTTCGCCGTCCGGCCGTCCGGCGACGCGCCCGACGCCGGTGCGCCCGACGGCGCCGCACCCGCCGACGGCGGCGCCCGCCTCGAGCGCCAGCGTCGCCGCGCTCGTGCCGCCGCCTTCCTCGCGCGGCGCGGCTTCACGCCCGAGGTCGTGGGCGAGGCCCTGGCGCTCGCCTTCCGCGACGACGACTGACGACGACCGCGCCCCGCCGCGACCGGTTTGCTTGACCCTTCGGAGCGCGGCGCGCTACGATGCTCAGTCGCGTCGGGGCGTAGCGCAGCCTGGTAGCGCACATCGTTCGGGACGATGGGGTCGGAGGTTCGAATCCTCTCGCCCCGACCACGCGAAGCTCCCCGCCTGGCTTGCCGGGCGGGGAATCCTTTTGGCGTCCGCTGCGGCGCCCGCAGTCGCCCGATCGGGGGCACCGCCACCTGGCCCGGGCCCGGTGCCATGCGCCATGGGGCGGGGCCGCGGGCCGCGGGCCGAGGCGGCTTCCCAGCGCCCGGGGGGGCGTGCTAGCCTCCGGCCAACCAGGCTCCACGGGAGGTGACATACCGTGGGCCACGGGCCGAGCCGCCGCCGTACCGGACGCCGCCGCGCGCCGTCCGCCCGCGGGCGGCGCCGGCCGCGTCGCCCGGAGGCCCCCGTGTCCGCTCCCACCGTCGCACCCCCGCGGCCCACCGCCGCCACCCTGGTCCTCGTCGTCGCCCTCGCCCTCGGGCCGTGGTCGGCCGCCCTGCTGTTCGTCCTCTCGCGCTTCGGGCAGTCGCCCCCCGAGGCCCTGCCCTGGGCCGTGATCGGCCTGCTCGGCGCGCTGCTCGGCGCCCCCGCCGCCGCCGCGGCCGCGCACCTGCCGCCACCGCTCCGCGCGTCCACCGCCGCCGCGGGCGCCGGTCTGTCGCTCGCGGTGGCGGTGACCTCGGGCCTGCCGCCCGCGTACGCCGCCACCGTGCCGGTCACCCTGCTCGTCCTGGCGCTGCTACGAGCGCTGTCGGGAGAACGCCCCGATCTCTACGGCGCGGCGCTGGTGTACGTCGGCTGCACGATCCTCGCCAACTTCACCTTCGACTCCTTCCTGCCGCTCGGCGACTTCTTCCTCGTCAACGTCGGCACCTTCTTCTTCGGCGTCACCTTCACCCAGCGCGACCGGCTGCACCGCTTCGGGCGCCCGGTGGTGTACCGCGTCATCGTGGCGGCCGCGGCCGCCAACGTCGTCGCCGCGCTCGCGGTCGGCACCCCCCTGCGCTACGTCGCGGTCAGCTTCCTGGCGATCCTGGTGAGCGAGACCGCCGACACCGAGGTCTACCACCGCCTGCTGCACCGCCGCTGGATCGCCCGGGTGGCCGGCTCCAACGCCGTCTCGGCGCCGCTGGACACCATCCTCTTCACGACCCTGGCGTTCGCCGGGGCGCCGTTCGCCACCGCCGGCTGGATGACGCAGGTCATCGTGACCGACGTGCTCGTCAAGTACGCGGCCAGCCTGATCGCGGCGATCACGGTGCTGTCGCGGCCCGCCTGGGTGCCCCGCCCGCCTGGTGGCTGACGGCCGGCCGACCGCCACGGGCCGCGTGGCGGTCGTCGTCAATCGCCAGGGTGCAACCCGAGCCGCTCCACCGCCGACGCCCAGGCGAGCGCCGCCGCGTCCTCGCCGGGCGCCGTGGCGATCATGAGGCCGACGGGCATCCCGTCGCCGTCGAGGCCGATGGGGACGGTCGCGCAGGGCCCGCCGAGCAGGTTGCCGAGCGTGGTGTTGCGCAGCACCTGGGCGTTGGCGGCCACGTAGGCCCCGTCGTCGCGCTCGAGCGGCGCGATGGCGGGCGGCGCGATGCGCACCGTCGGCGCCAGCAGCGCGTCGAAGCCGGCCGCCCGCGCCCACGCCGCTCGGCGCAGGCGCTCCCGCGCGTACCCCAGGCGCAAGTAGTCCGAGGCGGGGCGCCCGGCCGCCGCCCGGATGCGGTCGACGACGCGGGCGTCCATCGCCGCACCGTGCCGCTCGAGCAAACCCTCGTGCAGCGCCCAGGCCTCGTGCGCCGCGAAGCTGCCGTAGCGAGCGTAGAGGCCGTCCAGCTCGGCGAGCTCGCCGAAGGGTTCGCCGACGACCTCGTGCCCCGCGGCGCGAAGGGCCGCCAGGGCGGCCCCGAAGCGCGCCCGAACGCCCGCCTCGAGCCCCTCCTGCCACACCGTCGGCGGCGCCCAGAAGCGCCCGCGTCGCTCGGCCACCGCCGGCGGCGCCACCGGCAGCGCGGCCATCGCGCGCCACAGCGCCCAGGCGTCGGCGGCGTCGCGCGCGATCGGGCCGAGCGTGTCGAGGGTCGTCGACAGCGGCACGGCCCCGTCGGTGGGGATCGCGCCGTCGGTCGTCTTCAGCCCGACGAGCCCGTTGAAGGACGCCGGGATCCGCACCGAGCCGCCGGTGTCGCTGCCGACGGCGGCGACGGCCAGGCCGCGGGCGACGGCCACCGCGCTGCCGCTCGACGAGCCCCCCGGCACGCGGGCGGGATCGACCGCGTTGCCCGGCGTCCCCGTGTGCGGGTTGAGGCCGAGGCCCGAGAAGGCCAGCTCGGTCATCGTGCTCTTGCCGAGGAACACGGCGCCGGCGGCATCGAGCCGCGCGGCGACCGGCGCGTCGGCGGCGGCCGGCGGCGCGCCGAACAGCGCGGGCGATCCCGCGCCGGTGACGTCGCCGGCGGTGTCGAGCAGGTCCTTGAGCACGATCGGCACGCCATCGAGCGGTCCCCGCAGGCGGCCGCGCCGCCAGCGGCGCGAGGCCGCGGCCGCCTGCGCCCGGGCGCGCTCGGCCGTGACGAGGCGCACGACGTCACCGGGCGCCAGCCGCGCGAGGTGGGCCTCGGCGACCTCGGCGGGATCGAGCTCGCCCTGGCGGTAGCGCGCCGCCAGGGCCGTGAGCGACGGCCAGCGGGGGTCGAGGATCGACATGCGTCAGGGTACCGCCCGCGGGCCGGGCCGGGCCGCATGCGCCGCGCACGCGGGCGCGCCACGACGGCCGAGCCCGCCGGGCGGACCGAAACCGTCGCGCCCGGGGGCCGGCGCGGTAGCATGGCGCTGGAGGCCGCGATGCAACGCACCCGTGCCGAGCTGGAGTCGATGAGTCACGACGACCTGGTGCACCGGGTCCTCGAGTTGCAGGACCTCCTGCGCGAGGGCCTCGCCGTCCGCGGCACGCTGCACGCCGTGCTCAACGCGCTGCTGGCGGCCAAGGATGCGGAGGTCGCGCGCTTCGCCGACGCCGACGCCGACGCCCTCTCGCTGGAGGAGCAGGAGCTCAAGCGCGCCTGGGCCGCGGCGCGCCACGCGGTCGCCAACCCCCTCGGCGCCGCCCGCAAGCACCAGGCCGGCTGACGCCGACCGTAGGTCGGCGACCCATCCCCGCGCCACCCAAGCCCTAGACTCATAATCGGAGGTCGACCCATGTCATTGCTGCTGCTCATCGGAGGCGCTCTCGCCGTTCTCGGCGCGGCCCTTCTCATCCAGGGGATCCAGAACCAGGCGCCCAAGGCGCGCCTCTCGGGCATCGCCGGCATCCTCGCCGGCTTCGCGCTCGCCTTCCTCTCCTACGCCTTCGTGATCATCCCCGCCGGCAACGTCGGCGTGGTCTTCAACGTCTTCGGCGGCGTCCAGGAACGCGAGCTGGGCGAGGGCTTCCACATCGTCCTGCCCATCCTCCAACAGGTCACCGTCTACGACGTCCGGCAGCAGGAGCTGACGCTGGCGACCAGCACCGGTGACCAGATCAACGCCCGCTCGAGCGAGGGCCTCGACATCGGCGTCGACGTCACCGTGCTCTACCAGGTCGACGGCAACGAGGCCGCCGCGCTGCACCAGGACATCGGCCCGTCGTACATCAACATCCGCTTGCGCCCCGAGATCCGCTCGGCCATCCGCGACGGCATCGCCGAGTACAACGCCGCCAGCCTGATCAGCGCCCAGCGCTCCGAGCTGCAGCGCAACCTCGAGGACACGCTCGGCGAGAGCCTCGCGAGCGACAACATCATCATCCTCGGGGTGCTGCTGCGCGACGTGCGCATCCCGACGCTCATCACCGACGCGATCGAGGAGAAGCAGGCCGCCGAGCAGCAGGTGGAGGTCGAAGAGAACCGCCGGCGTCAGTCCGAGATCGCCGCGCAGCGCCGGGTGATCGAGGCCGAGGGCGAGCGCGACGCCACCATCGCGCGGGCCGAGGGCGAGGCGCAAGCGCTCGAGCTGCGTGCCGAGGCCCTGCGCGGCAACCCCGACCTCATCCAGCTCGAGTTCGCCCAGCGCCTCGCACCCACCGTGCAGACGATCATGCTGCCGACCGACGGCAGCTTCCTGCTCGACATCCGTCAGCTGGCGGGCGCCGGGAACTGACGTCTCGCCCGCGGGGACGCGGCCCTACCTGGCCCCGTCCCCGCGGGCCCCTTCCACGGGGCCCCTCGCCCTGGGCCCGGTCGCTGGCGGGGCTCGGGATGCCTAGCTAGCTCTCGTCCGGCCTCGTCGCCGGGCGCTCCCCCGCCTCGGTGATCAGTTCACGGAAGCCGGGCCCGAAGCCCGGCGCCACGTTGGCCACCACCGTGTCGCCCGCCTCGATCGTGGTCTCGCCGTGGGGGAAGAGCGTGCGCGTGCCGCGCCGGATGGCGACGACGATGCTGTCGTGCGGCAGGCGCGCCTCGCGCAACGTCGTGCCAGCCAAACGGGAGCCGCGGGGCACCTTGACCTCGACGATCTCCTGGCCGGTGAGGTCGCGCAGCCGCAGGCGACCGTGGAGCTCGTCGTGCGCCCGCTCGCGGCGCAACGCCAGGTAGTACGCCCGTGCCAGGTCGGTCTGCTGGACCAGGCCGATCGGGCGATCGGGCGCCTCGCGCCTCACGACCGGCATGCGGCCGATGCCGAGCGCGGCCATCCGCTCGAGCACCGCGCTGGCCGGCTCCTCGGGATGGGCCACCTCCACGTCGCAGCTGCACACCTCACGGATCGGCATGGTCGACGGGAGTTCCTCGCTGCGGGCGCGCTCGAGGTCGGCCAGCGTGACGATCCCGATCATCCGCCCGGGATCCGCGCGTGGCGTGACGACGAAGCCGTGGTCGTGCGAGGCGACGAGCAGGTCCTCGAGGTCGCGGACGGTGTCCTCCGCCGCCACCGTCGGCACGTCGCGCGACATGACCTCGTCGACCGTCACCGTCTGCAGCAGGTCGGTGTCGCGGGAGCGAATCAGGCTCAGACCGCGGCGCGCGAGCATCATCTCGTAGTACGAGTCCGTGCCGATCAGGTCGGCGGCCAGCGTGGCGATGACCGCCGCGAAGAGCAGCGGCAGGATCATCTGGTAGCTGCCGGAGAGTTCGAAGACCATGACGATCGAGCTCATCGGCGCGCGGGTGACGCCCGCGAAGACCGCGGCCATGCCCACGAGCCCATACGCGCCGGGTCGAATCGCCAGGCTGGGGAACAACGCCCGCGCCGCGTCGCCGAAGAGCGCGCCGAAGGCCGCCCCGATCATCAGCGTCGGCGCCAGGATGCCGCCGGAGGCCCACGAGCCGATCGACGCCCCGGTCGCGAAGAGCTTGCCGAGCAGGATGCCCGCCAGGAGCACGGGCGCGGTGAGGTCCTCGTTGAGGATGCCGCCGATCGTGTCGTAGCCGCGCCCGAGCACCTCGGGGAGCGCCAGCGCCAGGAACCCGACGGCGAGCCCCCCGAGCGCCGGTCGCAGCCAGGGGTTGATCCGCCAGCGGTCGAGCAGGTCCTCGCTCCCGACGAGGACCCGGATGGTGGCGACCGCCACGACCGCGGCCAGCAGCCCCAGCGCCAGGTACAGCGGCAGCTCGAGCGGCGAGCCGAGCACGTACCCGGCCGGCACCGAGAACGCCGGGGCGTCGCCGAGGATGGAGCGCGAGACGGCGGTCGCCGACACGGCGCCGATGACGACCGACGAGAAGTTGCGGCCCTCGAACTTCCCCAGGATCTCCTCGAGCGCGAACAGCGCCCCCGCGATCGGGGCGTTGAAGGTCGCCGCGATCGCGCCGGCGGCCGCGACCGAGGCGAGGTTGCGCCGCCGCTCGTCGCTGAGGCGGAACCACGAGGAGAACAGCGAGGCGATGGCGGCGCCCATCTGCACCACCGGCCCCTCGGAGCCGAGCGAAGCCCCCGTCCCCACGGAGAGGGCGGTCGCGATCGGGCGCCAGAAGAGCAGCCGGCGGGGCACCCGACCTCCGAGATTGGAGACCGCGACCATCACGTGGGGCACGCCGGAACCCCGCGCATCGGGGGCCAAGCGCACGACGATCGGCGCCACGAGCAGGCCGCCGACGGCGGGCGTGAGGATCGTCAACAGGGCGGTCGGCACCAGGCCGAGGTGGTCGCGACCGAGCTGGACGAGGTCGCCGACGAGGTGGACGAGGCGATCGAAGCCGACCGCCGCCAGGCCGGCGAGCGACCCGACGACGATGGCGCTCGCCACCAGCGACAGCGTCTCGGAGGACGCGCCGCCGGAGGTGCTGGGCCCGAGCCGCCGCAGCCAGCGGGCGGTGCGGCCGAGCCGGGCGAAGGTGACGCGCACCGTCCCCACTCGGCCTCAGGCCTCCTGCACGCGCCGCAGCAGGTCGATCCAATTGCGGTGGGCCACCCGGGCGAGGAGTCCGTCGTCCCAGCCGTGGGCGCGCAGCGCGTCGAACAGCCGCGGCAGCCCCGACGCGTCGCCGATCGACCGGGGCATCGTCGCACCATCGAAGTCCGAACCCAACCCCACGCGCGTCTCGCCGAGGCGCTCCACGAGCCGGTCGAGGTGCCGGACCATCGTGTCGAGCGGCGTGTCGGCGTCGTGGCGGCCGTCCTCGCGCAGGAAGCCGCAGGCGAAGTTCAGGCCGACCAGGCCGTCGCGCTCCGCGAGGGCGTCGAGCTGCGCGTCGGTCAGGTTGCGCGGGCTGGCGCTGAGGGCGTGCACGTTCGAGTGGCTCGCGACCACGGGACGCTCGCTGCGGGAGAGCAGCTCCCAGAACCCCGCCTCGTTGAGGTGCGACACGTCGAGCACGATCCGCAGCCGATCGCAGGCCGCCACCAGCTCGCGGCCCGCGGCCGTGAGGCCCGTCCCGACGTCCGGCGTCCCGGGGAAGGCGAAGGGCACGCCGGTCGCGTAGGCGTTGGGGCGACTCCACACCGGCCCCAGGGAACGCAGGCCGAGGGCGTGCAGGGCCTCCAGCACCTCGAGGTCGACCACGGCCTCGGCCCCCTCGATGTGCGGCACCGCGGCGAGGACGCCGTCGGTCATCGCCGCCTCGACGTCGTCGGCGCCCAGGCACACGCGCAGGTGGCCCGCGGCCTCGAGCCGGCGCAGCAGCGCGAACATCCGCAGGGTCGTGCGCAGGGCGTGATCGCCCTCGACGGGACCCTGGGGCGCGGGGGGCGGGGCCGGCGACGCGGCGGCCGGCGCTCCCGTTCCGGGGTCGGCGGACGACGCGGCAGCGGCGGAGGAGGCGGGCGCCCTCGTGCCGGGGTCGGCGGGCGCGGCGGCGCGCGCGGGCGCCCGGGCCGGCGTGAACATCGCGAACATGCCGCCGGCCAGGCCCCCCTCGCGGGCGCGCACGACGTCGATGTGGCCCTCCTCGAGCCGCTGGCCGAAGTCGCGCTCCGGGTGCTCGAGCAGGACGAGCAGGGTGTCGTTGTGGCCGTCGAACGTGGGGATCATGCCCCGAGGCTACCGCGGCGCCGACGGGCTCGCGTCCCCACGACCGGCGTCGGCGAGCGGCCGACCCCGCTCACGGCAGCACGACCTCCATGCCGTCATGGGCGATGACCGCCTCGACGCCCCGCTCCTGGCCCAGCCGGCGCACCTTCGGACCCAGGCTGCGCTCGTCGCCGGCCACGATCTCGCTCCCGCAGTGGGTGAAGACCGCGCGCGGCACGCCGTGCTCCGCGCACCAGCCGAGCTGCGTGCGGATCGGCGTGTGGCCGACGAGGCGACCGCCGACCCGCCGCACCAGGGAGCGCTCGATCGTCGAGCCGTCGCCCACGTAGAGATCCGCGTCGCGCAACGCCCGCTTGGGGCCGTGGATCGAGACCACGTCCGGCACGTAGAAGACGGTCGCCTCACCGGCGACGATGCGGTACCCGCCCGCCGGCGCCCGCGTGGAGTGCTCGACCGGCACGAAGACGAACGCGATCCCTCCGATCTCGAACGGCGCGTCGTAGCGGATCGTGTGCCGCTCGCCGATCGGGTAGTCCCCGATCGCCTGCCAGGTGGGCGCGGTGGCGAACACCGGGCACGGGGCGCCGTCGGCGAGGCCGAAGGCGTGGTCGGGGTGCCCATGCGTGAGCACGATCGCGTCCGGCGCGATCTCCTCGAGGCGACCCCGCCAGTCCTCGCCGGCATCGACCATCACGCGCGTTCCCCGGTAGGCCACGAGGGCGGCGGCGTGGCGGCGGTGGCGGCGGTTGCGCTCCGCGACGCTCGCGCGGGTGCCCAGGAACGTCAGGTTCATCGCACGCACCCCCTGATCGGCATGCCTCACGGTAGCGCCTCGATCGCCGCGGGCGCGTTCGCCCGCCCGCCAGCGATCCGCCGAGACCCGGCGGATCCCCCGCGGCCGTCAGGCCGCCGCGAGCATCTCCTCGAGCGCGCGCGCGTCCTCGGGCGCATGCGCGTGCGCGTCGTTGTCGAAGTAGACGTGCACGTCGCGACCGCTGCGGAGCCAGGCGGAACAGGCGCCGGCCCAGCCGCTCAGCATCTGCTTCGTGTAGCCGCCCTCGTACGCGGCGCCGCTCCCGTGCAGGCGCACGTACGCGAGGTCGCCAGTGACCACGTGGGGCGACTCCGTGCCCGCCAGGTCGTAGATGCAGAACGCGGCGCCGTGGCGCTCCAGCGCCTCGTAGACGGCGTCGCAGAACCAGCTGGGGTCGCGGAACTCGAAGACCGCGCGCACGCGCTCGGGCACGACCTCGAGGAACGCGGCCAGCCGGTCGACGTCGGCGTGCCAGTTCGGCGGCAGCTGGAACAGCAGCGGACCGAGCCGATCCCCCAGCGGGGTCACGCGCTCGAGGAACGTGGCCAGCGGCGCCTCGGGCTCCTTGAGCTTCTTCATGTGGGTCAGGTAGCGGCTCGCCTTGACGGCGAAGCGGAACGTGCTGGGCACGGTCTCGCGCCAGGCGGCGACCGCCGACGCCGCGGGCAGCTGGTAGAAGCTGTGGTTGACCTCGACCGCGTCGAAGCGTTCCGCGTAGAAGCCGAGGTAGTCCTCGGCCGCCAGGCCGTCCGGGTAGAACGGGCCGCGCCAGTGGTCGTAGTGCCAACCGGACGTGCCGATGCGCAGCTCAGGCACCGCCACCACCCCCGCCGTCGCCGCCAGCCTGGCACGCGGGGCACCAGTAGGTCCCGCGGCCGGCGACCTCGAACCGTTCGATCTCCCCGCCGCATCGCGGGCACGTCGCGCCCGGCTCGCGGTGGCGGGAGATCCAGCCCGTGGGGAACTCGGCGGGGTCCGCGTCGCGCTCGATGGCGGTCTCGAGGACGCGGCGCATCGCCCGGAAGAGCTCCGCAAGCGCGCGGTCGTCGAGTTCGTCCGCGGGCACGCGCGGATCGAGGCGCGCCTGGTAGAGCATCTCGTCGACGTACAGGTTGCCGATGCCGGCCACGATCGCCTGGTTCGTCAGGGCCGGCTTGAGCATGCCGCCGTGGCCCTCGAGCGCGCGCCGGAGGGCGGCCTCGTCGGTCAGATCCGCCAGCGCGTCCGGTCCCAGCCCGCGCTCGGCCACGAACGCGTCCGGGTCGTCGGTCAGGGCGACACCGCCCAGCAACCTCTGGCTGACCACAGCCAGCCGGTAGCCTTCCGAGAAGTCGATGAGCACACGGGCGTACTCCGGCATCGCATCCGGGCGCTTGAAGGTGCGCAGCGACCCGGTCATGCCGAAGTGCAGCACCAGCGCGCCATCATCCGCGTCGTCGAGCAGCGCGAACAGGTACTTGCCGTGGCGCCGCGTGGCCGCGAAGGCGTGCCCGAGCAACCCGCGATCGAGCTCGGCGGCCGTGAGGCCATCGAGCATCCGCTCGTCCCGGACCTCGGTACCGGCGATCTCTCGATGAAGTGCGGTGGCGTCGAAGTAACGCTCGAAGGTCGCGACGTCGGGGAGCTCGGCCATGGGCGGTCTCCTTTCGCGCGGAAGGTGCGCGCCACGGGCGCGCAGCGGTCTCGTCACGTCCACCGTAGCGCGTCGAACGAGCCCACGGCATCCGACCCCAAACGAAACGGACCGAACCATAGGTTCAGTCCGTTTCCGATCTCCTGAGAGATCACATGGCTCGGCGGGTAGGAATCGAACCTACGACCAATCGGTTAACAGCCGACCGCTCTACCGCTGAGCTACCGCCGAACGAGCGCTCGCGGCCGCGACCGGCGGATCGCGGCGCGAGCGAACGACATG
>JAABRV010000046.1 GCA_011390735.1 Trueperaceae bacterium | reverse complement strand
CGAAGCGCCGGCCCCAGAAGCGCTGGCGCGCCACCAGGTACGCGACCAGGAAGCCGAGCAGCATCGCGGGCACCGCGCTGATCGCGGCGACCCGGGCGGTGAACAGGAACACGTCCAAGCCGGCGCCGGTGAAGAAGTCCTGGTAGTGCCTCAGGGTGAAGGTGTAGTTGACGCCCCACAGTTGCGCGAAGGAGCCGACCGCGATCGAGACGTACAGCGCGGCCACCAACACCGACCAGACGAAGAGGATCGTGACGAGCGCCGTCTCGAGCAGGCGTGGGAGCGGCGCGATCGCGCCACTGGTGGGCTTGCCGGTCACGGTCACGAACGACCCGCCGCCGAGCCACCAGCGCTGCAGGAAGAAGGCGCCGAGCACCATGAGCAGCAGGATCGCGCCGTACACCGCCGCCTCGTTCGGGTTGAAGCGGCCGGTGAGCGACAGGTAGACCTCGGTCGCCATGTACTTGCGGTTGCCGCCGAGGATGATCGGGTTGCCGAAGTCGGCGAGCGACTCGATCATGCTGAGCAGGAAGGCCGCCGCCAGGCCGGGGCGCACCAGCGGCCAGGTGATCGTCCGCAGGGTCACCCACGAGTTCGCGCCCAGGGTCTGGGCCGCCTCCTCGAGCGCGGGGTTGAGCGAGCTCATCGAGCCCCGGAGCAACAGGTACGCGATCGGCGTGAAGGAGAGGATCTGGGCGATCGCCACCCCCGGGAGGCCGAAGATCCAACTGCTCGACTGGTCGAACAGGCCGTACGTGATGAGGCCGCGGCGGCCGAGCAGGAAGATCATCGCGAACGACAGCACGAAGGGCGGCGTGATGATGGGCAGGATGCTGATCACGTCGAGCGAGCGACGGACCGCGCCGACGCGGGCGCGCTGACCGAGCAGCGCGAAGGCGAGCCCGAGCATCGTGGTCGTCGGCGCCACGATCGTGACCAGCAGCAGGCTGGTAGGGAGCGCGCCGTTGCCGTAGAGCATGACGCCCACGACGAAGCCGAGTGCGGCGCCCAGGGCCGTGCGCGCGAGCACGGTCGGCCAGCGCAGGCGGCGCCACGCGGCCAGCCCGCCCAGCACGACCGCTCCCCCGGCCGACCAGCGCAGCGCCATCCCGACCTCGTCGACGGGCGACAACGGGTTGCCGAGCATCAGGAAGAGAGGGTGCTGCAGGGTGCGCGCGAAGACCGACAGGTCGAACGCGCCGTCGATGAAGACCGACGAGCGCAGCACGGTGAAGAGCGGATACAGGATGAAGAGCACGACGAAGGAAGAGACGAACAGGATGCTCGAGGCGATGAAGGCGTCGCCCTGGACGCGCCCCGACTCGCTGAGCGCGTTCCCCAGCACCAGCACGAGCCCCGACAACACGACCAGCGCCCCGATGCCGAAGGGCACCCGGCCGACCATGAACCACAGGACCACGGCGACGAAGCCGATCGTGCCCACGGCGAGCACCAGGTCGGCGCGGCGCGCGGTGGAGAGGGGCAGGAACGAGAGCGCGAGCGCGACCGCGCTCGCCGCGAGCGTCGCCCACAGCAGCGGATGGCCGATGGCGGCGGCGTAGAGGTCGGGCTCGAGCGTCAGGAAGGGGCGGCCTGGCCGGCCGATCGGCAGCGACCACCAGCCGACGACGGCCAAGAGGGCGGGGAGCCAGGCCCCGCTGATGGCGAGGCCGGCCGCTGGGCGCCTAGGGCGGGCGGGCGAACGAGAGGATGCGGCGTCCAACGGAGGTCCTCACGGCGGGACGAGCGATGGATCCGCTCGGGGGAGCGTTCGTGGACCCCCGAAGCCCGGCCGCAGCGTGCGCGACCGGGCTTCGGGGGTGGTCAACGGCGCGCTTCGGGCTGGGTTCGTTCCAGCCCGAAGCACGACGCCATCAGCGCGGCTGCGGGAAGATCTCGTTCGTCCAACGGCCGACCAGACGCTCCTTGACCTCGGGGGTGCCGTAGGTGTCGAAGTCGTAGTCGATCAGGTTGATCGTCGTGAGGTCGGGCGCGAGCTCCGGCACCGGGGTGTTCCGGTTGGACTGGATCTGGTACGAGTCGCCCTGCTCGGCGGCGATCATCTGCGCCTCGGGGGTCAGCGCCCACTCGATGAAGGCGATCGCGGCGTCGCGGTTGGGGGCGTTCGCGATCAGGCTCAGGCCACCGATCTCGTAGCCGGTGCCTTCGACGGGCGCGTAGGTGGTGAGCGGGAAGCCCTGAGCGGCGAACTTGACGCCGTCGTGCATGAACTGGATGCCGATCGCGACCTCACCGCGGCCGGCGAGCTGGCCGGGGCCGCTGCCCGAGCTGGTGTACTGGTTCATGTTCTGGTGCATGCCGGCGAGGATCTCGAAGGCCTCGTCCTCACCGAAGAGCTGCACGAGCGTGGCGATGACCGTGTAGGCCGTACCGGAGCTGTTCGGATCGGACATCCCGAGCAGGCCCTTGTACATGGGGTCGGTCAGGTCGCGCCAACCCGCGGGCATCGGCTTGCCCTCGAGCACGCCCTCGTTGACGACGAAGCCGAGCGCGCCGGCGTACAGCGGGATGTACGTGCCGCCGACCTGGTCCTTGAGGTCCTGGATGATCTCGTCCCAGACGGTGGGCTCGTAGAACTCGGTCAGGCCCTCGCGGTAGGCGATCAGGTGCGGGTCGCCGGTGCCGCCGAACCAGACGTCGAAGATCGGGTTGGCCGCCTCGGCGCGCAGGCGGGCGAGCGCGTCGTTCGAGCTCAGGCGCTGGAACTCGAGGTCGATCCCGGTGGCCTCCTTGAAGGCCGGGCCGAGCGCCTCGCACCAGGCGAGGTCGGGGCTGCACAGGAGGTTGACGCGCTGCGCCTGGGCCTGGCCCAAGAAGAGCGCGCTCGCGGCGATCAGGAGGATGGCGAGTCGCTTCATGCAGGTCTCCTTCGTGTCGTCGGGCCGGCCGAAGCCGACGGGGACGCCTGACTGGGTCGTGGCGCGGACCGGGTCCGCGCGCCTTGGGGCCGATGCCGCAAGCCTACCGCATGCTCGGGTGCCAATGTCAGGCATTCGTCAGCCAGGGACCGTCGCCGCAGCCGCGTTGGCATCGCTCAGTCCCCCAACCCCCCGTGCGCGTCCGCCAGCGCCAGCGCCTCCTCCAGCGTCGCCATGAAGTTGGCGCAGCCGTGGCGGGTCACGACGATCGCGCCGCAGGCGTTCCCCAGCCGGGCGCTGCGCACCCAGCCCCAGCCCTGCGTGCGGCCGTAGATGAAGCCCGCCGCGAAGGCGTCGCCGGCGCCGAGCACGTTGACCACCTCGACCGGGTAGCCCGGCGCGTCGAGCGCCTCGCCGCCGCGCAGGTGGATGCGGGCGCCCTCGCGCCCACGCTTGAGCACCACCGCCTCGGGCCCCACCGGCGCGGAGAGCATGGCGGCCACGTTGGCGTCGACGTCGCCACGCACGATGGGCGCGCTGATCTGCTGGTGGGTGATCTCCACGTCCTCGACCCGCTGCAGCATCGCGGCGTTGACCTCCTCCACCGTGCCGAAGGCCACGTCGACGAGCGGCAGGAGGGAGCGGACGACGACGCCGTAGGCGCGGGCGTCGTGCCACTGGTCCGCCCGGAAGTCGAGGTCGAGGTAGACGGTGCGGCCGGCGGCCCGCGCGCGCTCGCAGGCGAGGAAGGTGGCGCTGCGGGCGGGCTCGCGGGCCAGCCCCGTGCCCGACACCTCGAGCGCGGCGCACTCGGCGACCGGCGCGGCCAGCACGTCGTCCAGCGTCAGCTGCGCGTCGGCCGCGTTGTCGCGGTAGAAGACCAGCGGGAAGCGGTCCGGTGGCTCGATGCCGAGCACCACCGCGCTGCTGCGCGCGCCCGGCTTGCGCGGGACGAAGGCCGTCTCGACCCCCTCGCGGCGCAGGAACGCCAGGATGAAGTCGCCGACCTTGTCGTCGCCGACGGCCGTCAGGAGCGCGGTGCGCAGGCCCAGGCGCTGCGCCCCCACCGCGATGTTCGTCGGGCTGCCGCCGACGTAGGCCGCGAAGCTGCGGATGTCCTCGAAGGCGGCGCCGATGTCGTTGGCGTAGAGGTCGATCGACGAGCGACCCATGGTGAGCAGGTCGTAGGTGGAGTTCGCGCTCACGCGTCCCTGCCCGTCCCCGAGAGCGGCAGCTGCAGCCGCCCCTCGCGTCCGGCCCACTGCCCGCGCACCCAGGCCAGGTCGGGCTCGTCGCGGGCGTCCCAGCTGGGGTGCTCGCCGGCGAGGAAGTTGAGGTAGTAGCCGTCGTAACCCGGTGCCATCGCGACCGGGTGGTAGCCGCGGCGCACGAGCACGGTGTCGCCGTCACCGACGATGACCACGTCGTTCAGGCTGCGGTCGTCGGTGTAGAGCCGCTGCAGCGCCCAGCCGTCGGCGGGGTCGATGCGGTAGTGGTAGACCTCGTCGAGGTCGACCTCCACGCCCGGGTGATGCTCGTCGTGGCGGTGCGGCGGGTAGCTCGACCAGTTGCCCGACGGCGTGTACACCTCGACGCACAGCAGCTTCTCGGCGTCGCCCGGGTCGAGGACGTGGCTGATCTGGCGGGTGACGTTGTGGCCGCCGCGGATCTCGACCTTCACGTCGTCGGGGGTGATCAGGCGCGGCGGCAGCCGGCCCTCGGCCGCGGCCATGCCGACCGCCAACTCCAGGTCGCTGCTGGCCCGCACGCCGTAACGCTGGCCCGGCGGCACGTAGAGCGCGTGCGGCAGGCCCTGGAACACGCCGCGGCGGCCCGCGACGGTCCAGCGCTCGCCGCCGACGGAGAGGTCGGCGTCGCCGGCGAGCAGCACCAGGCAGACCTCGTGCCCGTCGCTCTCCGCCACGAATCCCTCCCCGGCGCGGAGCGCCCGCACCTGGAAGCCGAGGTGGCGCCAGCCGGCGCGCTCGGGCGTGACGTCCGCACGGATGGTCGCCTCGCGGTCGAGTCTCACCACGTGGTCGCTCATGATGTCGTCCTCCTCAGGGGCGCGTCACAGGCCCAGCGCCCGCAGCGTCGCCCGGTTGCGGGCGGCGCTCTCCTTCGGCGTGCCCATGCCCGGCAGCACGTCCTGCTCCACGGTCAGCCAGTCGTCGTAGCCCTCGGATCGCAGGAACCCGAGCACGCCGGCCAGGTCGACGCTCCCCCGCCCCAGTTCGCAGAAGACCCCCTCGCCGATCGCGCGGCCGTAGTCCCACCCCTCGACGCGGGCGCGCCCGGCGACGACGGGGTCGCAGTCCTTGAGGTGGACGTAGGGCGTGCGCCCCCAGAAGCGCCTCAGCCCCGCCAGCGCGGCGCCGCCGTCGTCCGCCACGCCGGTGCCGTAGACGTAGTGCCCGGTGTCGAACACCAGGCCGATGAGCTCGGCGTTCGTGCCGTCGAGGAAGCGCTCGATCTCGTCGGGCGTCTCGACCCAGGCGGCGCAGTGGTGGTGGTAGAGCGTGCGCAGACCGGTCTCGCCCTTCACCAGCCGGGCGACCTCCTCGGCGTTGCGCAGGAACGTCGGCCGCTCCGCCGCCGGCAGCGCCAGCTCCGGCGTGATGCGCCCGGCGTGGGCCGTGCGGACGGGATCGCCGCGGGTCTCGTCGGCCAGGATGAAGTAGGGCGCGCGGCCGGGGTCGCCGACGTCCGCGACCGACGCCAGCAGTCGCGCGACCCGCAGGAGGCGCTCGCGCCGCTCCGTCACGACGCCGGGGCGCCGCAGCTCGACGCCCTCGAAGCCCCCCAGCATCGCCAGGCCGCGCGTCTCGAGCGCCGTGCGCAGGGCGGCGGGCTCGTCCGGCAGGTAGCCGAGATCGCCGAGCTCGGTGCCGACGTATCCGGTCTCCACCAGCTCGTCCAGCATCCGCGGCCACGGCGTCGTCTCGCCGAAGCCCTCGATCGTGCCCCAGGAGCACGGAGCATTGGCTACTCGGATGGCCGTTCCGGCCATCCGAGTAGCTGGCAGTTCGGGCGCCTCCGCGCCCGAACTGCGGCCCGCGTTCGTCGCGCTCACGCCGTCACCTCGTCGACCCGCACCGGCCGTCCCTCGTGCAGGCTGCGCACCGCGGCGTCGGCCACCCGCAGCGACTCGACGGCGTCGATCGCGCCGGGTTCGGGCGTGCGATCCGCGTGGACCGCGTCCACGAACGCCTGCACCTCCAGCCGGTAGGCGTCGCGGAAGCGGTCGAGGAAGTGGTGGTAGTAGTCGCCGCGCGGACCGCCGGGCCCGTAGCGCCACACCTTGGTGGCGCGCTCGTCCTCGGCGACCAGCTTGCCCGCCTCACCGTGGACCTCGAGCCGCAGGTCGTGGCCGTACACCGTGCGGCGCGAGTTCATCAGCACGCCGAGCGCGCCGGAGACGAACTCCAGCGTGATGACGCTGGTGTCGACGTCGCCGTACTTGGCGTACGTCACGTCGACGAGCACCCGCCCCAGCGCGGTGACGCGCTCGACCTCGCCCGCCACGAAGCGCGCGGCGTCGATGTCGTGGATCACCGAGTCGCGGAAGAAGCCCGCCGAGGCGGCGATGTACGCCTCGGGCGCGGGACCCGGGTCGGAGGACTGGCTACGGAACAGCTCGACCTTGCCGATCTCGCCCGCGCGCACGGCCCGGGCCACCTCGGCGTAGGCGGGATCGAAGCGCCGGTTGAAGCCGATCTGGAAGGGGACGCAGGCGCGCTCCACCGCCTCCATCGCGCGAACGGTCTCGGCCAGGTCGTCGGCGACCGGCTTCTCGCAGAAGATCGCCTTGCCCGCGGCCGCCGCGGCCTCGAGCTGCCAGGCGTGCTCACTCGTGGGCGAGGCGATGAGCACGGCGTCGACGGCGGCGTCCGAGAGGGCGTCGTCGAGCGCGTCGCCGAAGCCGGCGCCGCCGACCGCAGCGCGTTCCGCCGCCACCCGGTCGGGGTCGACCACCCGGACGAGCCGGGCGCCCTCGACCGCGCCGGCCAGGTGCCGGGCGTGCAGGGCGCCGATGCGTCCCGCACCGATCACCGCGAAGCCCAGGGTCCCGGTCACGATGCCACCTCCTCGTCGTCCGCGGCGCCGGTCGCCACCGCGACCTCGCGGTGCGCCGCGCGGTACTCGCGCTGCCGCTCGGCGGCGGTCTCGTACGCGGCGCGCGCCTCGCGCACGCCGCCGCTGCCGGAGACCTCGGCCACCGGCACGTCCCACCAGCCGTCGAAGCCGGGGACCCGCCGCTCGGGGTCGGTTGGCACCACGATCACGGCGACGCGCTTGCTCTGCCGCGCGGCCTCGAGCGCCCGCCGCAGGCCCGGTTCGTCGGCCGCGTACAGGGCCAGCGCGCCCATCGCCTCGGCGTGGCGTACGAAGTCGACGCGCACCACCGGACCGTCGAGCCGCCGCGTCGCCTCGTCGCGGGCGCGGCGTTCGTTGGCGAACGAGCCGACGCCCACGGAGCGCTGCAGCCCGTGGATCGACTGGAACCCCTGGTTGTCGACCAGCACGATCGTGAAGGCGAGGCCCTCGGCCACGGCGGTGACGATCTCGGCGTTCAGCATGAGGTAGGAGCCGTCGCCGACGAACACGACGACCTCGCGCTCGGGGTCCGCGAGCTTGACGCCGATCCCGGCCGGGATCTCGTACCCCATGCAGGAGAAGCCGTACTCGACGTGGTAGCTCTTCGGGTCGCTGCCGCGCCACAGCTTGAGCAGGTCGCCCGGCATGGTCCCCGCCGCGTTGATCACCACGGCCCGACCGCCGACCGCGCCGTTGACGATGCCCATGACCTCGGCCTGGGCCAGCGGGCCCTCGCCCGGGCGCAGCTGCCGCAGGTCGTCGACGGTGGCGTCCCAAGCGTGCTTGAGATCGGCGATCTCGGCGCGGTAGGCGGAACAGGTGCCGCCGAAGGGCGGCGGCGCGAGCGGCGGCGACACGCCCGCCACCGGCGCCTCGGCCGTGGCCAGGGCGGCGTGCAGCGCTTCGAGGCCGACGCGGGCGTCCGCGACCAGCGCCAAGGCGCCGAGCTTGTGCGCGTCGAACGCCGCGACGTTGAGCCCCACGAAGCGCACCTGCGGGTGCTGGAACGCCGTCATCGACGCCGTGGTGAAGTCCGAGAGCCGCGTCCCGATCGCGAGGACCAGGTCCGCCTCGCGCGCGAGCGCGTTGCCGGCGCTGCCGCCGTTGGCGCCCACGGGACCGAGGTTCATCGGGTGGTCCCAGGGCAGCGCGCCCTTGCCGGCCTGGGTCTCGACGACCGGCACGGCGAAGCGCTCGGCGAAGCCGGCCAGGGCCCGGCTGGCGCCCGCATAGATGACGCCCCCGCCCGCGACGATCAGCGGTCGCTTGGCGGCCCGCAACCAGCTGGCGGCCTCCGCCACCGCCTCCGGCTCCGCGGGCGGGCGGCGGACCCGCCAGGTGCGTGGCGCGAACAGCGCGCGCGGCCAGTTCCACGCCTCGGCCTGCACGTCCTCGGGCAGCGCGATGACCACGGCGCCGGTGTCGACCGGGTCGGTGAGCACGCGCATGGCTTCGGGCAACGCGGCCAGCAGCTGCTCGGGCCGATGGATGCGGGTGAAGAAGCGCGCCACCGGACGGAAGGCGTCGTTGACGCTGACGTCGTGCTCGAGCGGGTGCTCGAGTTGCTGCAGCACCGGATCGACGCGGCGGTTGGCGAAGAGGTCGCTCGGCAGCAGCAGCACCGGTAGCCGGTTGACGGTGGCGCCCGCCGCCGCCGTGATCATGTTCGCGCTGCCGGGCCCCACTGAGGCGGCGCAGGCGAAGGTCGCCAGGCGGTCGACGTGCTTGGCGTAGGCCGCGGCCGCGTGCACCATCGCCTGCTCGTTCTGGGCCCGGTAGGTGGGCAGGCCCACCTCGTCGCCCAGCTCCTCGAGCGCCTGCCCCAGGCCGGCGACGTTGCCGTGGCCGAAGATCGCCCAAACGCCGGGGATCGTCCGTCGCCGTACGCCGTCGCGCTCGGTCCATTGCGCCGCCAGGAAGCGGACGAGGGCCTGCCCGACCGTCAGTCGGATCGTGTCCATGGTGCCCCTTTCGTCAGGCCAGCGTAACGCCTCGACACCGCGCCCTTCGCGGTGTCGAGGCTTACCGCTGGCACGCTGGCGTAACGCCTCGACACCGCGCTCTTGGCGGTGTCGAGGCTTACCGCTGGCACGCTGGCGAACCGCCCCGCCCCTGCTCGGCCGGCCGCGGCGCCTGGCGTCCGCACGAGCGTGCCGCCTCCCCCCGGTCGAAATGTCCTTTGACACCGCGCTCGACCACCTGTGAGGATCGAACACCGCACTGGACGGCGCGGGGCGGTCCAATCTGGGCCGGCTTGAACCGAAGCTCCGCGCCGATGCCTTGCGACGCTGGTGAGGCCGGGCGCGGTGCCAGTGCCATGGTGGCGTTCGTCGACTCGCGTGTGCCCGGGCGCAGTGCGGGCAGGGAGGTCACCGTGAGCAAAGCACTGCAATCGACGATCGAGGCAGCCTTCAGGCGGCAGGTCCAGAACGACCGGAACGTCAAGAACGCGTACCTCCTCGTCGAGTCGGCGAAGCGCGACGTGGAGTTGCGGGTTGCAGAGGGCGTTACCGGCGAGACACCGGCGAACCTCGGGCAGCCGATCCACATGACGAGCGTGGGCAAGCTCTTCACGGCCACCGTGATTGGGCTGCTCCACGACGCCGGCGAGCTGTCGTTCGACGCTCCGATTGCCACCTACCTCGATGACGAACTCATGCGCGGACTGCACGTGTTCCGCGGTCGGGACCTCTCGGACCAGATCCAGGTTCGTCACCTGCTCAACCAGTCATCGGGCCTGGCTGACGACTTCTGGCCACTGCTGCAACGGATGCGGGACGATCCTTCGCTGGAGCTCACACCGCGGGAGGCAGTCTTGTGGGGGAAGGAGCACCTGAGCCCGAAGGCGAGACCGGGTCAGCGGCATCACTACACCGACACCAACTACCACCTCCTTGGACTGATCGTGGAGCAGGTCACGGGAGCTCCGTTCCACATGGCGCTCCACGAGCGCATCTTCTCGCCGCTCGGCATGGACAGCGCCTACATGCAGGGGTACTCACGGCCGGCCGTCGACTCGGACCAGCCCGTCGCTGACCTCTACGTCGACGGCGTGAACTACGCCGGCGACACCCGGTTCTCTCGTCTCGACTACGCCGGTGGCGGCGTCACGGCGAAGCTCGACGATTACCTCAGGTTCATGCAAGCCCTGGTCGAGCACCGGCTGGTGACGCAGGGGACGCTCGAGCGAATGCTGGACGACGATCACCGCTCACTCCCCGGCATGCGCTATGGGTACGCGACATGGAAGGTGGTGACGGTGCCACTGCTCATGCCTGCCCTGTACAACTGCTGGGGCTGCGTGGGCGTCACGGGAGCGTTCATGTTCTTCCACCCCGGGACCGGTTCGTACCTGATCGGGAGCTTCGGCGACGACGCCTACCGATCGAAGGCATTGCGCTTCATGTTGTCGAAGCTGCTGCGGCCGCTCGCGAAGGGCCGCTGAGCGATCGCCGCTTGCGGCCCTCGACCTCGCAGTCGGCCGTTGCCTCCTCTCCGTCTCCCACCTTCGGCCGATGCGCCGCCTGACGCGCTGCGCTTACGGTTGGGCATGACTGCCGACATCGTCCCTTCTCTCCGCCCGGAGGACGACCGTGACTGATCGAACGACCCCCGCCGACCCGCCCGAACACCCCCATGGCACCGCGATCTCCACGTACGGGCTCACCAAGCGCTTCGGCGACTTCACCGCCCTCGACGCCCTCGAGCTGCGGGTGCCGCGCCACTCCGTGTTCGGCTTCCTCGGCCCCAACGGCGCCGGCAAGACGACGGCGATGCGCATGCTGGTCGGCCTCTCCCGGCCGAGCGCGGGGCACGCCGAGGTGTTGGGCCGCGACGCGACCCGCGACAGCCTCGAGGTGCGGCGCCGGGTCGGCTTCCTGGCGCAGGACCCGCGCTTCTACGAGCACCAGACCGCGCGCGAGACGCTGCGCTTCACCGCCCGCTTCTTCTACGCCGGTCCCGCGCGGGCGATCGAGGACCGCATCGACGAGATGCTCGACCTCGTCGGCCTCGCGGACAAGGCCGACCGGCCCATCCGCGGCTTCTCGGGCGGCGAGCGGCAAAGGTTGGGTGTCGCTCAGGCGCAGGTCAACGCGCCCGAGCTGCTGATCATGGACGAGCCCGCCGCCGCGCTCGACCCCGTCGGGCGCCACGCGGTGCTGTCGATCCTCGACCGCCTGCGGGCGCACACGACCGTGCTGTTCTCGACCCACATCCTCGACGACGTGCAACGCGTGGCCGACCACGTCGCCATCGTCAACCGCGGCCGGCTGATCGCCCAGGCGCCCACCCGCGAGTTGCTGGCGGGCGACGGCGCGGCCACCTACCTGATAGGCCTGGAACGGTCGCCGGACGGCGCCCTGGAGGCTCTGCGCGCGCTGCCGTGGGTGGCGGACGTCGCCGAGCACCCCGCGGCGGACGGCGGCGTCACGCTGCAGGTCGCCGTGCACGACGAGGCGATCGCCAGGACCGAGCTCCTGCGCCGCGTCTTGGACACCCCAGGCGCGGTCGTGACCCACTTCCGACGGCGCAGCTTCGAGCTCGAGGAGGTCTTCATGGAACTGGTGCAGGGTGCGGAGGCGGCACGATGAGCGCCCCGACCGCGGACGCAGCCCTGCGGCCGGTCGCCGGCCGCGGCGCGTGGCTCGGCTTCGGCAACCTCGCGCGCAACGAGGCGGCGCAGTGGACCCGTACCCGCAGCGTCTGGGTGCAGCCGCTGGTGTGGCTCACGATCCTCGTCGCACCGCTGCTGCTGCCGTTGGTGTTCATGCGCGAGCTGTTCGCCGCCGAGACCGGCGGCACCTTCGAGGCGGCCCTGGAGATGGTGTTCCAGATGGGTGGCCTGGCGCTGCCGATCGGCGCCGTCATCGTGCTGCACGGTGCGATCATCGGCGAGCGGCAGACCGGCACGGCCGCCTGGGTGCTGACGAAGCCGGCAAGCCGAACCTCCTTCGTGATCGCCAAGTTCGCCGTCCACACGCTCGCTATGCTCGTCGTCGCGCTGCTGCTGCCCACGTCGGTCGCCTACGGCATCCTGTCGTGGGAGGCCGGTGGCGCGCTGCCGCTCGGCCCCTACGCGGCGGCGGTCGGCCTGCTCGGCCTGAACCTCGCCTTCTACGCCGCGCTGACGCTGATGCTCGGCGCGCTCGCCCGCAACCGCGGCACCGTCCTCGCCGTCGGCCTGGCGGTACTCGTCGGCGCCGACGTCGTGCTCGCCATCGTGCCTGCGCTCGCCCACGCCGGTCCCTGGATGCTCGGCCGGATGGCGACCGTGCTGGTTCAGGGTGGACCGCTGGTGACCTCGTGGCCGCTGCTGGCCGTTCCCTCATGGATCCTCGCGTTCCTCGCGCTGGCCGTCTGGCGCGTGCGGCGCGAGGAGTTCTGACCCCCGCGGACGCCCCGCCGCCCGCACCGCAAGGAGGCACGTCATGACCCGAAGGCTCGCCGTCGCCCTCGCCCTCGCCTTGCTCTTCAGCTCGGCGTTCGGCCAGGAGGGCCGCTACGCAGACCCACAGGGCCGCTACACCGCGCCCGTCCCCGCGGGCTGGACCGTCGAGGCCACCCCCGACGTCGCCACCCTCACGCGCGCAACCTCCTCCGACGGCGTCATCCACCTGCTGGCGCCGATCGGCGAGGAGATGGACGTCGTCGCGGCCGCGCTGGCGATCCTGGTCGATCCGTCGCTCGACGCCGCGTTCGCCGCCGCGCCGATGCAGGCGACCCCGGTCGCGCTGCCGGACGCGGTGTGGACGCAGCGCCTGTACGTCGTCGGCGACGACCTCGTTGCGGCCATCAGCCTCGAGCGGGGCGGGTACACCGTCCTCGTGCTGGTCCAGGCGACGCAGCCGGCCTACGCGCAGGGGGTGAACGCGGCCGTCAACGAGATCCTCCTCGGCCTCGAGGTGATGATCCCCGAGGCGGAGGCGATCGACCCGGCCGACCTGCCCTACGCGCTCGAGGAGGTGGCGTTCGGTTCGCCCGGCGCGACGCTCGCGGGGGTGCTGTCGCTGCCCGAGACCCCGGGGCCGCACCCGGCCGTGGCGCTGGTGAGCGGCAGCGGCGCTCAGGACCGCGACGGCGCCAACCCTGCGCTGCCCGGCTACGAACCCCTCCGCTGGCTCGCCGATCACCTGACCCGCGCCGGCTTCGCCGTCCTGCGCTGGGACGAGCGCGGCGTCGGCGCGTCGACCGGCGACCACGCGAACGCCACCTCGGCCGACCTGGCCGACGACCTCGAGGCGGCCGTCCGGTACCTGTCGGCCAGGCCGGACGTCGATCCGCAGCGCGTCGGCATCCTCGGTCACTCCGAGGGCGGCGCCCTGGTCGCGATGGTCGGCGCCCGCGCACCCGAGGTGGCCTTCGTCATCGCGATGGCGCCTCCGGCGCTGCCCTACACCGAGGTCGTGGTCTCGCAAGTCGAGCGCATCTCGGCCGACACGGGCATGAGCCCCGAGCAGGTCGCCGAGGCCGCGGGCCAGCAGCGCCGGGTGGTCGAGCTGGCGCTGGCCGAGGATTGGGCGGGTCTCGAGTCGTTCCTCGTCGAGGTGACGGCCGCCCAGGTGGCCGCCCTGCCCGCCGCCCAACGCGAGCAGATCGGCGACGTCGACGCCTACGTGGCCCAGCAGGCGGCAGCGGGCGCGGCGACGTTCCAGGTCCCCTGGATGCGCTTCTTCCTCACCTACGACCCCGCCGACGATTGGTCGCGGGTCACGGCGCCCGTGCTCGGGATCTTCGCGGCTCTCGACGCGCAGGTCGCCCTCGACGAGAACCTGCCGGCCTTCGAGGCCGCATTGGCCGCGGCCGGCAACGACGACGTCACCGTCGTGGTGCTGCCGGAGGCCAACCACCTGTTCCAGCGGGCCGAGACGGGCGCGCTCGACGAGTACCTGCGCCTGGAGATGGCCTTCCTGCCCGAGCTGCCGGAGGCCATCTCGGCATGGCTGACGGAGCGCTTCGGGCACTGAGCCCGACGCGTCGCGTGGCGGCGACGCCCGACCCGGGCGCCCCCGCCACGGCCCGGCCACGTGCGCGTCCGGTGGTCGGGAAGGAGACAGGATGAACCTGGACCGCATCGTTGCCGCCCTCTGCTGCGTCGCCGCCCTCGCCGCCTGCACCCCCTGGGCGCAGAACCGGCTCCCCCGCGGCGACTGGGAGGTCACCGCCGGTGGCACCGTCCACGGAACCGAGTTGCGCTACCTCACCCTGGTCGGCGCCGCCTACGACGAACCTGCGGCGCCCGCCGCCGAGCGCCTGCTGCGTTTCCTCGACGAGGTCGGCCCGGCCTGGCGCATGCCCGCGCGCATCGACACCTACGTCTTCCCCGACCGCGAGACGCTCCACGCGCTCACCGGCTGGGACACCAACGGCAGGGCCATCCTGGCGCACGACGCGACGGTCAGCGTCCACGCCGCCGACGCCCACGAGGTGATGCACCTCCTGACGACGCCCACGGCGCGGCCGCTACGGCTGGCGAACTTCTGGATGGAAGGCATCGCCATGGCCTACACCTGGCCCGAGGTCTACTTCGACGAGGCGACGCTCTCCGAGCGCGGCCTGCCGCCGCGACTCGGCGCCTGGTACGGCAAGACGGTCCACGGTAACGCCCAAGCGGCCCGCGAGCGGGGTGATCTGCCGGCCCTCGCGCCGCTGGCGCACGGCAACCAGGCTTTCCTGGCGCTGCCCGACGGCATCACCTACCCGGCCGCGGGCTCCTTCGTCACCTTCCTGCTCGGGCCGGGGCACGGAGACGCCAAGCGCATCGCGGACTTCCGCCTCTTCCTCGAGGAGGCCAACCGCGCGCCGGACGCCGCCGCCGTGCTGGCGAGCTTCGAGCGCCACATGGGATGTGCGCTGAGCGAGGCCGAGGTCGCCTGGCACGCCTTCCTCGACGGCTGGGACGAGGCGACGGCCGAATAGCGCGCCCCCTCAGCCGGGGTACGCGGCCCGCCAGGCCTCGCGCGCCCGCAGGTCGTCCGGGAACAGCGTCACCTTCTCCGGCGCGAAGGCGAAGTCCGGCCCCTCGCGCGCGATCGTGTCCAGGATGGGCCCGGCGTCGAAGCGCAGGCCCGAGAAGCGCTGGGGCGGCTGGCAGGCGAGCCACACGAAGGCGCGGCCGAGCTCGGTCGGGTCGGCCCAGGCGGCGCGCTCGGCCTCGGGCACGCGCGCCAGTTCGTCCCAGGTCATGCGCGTCGGCTTGATCGGTCGCCCGGGCCCCATGGTGTTGACGGCGATGCCGGCGCCGCGCGTCTCCAGCGCCAGCGCCTTGGCGAAGCCTTCCTGCGCGTGCTTCATGGCGCAGTAGGCGACCTCGTCGACGAAGCCCCGCAGGCTCGATCCGCTGGCGATCCCGATGAGGTGCCCGCCGCCCTGGTGACGCATGGCGTCCCAGGCGGCCCGTGCCCCGTTCACCAGGCCGCCGAAGCCGACGTCCAACACCCGCTGGAAGTGCGCCGGCGGCATGTGTTCGAAGCGTGCCAACGGCATGAACACGCCCGCGTGCACGTAGGCGTCGATGCGTCCCCAATCGCTCACGAGTTCGTCGACGGCGGCGCGCACGTCGGCCGCGTCGGCGGCATCGAGCGGCCGGCCACGGACGTCGCCGGCATCGACCGCGCCCTCGGCCACGATCCCGGCGACGACGGCGTTCAGGTCCGCCTCGTCGACGTCGGTGAGCAACACCCTCGCGCCCGCCCGCGCCATGGCGCGGGCGATGCCCCACCCCAAGCCCCGTCCCGCCCCGGTCACCAGGGCGACCTTGCCCATCATGTCCATGCGACGAAGCTACCGCACGGCGGCGCCCGCGGGGCACGCGTCGCCGGGTCGGGCGTATCCTGTACGCACGCCCACACGGACTCGGAAGGAGCCCGCCATGAGCATCAGCCACAAGCGCCTCGGTAAGCACGGCGTCCTCGTCAGCGACCTCTGCCTCGGCACGATGAACTTCGGCTGGCACACCAGCCAGAACGAGTCCTTCGC
>JAABRV010000045.1 GCA_011390735.1 Trueperaceae bacterium | reverse complement strand
TCGCCGCCGACGACGCGGACGACCTGGCGATGGAGACGCCGCTGCGCGCCTTCGCCGCCAAGATGGTCGACCTCGTGCAGGCCCGCGGCACGGGCGGCGTGCCGCTCTCGCCGACGATGCTGGCGATGATGGTCAAGGAGAAGGCGGCCGAGGACCTCACGCGCATCGAGCGTGCGGCGCGCCGGCTGCACGCCGGCGACGCCGACGCCTGACGACCGTCTCAGGCCTCTTCGACGACCTCGCCGAGGTCCTCGAGCACGTCCTTGTACAGCCTGAGCGCGAAGGCCTCGACGCCGGCGAGCGCGACGTCGCCGCGCAGGTCGGCGTCGACCCGTTCGTGGGCGATCCGCAGGCTCTCGGCGAGCACGCGCTCGAACACCGGCCAGGGGCCGCCGAAGGGCTCCTCGGCGGGCGCCGGCGCCGGCTCGCCGCCCTTGGCATCCGCCGCCGGCCCGGAGCCGTTGGTGGCGCCGGCCCCGCCGCTCGCGGCGGACTTGCGTTTGCGCTTGCCGCCCCCGCCGCCCGCGGCCGCGCCGCCTTCGGCGGCGGCACGGTCGAGGCGCGTCAGTGCCGCCTCGGCCGCGCGGCGCTCGGCTTCGCGCTTGTTGCCCCCCTCGCCATCGCCGTAGGCCCTGCCCTGGATCTTGACCTGGGAGCGGAAGGTGGGTTCGTGGTCGGGGCCCTCGCGCTGGGTGACGAACTGCGGCTGCCCGCGGCCTTCTCGCTGGAGCCGCTCGATGAGAGCGGCCTTGGGGTGAATCATGGATCGGTACCTCCGACGCCGGCGGACGTTCGTCGTCCGGTGGGCCGCGGCGCGCCGCCGTTCGGGGCGGGACCCCGAGGCGGTGCTCTGGGGCGGCGCCCGCGATCAGCGCCCGCGCGCCGTGCTGTCGGGCGACCGAAGCCGCCACAGCACGCCGTACGCACGCGCCCCGCGGGCGCCGCCCCGGCTACCCTTGCCGACGGTCGCGCCCGGGTGGGCACGAACCGTCGCGCACCCGGGCCGGCGCGACCGGGTACCCCGTCACGGTAGCACCCGGACGGTCGGTTAGCATGGTGCCCATGACCCGGCTGCTGCTCTGCGACGACCACGCCATGTTCCGCCAAGGCCTCCGAAGCATCCTCGAGAGCGAGGAGGGCTTCCGCGTCATCGGCGAGGCGGCCAACGGGCGAGAGGCCGTCCGGTACGCGCTCGAGACGCGTCCCGACGTCGTCCTGATGGACATCCAGATGCCCGAACTCGACGGTGTCGCCGCCACCAAGGCCATCCTCGGCGAACGGCCCGACACCAAGGTCATCATCCTGACGATGTACCGCCAGGACCGCTACGTGTTCGAGGCGATCAAGGCGGGTGCCCGCGGGTACCTGCTCAAGGACGCCGACGCCAACGACCTGATCGACGCGATCCAGCGCGTGGCCGCGGGTGAGACGCTGCTCTCCGCCGAGATGGCCGCGTCGATCCTCGACGAGTTCCGGCGCTACGGTGAGCTGCCGCGGCACCCCGACCATGCCCTCTCCGAGCTCACCGAGCGCGAGGAGGACATCCTGCGCCTGCTGGCCCAGGGGCGCTCCAACCTGGAGATCGCCGACGCCCTGGGCGTCTCGGAGAAGACCGTCCGCAACCGCCTCTCCGAGATCTTCTCGAAGCTGCGCCTGAACAACCGCACCCAGGCGGCCCTGTACGCCCTGCGCGAGGGGATCGCCACGCTCGAGCCCGGCGGCGATCCGCTCTGAGGCCGGGGTGGGGGTCGACGGCCTGATGCGGGACGCGCCGGGCGCGCGCGCGGGCGACGAGGCGCTGCTGGGGCGCCTCCAGCGCCACCTGCGGGCCTTCACCGAGGTGCCCTCGCCCCCCTTCGGCGAGGGCGCGCGCAGCGCGGTGGTCGCGGCCGCCTGGCGCTCGTTCGGGCTGGAGGTCGCGGTCGATGACCTGGGCGACGTCGTCGCGGCGTTGCCGGGCGGCGAGGGCCCCCGCGTGATGCTGGCGGCGCACCTCGACACCGTGTTCCCGGCCGGGACCGACGTGCGGGTGCGCGAGATCGAGGGCGGGCGCTGGGCCGCGCCGGGGATCGCGGACGACGGCGGTGGGCTGGCGGTGCTGACGGCGCTGGCCGAGGAGGTCGCCGCCGGTCGCGGCGGCCGCCGCCCGCGCGTGACGCTCGCCGCCACCGTCGGCGAGGAGGGGCTCGGCGACCTGCGCGGGGCGCGTCGGGTCGTGGCGGACCACGCCGGCCGCGTCGACGTGTTCGTCGCCGTCGACGGTGGGCTCGGCCAGGTGGTCTCGGGCGCCGTCGGCTCCCGTCGGCTGGTGGCGCGCTTCCGGGCGCGCGGCGGCCACGCCTGGGGCGACCGCGGCGCGCCGAGCGCGGTGCACGCGATGGGGGACGCCATCCACGCGCTCATCCGACTCGACGTCCCCAGCGAGCCGCGGTCGAGCCTCAACGTGGGGTTGGCCAGCGGCGGCTCGTCGGTCAACGCGATCGCCGAGGCCGCCAGCCTCACGCTCGACGTGCGCAGCCTCGACCCGGACACGCTGGCGCTGCTGGTGGGCCGCATCGAACAGCGGCTGCGCTCCGTCGGCCGCCGCCACCGGGTCGACCTGGAGATCGAGGCGGTCGGCGATCGGCCCGCCGGACGCACCGCGGACGAGCGGCTCCTGGCCGCCGCGCGCGCGGCGCTGGAGCGGGCCGGCATCCAGGCCAGGGTCGCGCCGAGCAGCACCGACGCCAACGCCGCGGTCGCCGCGGGCATCCCGGCGATCGGCTTCGGCGTCGCGCGCGGCGGCGACGCCCATCGGCTCAGCGAGTGGATCGAGCCCGACTCGCTGCTCGACGGCTTCCGCGCGCTGCGGTACCTGCTCGAGGAACTCGGCCGGCGCTGACGCGCCGGCTCCCGCCGACCCACCGGCGCCGTCCGCCGGCGGTTCGCCATCCGCCGTCCGAGCGGGTCAGCCGCTCACCTGCCCGCGCCGTTCGCGACGGGCACGCAGCGCCAAGCCGTCGACCTCCTCGTTGTGTTCGTGCCCTGCGTGGCCGCGCGTCCACGCCCAGGACACCTCGTGGATCCCGGTCAACTCGAGCAGCCGCTGCCACAGGTCCTGGTTCTTGACGCTGCGCCGGTCCGCCGTGCGCCAGCCGTTGCGCTGCCACGTCGTGAGCCAGCCGTCGGTGAAGGCACGCTGGAGGTACTGGCTGTCCGTGACCAGGGTGACGCGGCACGGCTCGCGCAGCGCCTCCAGCGCGCGGACGGCGGCCGTGAGCTCCATGCGGTTGTTGGTGGTGCCGGCCTCGTAGCCGCTCGCCGTGCGCACGTGGCCGCCGAACGCCAGCCGGTACGCCCAACCGCCGTCGCCCGTGCGGGTCTCGCACGAACCGTCCGTGGTGATGTGCACGTGCTTGCGGTCGTCGCTCGCCATGGCTCGGCATGCTACCGCGGGTGCACGGGGCGCGGCGGGCGCGACGGGCGGGGCCCGCCGGGCCGGCGGGCCGGGGACGGGTCGCCCGCGGGTCGTGGCGTACAACCCTGTTCAGGTGGCGTTCAGGCGCTCCTGGAAGGGACTCGGCCCACTCGGCGGTCGGCCGAGGCGGCAATGATGTATTGACTTCGTCCAACGTTTGGGCTAGTCTCTCGACAGAGGTTGTACGAGCGCTTGACGACAGCGCGCCGAACGGCCCGCGTCGATGGGAGTGAGAACGTGGCGGTGACTGGAAAATACACGGTGAACGAGGTGGAGGAACGCACGGGCGTGCCCGCGGCGACGCTCCGCCAGTGGGAACGCCGCTACGGCTTCCCCATGCCGGAGCGCTCCGCCTCCGGCTACCGCCTCTACGGCGACGACGACCTGCGCCACATCGCCGCGATGAAGCGGCACATCGACGACGGCGTCCCCGCCTCGCGCGCCGCCGAGATGGTGCGCGCCGCGGAGGCCGGCGCCCGCGGGCCGCGCCCGCTGAGCAAGCTGCGCGACGAGCTGGTCGCGGCCCTCGTCGAGCTGGACGAGGGCCAGGCCGACCGCGTCGTCGGCGAGGCACACGCCCTCCACCCCCTCGAGGACGTCGTCCTCGACCTCTTCCGCAGCACGATGCTCGAACTCGGCCAGAAGTGGCACGACGGCGAGATCAACACCACCACCGAGCACTTCGCCTCCAGCTACGTCCAGGGTCGCCTGCGTCAGCTGATGAGCCTCTCGGGCACCAACCGCCACGGCCCGCGCGTGATCGTCGCCTGCGCCCCGCACGACCAGCACGAGATCGGCGCCATGATGCTCGCCGTCATGCTGCGGCGCGAGGGCTACCTCGTGTTCTACGTGGGGGCCAACACGCCGGTCGCCGACCTGGCGGCCATGGCGCGCGACCTCCAGCCGGCGGCCGTGATGGTCTCGGCCTCGTCCCTCGACTCCGTCCAGTTCCTCCTCGATCAGCGCGCCCACCTCGACGGGATCGCACCCGTCGTCGCCTTCGGCGGCCACGGCTTCGACGAGGACCCCCGCCGCGCCGAGCTCGTCGGCGGCGTCTACCTCGGCGCCGACATCCCCGTCGCCCTCAAGCGGCTGGCCGAACTGCTCAAGGTCGGCGCCGCGGAAGGCTTGCGCGCATGAGCTCGCGCCGCGGCCCCACGACCGAGCGCTGGGACGCCGTCGTCATCGGCGCCGGCATGTCCGGCGCCACCGCGGCTGCCCTCCTGGCCGCGCGCGGGCACCGGGTGGTGGTCGTGGAGCGCGACCAGCACGCCGGCGGCTGCGCCGCCAGCTTCGAGCAGGACGGCTACGCCTTCGCCGTCGGCGCCACGGTCGGCATGGGCCTCGAGCCCGGCGGCGTCGTCCGCCGCGTCTACGACCGCCTCGGGATCGCCCCCAGGTACACGCCGGTGGACCCGGCCATCCGCGTCCTCGTCGGCGACCGCGTCGTCGACCTGCACGCCGACCGGGACGCGTGGTCCGCCGAGGTCGCCCGCGCCTTCCCCGGCCAGGAGCGCGCCAAGCGCGCCTTCTGGGCCGAGGTCGCGCAGCTCGCGCGCGGGCTGGCGCACGCCGCCGAGCGCTTCCCGGTCATGCCCTTCGCCAACCCCCGCGACCTGCTCGACACCGCGGCCGCCGCCCACCCCTCCCTGCTGCCGGTGCTGCTCAAGCTGCGCCACAGCGTGGCCGATTTGCTCGCTGCCCACGGCGTCGACGACCCTGCGCACCGGGCCTTCATCGACGGCCAGCTCGTCGACGCGATGCAGACGACCGCCGACGACTGCGCGGCGCCGAACGGCGCGCTCGCCCTCGACGTCTACCGCCGCGGCGCCCAGTACGTGCACGGCGGCCTGCGCGGCCTCGCCGAGGACTTCCTCGACGTCGTCCGCCGCCGCGGCGGCAGCGTTCGCTTCGCCACCCGCGCCCGCGCCATCCTCGTGGACGACCGCGGGCGCGTGGCCGGCGTCGCCACCCGCAGCGGCGAGCTGCGCGCCCCCGTGGTCGTCTCCACCGTGCCGCTCGCGAACACCGCCGCGCTGGTCGGCGACGAGGTTCGCACCCGCCTGCACGGGCGCGCGCGCAGCCACCAGACGCACTGGGGCCCCTTCATGCTCTACCTCGGCGTCGACGAGCGCGCGCTGCCGGCGGACGTCCGTCCCTTCCTGCAGGTGACCGACGTCGCCCCCCACGGCGGTCCCACCCCCGTGCACGACGGCGGCAACCTGCTCATCTCGATCTCGCCCGCCTTCGACACGGGCCGGGCGCCGGCCGGCAAGCGCGCCGTGACGGTCTCCACGCACGTCGACGCCGCGTCCTGGCTCGCCGTCGCGGAGCGCCCCGCCGACTACGCAGCCGCCAAGGAGCGCATGACCGAGCGCCTGCTGGGCCAGATGGAGCGGGTGCTCCCCGACCTGCGCAGCGGCCTCGACGTCGTCATGGCCGGCACCCCGCGGACCTTCGAGCGCTACACGCGGCGCGCCGGCGGCACCGCCGGCGGCTTCCCGCAGACCGTCGCCAACGCCAACTTCGCGGCGCCGTCGCACCGCACCGACATCGATGGCCTGTTCCTCGCCGGCGACACGGTGTTCCCGGGGCAAGGCACCCTGGGCGTCACCCTCTCCGGCTTCAACGCCGCGCGCAGCGCCGGCCGGCACCTCACCAGCGGCGCCGGCAGCCCGCGTCACTCCAGATTCCCCGCCCGCGGACGCCGGTCCGTGGAGACCCAGGAGGTCACCGCATGAGCCTCGCATCCGGATCTCGCACGACCACGTTCCGCCCGATCGCCGCCGCCCCGAAGACCACCGCCCCCGTTCACGCCGACGCCATGGAGGCCCCCGTGCAGACCCTGACCTTCCAACGCCGCCAGACCCTCTACCACTCCGGTGATCCGGCGCAGTCGGTGTTCCGCGTGCGCGACGGGCTGGTGCGCATCACGCGCATGACGCCGGAAGGCCGCATCCTCACCGTCCGCCACCTCATCCCCGGCGACTTCTTCGGCGAGGAGGCGTTCATGGACGGCCAGCGCGAGGAGATCGCCGAGGCGCTCACCACGGCCCAGATCGAGGCGATCGACCCCGCGCTGATCAACCAGCAGGACCTCATGTCGATCACCCGCTCGCTGTCCGTCCAGATGCAGCGCTCGATGGAGTACCAGTACCACCTGCAGACCGGCGACCTGCGCCAGCGCGTGGCGCGCTACCTGCTCACGCTGGCCGGCACGCCGCTCGCCCGCCTCGACGCCCAGGGCCGCCCGGTGATCTCCGCCACGCACGAGCTCGTGGCCGAGGGCACGGCGAGCACCCGCGAGAGCGTCTCGAAGATCATCACCGAGCTGCGCGCCGAGGGCCTCATCGCCTCGGGCTACCGCAGCATCACGCTGGTCGACCGCGAGGAGTTGGGCGCCGTCGCCGAAGGCTTCTGATCCCCGGGCGCGGCGCGCCCGCGACCTCGCACGACCCGAGCACGTCCCGCCGCCCCCGGTCTTCCGGGGGCGGCGCCGCTGGTCCCCTCAGCCCGCCGCGCGCTCCAGCACCACCACCGCCGCGGCGTGCTCGCGGGCATGGGTCAGCGACACGTGCGCCCGCCACCCCTCCGACGCCATCCGCCGCGCCACCCGCTCCGAGAACGCCAGCCGCGGCGCCCCGTCGGCCGCGTTGACGACGCCGACGTCGCGCCAGGAGAGGGTCTCCGGCCAGGTCTTCTGGAACGCCTCCTTGGCGGCGAAGCGGGCGGCGAGCGCCGGCACCGGGTCGGACCGGCCCCGGGCCGCGGCCGCCTCGGCGTCCGTGAAGCAGCGCCGCAGGAACCGCTCCCCGTGCGCCCCCCACGCGCGCCGCACGCGGGCGAGCTCGACCAGGTCGATGCCGACGGCGACGATCACCCGGCCACGAGCTCCTCGATGCCGTCGGGCCCCGCGAGGAAGACGCGGTGCGTCAGGCCCAGGAAGAGGCCGTGGCTGACGATGCCGGGCACGCCGTCGACGGCGGCCGCGAACGCCCTGACGGCCTCGGCCGGGGTCCCCGGCGGCAGGTGGCAGTCGACGATGAGGTGGCCGTTGTCGGTCGTCTTGGGGGCACCGTCCACGAGGCGCAGGCGCGGCTCGGCGCCGAGCCCGCGCAGGCGGGCCGCGGTCCGTTCGGCGCCGAACGCCAGCACCTCCACCGGCACCGGCGTGCGCTCGCCCAGCGTCCCCACCCGCTTGCCGTGGTCGCCGATCAGCACGAACTCGCGCGAGGCCGCCGCGACGATCTTCTCCCGGGTCAGCGCGCCGCCCAGGCCCTTGATGCAGTCGAGGCGGTCGTCGACCTCGTCCATCCCGTCGATCGTCACGTCGACGCCGTCGGCCGGCAGCTCCACCAGGGGGATCCCCACCTCGCGCGCCAGCGTCGCGGTGGCCACGGACGTCGGGACGCCGCGCACGCGCTGCAGCTCGCCGCTCGCCAGCCGCCGGCCCAGCTCCCGCACCAGGTGCGCGGCCGTGCTGCCGGTGCCCAGGCCGACCAGCATGCCGGACCGGACCCGCACCGCCGCCGCGATGGCGACCCGCTGCTTCATGCGTTCGATCTCCGTCATCCGCTCACCTCGATCGTGGGGGCCTGCGGCGTGCGGCCGCGCGCGGCCTGTGACCGCGCGGGGCGCGCGGTGCGCGCCGCCCTTCGCCGCGCCCAATCTACCCGACGCGCCCGGCGCGCGGTCCCGTGGGTAGACTGGCCGCGTGTCCGCAACCGCGCGCCCGCCGCTGGTCCTCGCCTCCGCCTCACCGCGCCGGCGCGAGCTGCTGGCCGGTCTCGGCCTTGCCTTCGAGATCGACGTGCCGGACGTCGACGAGACGCCCCTGGAGGGGGAGGCGCCCGACGCGATGGTGCTGCGGCTCGCGCGCGCGAAGGCGCTCGCCGTGGCCGGGCGGCGGCGTCCGGCCTCGGCCCCCGGCCCGAACGCGCCGGCCGCCGCCGGCGCCCCACCGGTCGGGGACGATCCCGCATCGGCCGATACCCTCCGGTGGCCGCTCGTCATCGCCGCCGACACCACCGTCGTGCTGGACGGGGAGTCGCTCGGTAAGCCGCGCGACCTCGAGGAGGCGGCCGCATTCGTCGCCCGCCTGTCGGGTCGCGACCACTGGGTCCACACGGGCCACGCGCTGCGGCTGGGCGAGCGGGAGACGTCCGTGCTGCGCAGCACGCGCGTGCGCTTCCGTCCGCTGGACGCGGCCGAGATCGCCGATTACGCCGCCACCGGCGAGGGTCTCGACAAGGCGGGCGGCTACGCCATCCAGGGCCTCGGCGCGACGCTGATCGATGGCATCGACGGCTGTTACGGCGTGGTCGTGGGCCTCTCGTTGCCCGCGGTGCTGCTGGCCGCCCGCGAGCTGGGGGTACGGCTTGTCTAGCTTCGTTCGGGCCTGGTACGTGTTCGTCGGCCTCGCGCTGCTGACCTTCGCGTTGACGGCCTTCGTCGGGCGCGTGCCGGCGCAGATCTCGGCCGCGGTGGCGCTGCCGCAGACGGCGGTCTACCGCGCCGGGCTGCACACCCGCCTGACGCTGGAGGCGATGCTGGAACGGCGCGACTACCGCACCGAGGTCGCCGCGCTGCGGCGCGCGTTGGTCGCGAGCGAGGAGCGGGAGCGCCGACTCGAGCTGCAGCTGGCCGAGCTCGAGCGCCTGCTCGGCGCACGCCGCAGCCAGTCGCCCGCCGCCGCCCTCAGCGCGCCGGTGATCGCGCGCAGCACCGGCGGCGTCGGCGACGTGCTGACCCTCGGGGTGGGCGCCGCCGACGGGGTCGTGCGCGGCATGCCGGTCACCGCCCCGGAGGGCTTGGTCGGCATCGTGACCGCGGTCTCCGAGGGCACGGCTCTCGTGCGCAGCGTGCTCGACCCGCAGTCGCGGGTGGGCGTGACGGTTCGCGACCGGGGCGGGCAGGGCGTCGCGATCGGCGAGGTGGGCGGCCTGCTGCGGGTGGACCGCTTCATCGCCGAGGACGCCGTCGAGGTCGGCGACCTGGTCGAGACGAGCGCGGCCGGCGGCCTCTTCCCGCGCGGCCTGCGCGTCGGGGTCGTCGTCGAGGTGCTGCCGCAGGACCCCAACGAGCTGCGCCGCAGCTTCCTGGTGGCGCCGGGCGTGGAGATGACCACCCTGCTGGACGTCGTGCTGATCTCGCCGCCCTGACGGACGACGGTCAACCCTGCGGCTTGACCACCAGGTTGACGAGCTTGCCCGGCACGACGATCTCGCGCACCACCGCCATGCCCTCCAGGTGGCGGCGCACGTTGGGACTCGCCTTCGCGGCCGCGAGCACCTCCTCCTTGGCGGCGTCCGCCGGCACGGTCACCTCGCCGCGCAGCTTGCCGCCGACCTGCACCGCGATGACCACCTCGTCGCGGGCCAGGGCCTCGGGGTCGGCCTCCGGCCACGCCTGCAGGTGCACCGACGCGGTGTGCCCGGCGCGCGCCCACAGCTCCTCGGCCAGGTGCGGCGCGATCGGCGCCAGCAGCAGCGTCATCGTTTCGCACGCCTCGGACCACGCCGGGGTGCCCGCGGCGCCCGCGGCCTTGGCCTTGGTCAGCGCGTTCTGCAGGGTCATGAGCTCGGCCACCGCCGTGTTGAAGCGGAAGCCCTCGAGGTGGTCGCTGACCTTGGCGATCGCCTGGTGCACGGCCCGGCGCAGCTCCTTGAGGGTGGCCGGGTCCGCCTCCGCCGCCGCCTCCTCGGGCGGCGCGGCGATCGCGCTCCACACGCGGCCCAAGAAGCGGCTGACGCCCTCGATCCCCTGGTAGTTCCAGGGGCCGCCCTGGTCCCAGGGGCCGATGAACATGAGGTACGCGCGCACCGCGTCGGCGCCGTACGCCTCGACCAGGTGGTCGGGGTTGACGACGTTGCCGCGCGACTTCGACATCTTCTCGCCGTCCTCGCCCAGGATCATGCCCTGGTTGCGCATGCGCACGAACGGCTCGCCGTGGTCGATCAGGCCGAGGTCGCGCAGCACCTTGGTGAAGAAGCGCGAGTACAGCAGGTGCAGGATGGCGTGCTCCACGCCGCCGGTGTACATGTCGACGGGCGCCCAGGCCTCGGCCAGGCGGCTGTCGAGCGGCGCCGTGTCGAGGTGCGGGCTGAGGTAGCGGAACCAGTACCACGACGAGTCCATGAAGGTGTCCATCGTGTCGGTCTCGCGCCGTGCCGGCCCGCCGCAGCTGGGGCAGGTCGTGGCGAGGAAGCCCTCGTGCAGCGTCAGCGGCGACTGCCCGGTGGGCAGGAAGTCGACGTCCGCGGGCAGCTCGACCGGCAGGTCCTCGTCGTTCACGCCCACGATGCCGCAGGCGTCGCAGTACACGACCGGGATGGGGGTGCCCCAGTAGCGCTGGCGGCTGATGAGCCAGTCGCGCAGGCGGTAGGTGACCTTCTTCTCGCCGATGCCGCGCTCGGTGAGCCAGTCGATGATGCGGCCGATGCCCTCCTTGGCGGCCTCCTTGCCGACCCGCAGGCCGTCGAAGGGGGCGGAGTTCACCAGCACGCCGTCGCCGGCGTAGGCCTCGGCCATCGTCGCGCCGTCGAGCGCCTCGGCGCCCTCCGGCTGGACGACGACGCGGACCTCGAGCCCGAACGCGCGGGCGAACTCGAAGTCGCGCTGGTCGTGCGCCGGCACCGCCATCACGGCGCCGGTGCCGTAGGTGGTGAGCACGTAGTCGGCGATCCACACGGGCACGCGCTCGTCCGTGACCGGGTTGGTCGCGTAGGCGCCGGTGAAGACGCCGGTCTTGGTCTTGCCCTCGGCCTGGCGGTCGATCTCGCTCATGCGTGCCGCCGCGGCCTGGTAGGCCTCGACCTCGGCGCGCTGCGCGTCGGTCGTCAGCCTCGGCACCAGCGGGTGCTCGGGCGCCAGCACCATGAAGGTCGCGCCCCACAGCGTGTCGGGGCGGGTCGTGAACACCTCGATCGGGCCGGCCTCGGTCTGGAACGCGACCTGCGCGCCCTCGGAGCGGCCGATCCAGTTCGTCTGCATCGTCTTGACCTTCTCGGGCCAGTCGAGGCCCTCGAAGTCGAGCAGTTCGTCGGCGTAGTCGGTGATCTTGTAGTGCCACTGCGGCATGAGCCGGCGCTCGACCAGCGCGCCGGAGCGGTCGCCGCGGCCGTCGATGACCTGTTCGTTGGCGAGCACGGTCTGGTCGACCGGATCCCAGTTGACCAGGCTCTCCTTGCGGTAGGCCAGGCCGCGCTCGAACATGCGCAGGAAGACCCACTGGTTCCAGCGGTAGTACTCCGGGTCGCAGGTGACGACCTTCTTCGACCAGTCGAACATCGCGCCCATCTGCTCGAACTGCTTCTCCATGCGCTCGATGCGCTCGTAGGTGAGCGTCATCGGGTGGACCTTCTCGCCCTCGCGGGCCGCGCGGATGGCGGCGTTCTCGGCCGGCAGCCCGAAGGCGTCGAAGCCCATGGGGAAGAGCACGTTGTAGCCGCGCATGCGCCGGTAGCGCGCGGCGGCGTCGGCGGGCGCCTCGGCGTACCAGTGCCCCACGTGCAGGTCGCCCGAAGGGTAGGGGTACATCGTCAGGAAGTAGTACTTCGGGCGCGAGCGGTCCTCGAGGTCGACGGTGTACAGGCCCTGGTCCTTCCAGGCCTGGCGCCAGCGCGCCTCGAGGGACTTCGGGTCGTAGCGGCCGGGCCGATCGTTCCGATCGGGCCGATCGGTGCGGTCGCCGCGATCGTCGGCCCGCGGCGCGTCTTCGCGAGGCTCGGTGGGGGGGTGATCCATGATTCGCGCAGTCTACCGCCGGGGCGCGGCGACGGCGGCGGGCGTCCCGTCCCGGCCGGCCCCGCGGCCGCTCACGCCAGCGGCAGGGCGGCCGACCCGTCGTGGAGTTCGTCGAGCCGGTCGCCGAGGTGCTCGAGCAGGGCGCCCACGTAGAGGCGCGCGCGGGTGTCGGGCTCGGCCTGCAGCACGATCCAGCGGCGCGCCTCGAAGTAGAGGCAGGCGCGCAGCTCGTCGAGGTCGTCGGGGAGCCTCCGCTCGCGCAGGAAGACGTCCAGCGTGCGGTTGGCCAGCTCGCCGCAGCCCTCGAGCCCGAAGCGCGCGTAGCCATCGAAGCCGTAGGCGAAGGTCACGATCTCCTCGAAGTCCGCGCGCGGGTCGGGCACGTCGTCGCGGGTCAGGGAGCGGTGCGGCACGGAGGTGTCGGGTCGGGCCATGCCCGGCATGGTACGGCCGCCGCGGGACCGGGGCGGTAGACTGCGACCGCTACCGCGGGCGCCCGCGGCGGCGAACGACCGGCCATCGCCGCCATCGTCGGCACACCGGGAACGCGGCGCCTGACGCCCGCCCAGGAGGACGTTGTATGGACTACGACCTGATCGTGATCGGCTCGGGCCCCGGTGGGTACCACGCCGCCATCCGCGCTGCCCAGCTCGGCCTCAAGGTCGCCTGCGTCGAGAAGGGCGAGATCGGCGGGGTGTGCCTCAACGTCGGCTGCATCCCCACGAAGGCGCTGCTGCACGTCGCCCACACGCTCGAGGAGAGCCGGCACGCGACGGCGTACGGCGTCGAGTTCGGGGAGCCGAAGGTCGATCTCGAGGCGCTCGCCGCCTGGCAGGCGAAGGTCGTCAAGAAGCACACCGGCGGCGTCTCGCAGCTCCTGAAGGGGAACAAGGTCGACGTGATCGCCGGCGAGGCGCGCTTCGTCGAGGCGAACGCGCTGGAGGTCGGCGACCGGCGGGTCACGGCCGATCGCTTCATCGTCGCGACCGGCTCGCGCCCGATCGTCATCCCGGGCTTCGAGCCGGACGGCGAGCGCGTCGTCGACTCGACCGGCGCCCTGCAGGTCAGCGAGGTGCCCAAGCGCTTCCTGGCGCTCGGCGGCTCGGCGATCGGCCTCGAGTTCGCCGACGTCTATGCCTCGCTGGGCAGCGAGGTCACCGTCGTCGAGATGATGGACCGCATCGTGCCGACCGCGGACCCGGACGCCAGCAAGGCGCTGCACAAGGCGCTGGCCAAGCGCGGCATCACGCTCATGACCGGCACCAAGGCCGTCTCGCAGAAGAAGGTCAAGGCGGGCACCCAGGTCGTCGTCGAGGGCGCCGACGGCAAGCAGGAGAAGATCGTGGTCGACAAGGTCCTGGTCGCGGTCGGCCGCGTGCCGAACGGCAAGGGCCTGGGGCTGGAGGAGATCGGCGTGACCGTGGACGAGCGCGGCTACGTGCCGACGAGCGACACGATGCAGACCGACCTGCCGCACATCTACGCGATCGGTGACGTCGCGCGCGGCCCGCTCCTGGCGCACAAGGCGATGAAGGAGGGCCTGGTGGCCGCCGAGCACGCCGCCGGCAAGAAGGTCGCCGTCGACACGCTGGTCCCGGCCGTCATCTACACCCACCCCGAGCTCGCCAGCGTCGGCATGACCGAGGCGGAGGCGAAGGAGGCCGGCTTCACGGTGCGCGTGGGGTCGTTCCCGCTCACCGCCTCCGGGCGCGCGACCACGATGGGTGCCACGGACGGCCTCATGAAGATCGTGGCCGACGAGGAGACCGATCTGGTGTTGGGCGTCCACTTGGTGGGGCCGATGGCGGGCGACCTCATCGCGGAGGCCACCTTCGCCATGGAGATGGGCGCGACGGTCGAGGACATCGGCGCCACCCAGCACCCCCACCCGACGCTCTCCGAGGGCCTGATGGAGGCCGCGGAGCACGCCCACGGCAAGGCGATCCATATCGCCAACCGCAGGCGCTGAGGGCGCTGGGCCGGCGGAGCAACGTCAGGATCGCCCGCGATCCACATCGCGAACCGCAGGCGCTGACGGCGGCCGTCAGGTCGTGTACAGCGCGTTGATCTTCACGTAGTCGGCCGTCAGGTCGCACCCCCAGGCCCGCCCCTCGACGGTGCCGGCGGCGAGGTCGACCTCGATGAGGACGTCGGGCGAGCGCATCGCCCGCGAGACCTCCTCGGCGTCGAACTCGATGGGCGCGCCGCGGTAGACCTCCGTCCCCTGGAGCTTGATGGCGACGGCGCCGAGGTCGGCCACGACGCCCGCCTGGCCCACCGCCGACAGGATGCGGCCCCAGTTGGGGTCGTGCCCGTGGACCGCGGCCTTCACCAGGCTCGAGCCCGCGACGGACCTCGCCGCCGCCATCGCGTCCGCCCCGTCGCGGCCGCCGCGGACGTCGACCGTGATGAGCGTGGTCGCCCCCTCGCCATCGCGCGCGATCGCCCGCGCCAACTCGCCGGCGACCCGCTCGAGCGCGCCCGTCAGCTCCTCGGTGGCGACCGCTCGCCGCCCGCTGGAGAGGACGAGGGCCATGTCGTTCGTCGAGGTGTCGCCATCGACCGTGATCTGGTTGAAGGTCCGCCCCACGATGCCGCGCCACGCCTCGCGCAGCGACGCCTGATCGACCAGGCCGTCGGTGAACAGGAAGGCGAACATCGTGGCCATGTTCGGGTGGATCATGCCCGAGCCCTTGGCGACCCCGACGACGCGGGTGCCGCCGCCGAACTCGGCCTCGGCCGTCTTGGTCACCAGGTCGGTCGTCAGGATCGCCTCCGCGAAGGCGTCGACGTCGTCGCTCAGCTCGGCGGCTGCCAGGGGCAGGCCCGCGCGCACGCGGTCCATCGGGAGCTTGCGGCCGATCACGCCGGTGGAGGCGGTCAGCACCTCCTGCGGCCGGCCGAGCGAGAGCGCGTGCGCGGCGCTGGCCGCGAAGTCCTCGTTGTCCCAGATCCCCCCGTCGCCGTTGGCGCAGTTGGCGTTGCCGGCGTTGACGACCAGCGCGCGCACCGGCGCCTCGGAGGCGGCGCGTGCGCGGTTGCGGGTCACGCAGGGGGCGCGCACCAGGTTGCGGGTGGTCGTCAGCGCCCACAGGAGCGGCCGGTCGCCCACGACCAGGCCCAGGTCGGGCTTGCCGGACGGCTTGATGCCGGCGCGGACGCCGGACGCGCGGAACCCCATGGGGAGCTTCATGGCCAGTGACCCTCCAAGCGCAGCCCGAGCGTCTCGGGCAGCCCGCGTGCGACGTTGAAGCCCTGGACGGCCTGGCCGGCCGCCCCCTTGCCCAGGTTGTCGATGGCGGCGAGCGCCACCACGGCACCGGTCCGCCCATCGTAGCGGACGCTGACGAGCGCGCGGTCGGCGCCGGCCACCGCCTTCGTCTGCGGCAGCTCGGCCTGCACGTGCACCAGGGGATCGCCGGCGTAGAAGTCGCGGTACAGCGCCAGCAGCGACGCGTCGGACGGGTCGCCGCGCTGCGGGCGCGCGACGGTGGTCGCCAGGATGCCGCGCGCCATCGGCACCAGGACCGGGTTGAAGGCGATGCGCAGCGGGTCGCGCGCGCCGTGGGTGCGGGCGTCCTTGCCCTGGGCCGCCACGCGGCCCAGGTTGATCTCGATCTCGCCGGTGTGGCGGTGGCTGCCGGCGACCTTGTAGGCACGCGCGTTCTCGTCGAGTTCGGCGTGGTGCAGGCCGAGGTCGAGGGCCCGACCGGCGCCGGAGACGCCGGTGACGATGGTCGCCACCGGCAGCTCACCGAGCAGGCCCTCGGCGGCCAGCGGGGCGAGCGCCAGCGTCGCCGCGGTGGCGTTGCAGCCCG